>UQHO01000067.1 GCA_900540995.1 uncultured Collinsella sp. | reverse complement strand
GGATGTCCTGTGGTTTGGCGGGGGGCGGGCGCGGAGCCGAGCCGTTCGCGGTGGCATAGATGCTGCTAGTGTAGCACGCTCGGGTGCATGGGGAGGATAGCGGGATGCGAGGCTGCCTGTCTGGTTTGGCCTTAGCGCTTCTTCCTGTTCTTCTTCTGCTTGCGCTGCTTGCCTTTGGTCTCCTGGGGCTTGTCGCCCTGCTTGGCCTCGGCGGCGGCCTTCTCGGCCTTCATCTTCTTGCGTTTGGTCTCGATGCGGAGTTTTTTGTTGATGCGCGCCTTGAGGAAGGAGCCAAACTGCTCGGCATCGCCACGGATGAAGGTGTCCTTGGGGATCGTCACGCCCTGGTCGGCGAACATGGCCACAAAGATGCGCTCGCCGTCGAGCACGTGGTCGAGCTTCTCAAACGGGAAGAACTGCGACTTGCCGCTCTTGCCCCATACCATCAGACCGTCTTCGTTGGCGGCGACGCGGCGATAGCGGCCGCCCATGGACTCGTCGGCCTCGACGGCATCGATAAAGTCGCGGGCAAGCGTGTGGTGGAGGTTCTTGCTCCACCAGGCCAAAAAGGCGCCGAACACGATCAGCACGACGCCGAACTTGATCCAGCTGCCGCCGGCCACCAGCATACCAATGCCGAGCAGCGCGGCAATTGCCGCGGCGACATACAGCGAGCCGCGACGCCTGGGCGAGGCAACCAGGCGGGCGAAGTCGGTGACGAGGTCGTTTTCGTACTGGTACTCGTTGAGGTACAGAATGCCGTCGTCGGCCGCGGCCTGCTTCTCGAGCGCGACCTCGACCTGGTCGGCTGCTTCGGAGGGAACGAGGTTGCTCTCTGCGTCTGCCATGCTCTTTGGACTCCTATCGCGGCGGGCTCGCCGTACGGGTTATTATGGAATGCAGTATGCCGTGCGACCGCATGGCCACCGCGGCAACAAGACTCAGTATACCCGGGGGAGCACCCATGGAATCGTTGTACCGAAAGTATCGCCCGCTCACCTTCGACTCCGTGGTGGGCCAGCAGCATATCGTCTCGACGCTCGAGCACGCCATCACCGAGGGGCGCCTGTCCCACGCCTACCTGTTCTGCGGACCGCGCGGCACGGGCAAGACCACCATGGCGCGCATTCTGGCCAAGGCGCTGCTGTGCCGCAATGCCGAGGCGGCGCGCGCCGAGGGTGCAAGCGGCTGCATGCCCGACGGTACTTGCGAGGAGTGCGAGCTCATTGCCGAGGGCAACCACCCCGATGTCTACGAGCTCGATGCCGCAAGCCGTACCGGCGTGGACAACGTGCGCGAGGAGATCATCAACTCCGTCAACTTTGCCCCGGTGCGCGGCAAGTACAAGATTTATATCATCGACGAGGTCCACATGCTCACAACGGCGGCGTTCAACGCGCTGCTCAAGACGCTCGAGGAGCCGCCGGCGCACGTGATCTTTGTGCTGTGCACCACCGATCCGCAAAAGATTCTGGAGACCATCCTCTCGCGCTGCCAGCGTTTCGATTTCCATCGCATCGGCAACGAGGATATTGAGCATCGCTTGGCATACGTGTGCGAGCAGGAGGGCTTCGATTACGACGACGAGGCGCTGACCATCGTGGCGCGCCATGCCAAGGGCGGCATGCGCGACGCGTTGTCCACGCTGGAGCAGCTGAGCGTCTTTGGCAACGGTTCTGTGCATGCGGACGACGCCCGCTCGCTTTTAGGCGAGGTTTCGGACCAGATTCTGGGCGAGTTTTCCCGCGCCATTGCCGATCGCGATGTTGCCGAGCTCTATGGACTGATTCGTGCGCAGGTCGAGGAAGGAAACGACCTGCTGGAGCTGACGCGCGACCTGGTGGCGCATGTGCGTGACGTGTACGTTGCCTGCGTTGCCGGTGCCCGCGCCGAGCTGTTTGAGGGCGGCTCCGAGCAGGCCGAGGCGCTTGCTGCCGAGGCCGCTGTCTTTGGCGAGCATCCTGCCGACCGCCTGGCCCGTGTGCTGACAGTGCTCGACGATGCCGCACTGGAGATGAGGGGCGCGAGCGACGTGCGCCTGGTGCTCGAGATCGCCTGCACGCGCCTGGCACGTCCCGAGGCTGATATAACGATTGAGGCATTGGCCGAGCGCGTGGCACGCCTGGAGGCCATGGTTGCCAATGCCGCGGTGCCGGCGAGCGTGGCTGCTGCTCAGGCCGCCGCGCCTGCAGGTCGGAGCCG
>UQHO01000066.1 GCA_900540995.1 uncultured Collinsella sp. | reverse complement strand
GCTTGCCGCGGAGTTGTTCTGGCCCAGGCCGTTTTGATAGGCGCGCTCTTCTTCGTACAGGCGGCCGAGCGTGGGGGCATCGACGTTCTCGGCAAAGACCGAGAACTTGCCGGCGCGCAGCTGCGGATCGATCATAAAGCGCACGAGGGGCTCGCCGACAAAGACATAGCGGCGCTTTTCGGCCTGCGCCTTCACAAACTCGCGGACCTCGCGCGAAAGCTCGGGGTAGAACGGGGCGAGCATGGGATCGTCGTCGGCGGCGATCAGGATGGTATAGAGTGCCGGCGCCGTGTTGACGCCGTTGATCACCAGAGTCTGATCCTCCATGTCGCGAGCGGCCTGCTTGGCAAGCTTCTTAAAGGAGAACGGGGCACGGGTGGCACCGAAGATGCCGGCCACGTGGTCCTCGAAGATGTTCAGGAAGTTCACGAAAGATCACTCTCCGTATAGGTTCTTTGGTATCCGAGCAAATATAGGCATATCCCAACGATTATAGAGGATAGGGTTCCCGCAACTGCCGCCTTGGCGGCGACCGCGGCTGCAAGGCTGGCAATTTCCATATGGTGTGCAAGACAGGATGCCGCTGCGCAGCCGATGCCGGTGACAGCGATGGCGGCGATTGCGGCAAGGTTTGAGCCCTGATCGGCACGCTTGGCATGGGCATTGAGCAGCGCAGATGACGCCGCGGCAGTTGTCGCGACCAGCACAAAGGCAGCCCAAAGGAGCGGGTCTTCCAGCGCTGCGGCAACGTTACCGAGCCCCAGCACGCCTCCGGCTGAAAGCGCGACCGTGGCCAGACGGGCAAAAAGCACGCCCATGCCCGTTGCCGCGGCGGCGCTTGCCGGGCCGAGCCAAAATGACGCGACGCCGGCGGCGACCCCAGCTGCCAGGAAGGTATTGCCAGTCAGACAGCCAAGCGCGAGTGCACAGGTGAGCGCGGCGCTCGCGGCAGCCTCGGTGCGACCCCAGGCGATCCACCAACCGGACATGGCAGCGGCAAAGATCACCGCGACGGGCAACATCGACAGGATGCCCTGCGCCTGCATGGTGGCGTTTGCCATGAGCACCAAAAAGCCTACGGCCGAGATGGCCGAGCCAATCTGCGGTGCCAAGCCGGCTGCCGCGCCAATAGCGATAGCCGCGACGACCAACCCGGGAAGCGCCGCGACCCCGGCCGTTTGCATCAGCAAAAAGCTAAAGGTTCCGCACGTTAGCGCCGAGATAGCGCGCATGGTGTAGTCGCGCGCATGGCTCCAGCGCGTGCCCGCCCAGCCGAGTGCGGGGTCGACCTCGATGGCGTCGTCCTCGTAGTGCGACGGCTCGATATCGTTGAGCTCCTGCTCGTCATCCGAAAGCTCGCTAACCATTTGCTCCAGACTGCGACGGCCCTCGCGCACGCTGCCCAGACCGGCAAGGAGCTGGTCGCAAAATGCCTCGATGCTGTTGGGGCGGTCCTGCGGCATGGGGGAGAGCGCGCTCATGAGCGCGGCCTCGGCTCCCGGGGGAAAGTGTGGTATCAGCTCGCTGGGATAGGTGGCGCCGCCGATGATGCGGTCGAGCGAGTCAGCGGGCGTGGCCGCTATAAAGGGGGCGCTGCCGCACAAGCCCTCATAGATAACGCAGGCAAGGGCAAAGACATCGGCGCGTTCGTCGACCGTGCCGGTCTCGATATCGAGCTGCTCGGGCGGCATGTAGCCGATGGTGCCGCCGCGCGAGCCGCCAAAGCCACCGGCGGACGACAGTCGCGCCATGCCAAAGTCGGTGAGCTTTACATTGCCCGAGTGGTCGATGAGCACGTTGGCGGGCTTAATGTCCAGGTGGAGTACGCCATTGCTATGGGCGAAGGTGAGCGCCTGACCCAGGGCATCGGCAATGGCCGCGGCCTCGTCAAAGGTGAGCGAGTGGCCGTCCACGCGATGCAAAAACTCGGCCAACGACATACCGTCGACATACTCCATGACCAAGTAGGCATAGGCGGTGTCGTGCGTAAAGTCGATGACCTGCACGATATTGGGATGTTGAAGCATGGCGGCAGTGTGCGCCTCGCGCAGGACATCCATGATGTCGCTGGCAGGCATGCCGGCACCGTTGATAAGGGGGATGCGCTTGATGGCGACGCGGCGGCGCAGGTGCGTGTCGCGGCAGATCTCGATGGAGCCAAAACCGCCGGTCGCAAGTGTCTCGAGCGGCTGGTACCGCTTGAGCAGCCCGCCGGAGGGGGGAGCGCTAAGG
>UQHO01000065.1 GCA_900540995.1 uncultured Collinsella sp. | reverse complement strand
AGGCGAAGCCGGGGGGGCGGGGGGGGGGCGGGCGAAGCCGGTGCGGATCCGCGAAGCGGATACGCGGACGCCCCGTTGTCCGCTCCAAACGCAGCAGCCCGACTACTACGGTAGCCGGGCTTTTTCGTACCCATCGCATGGGCTCGAACCCAAGAGGGAGCGAGCGTTTTGGGTCGTGGCTGTGGCGTTGTTTGCCGCGAATGTCCGCTTTGGGCGTATGATCGTGGGCATCTCACAAAACCTCGTTGCAAGGGAGACTCATCCCATGGCTACAGAAAAGTCCTCTTCGCGTTCATGGATGTCCGATGCCGCGATCTATCAGATCTACCCGCGCTCGTTTAAGGATTCGACTGGTTCGGGTCTGGGCGATATCGCGGGCATTACCCAGCAGATGGACTATCTTGAGCAGCTGGGTATCGAGGCCATCTGGCTGAGCCCGTTTTACCCATCGCCTCTTGTCGATGGTGGCTATGATGTGGCGGACTACTGCGATGTCGACCCACGTCTCGGCTCGCTTGACGACTTCGATGACATGATCGCTGCGGCTCACGTGCGCGGCATCAAGGTCATTGTCGACATCGTGCCTAACCATTCATCCAACCAGCATCCCTGGTTCAAAGCCGCTCTTGCCGCCGGCCCCGGATCGCCCGAGCGCGCCCGTTATATCTTCCGCGATGGTCGCGGCGAGCACGGCGAGCTGCCTCCCACCAATTGGAATGCCAACTTTGGCGGCCCCGCCTGGACGCGTGTTGCGGACGGTCAGTGGTATCTGCACATGTTTACGCCCGAGCAGCCGGACTTTGACTGGTCATGCCCCGAGGTTCACACGTTCTTTTGCGACGTCCTGACATTTTGGAGCGATCGAGGCGTCGATGGCTTTCGCATTGATGTGGCGCACGGTCTTGCCAAGGATCTCGACCGCGATGACCTCGACCGGTGGCATCTCGCCGAGGGCGATGACATGGTTGACGACGGCACCCATCCGCTGTGGGACCGCAACGAGGTCCACGAGATCTATCGCGAGTGGCGCCGCGTGTTCGACCGCTATAACCCGCCGCGCAGCGCCGTTGCCGAGGCGTGGGTGCTGCCCGAGCGCCAGTATCTTTACGCGCGCCCCAGCGAGCTTGGCCAGACATTCAACTTTGAGTTCGCCAAGGCCATTTGGACCTATGATGACATGCACGCTGCAATCGAGGAGGGCTTGAAGGCAGCCATCGAATCCGATTCCGCCTCGACCTGGGTACTCTCCAACCACGACGTGCCGCGCGTGGCGACACGCTATGCCCTGCCGCAAATCAAGGCGACGCGCTACCATCAGATTGCGCTCGACTGGCTCTTACGCGACGGGTCGTCTTATGACGAGGACCGTGAACTCGGCGAGCGCCGCGCGCGGGCGGCCCTTTTGCTTGAGCTGGCGCTTCCGGGCTCGGCATACGTGTATCAGGGTGAGGAGCTCGGTCTTTTTGAGGTGGCTGACATTCCGTGGGCTGCACTCGAAGATCCTACTGCGACCAATACGCACGGACCGAAGCGCGAGAAGGGGCGCGACGGCTGTCGTGTGCCCCTGCCATGGGTAGCGGCGGACGATCCCGCGCAGGGCGGATCGTTTGGGTTTTCGCCTGCGGACGCCGATGCGGCGCCCCATCTGCCGCAGCCTGCATGGTTTTCCGATTACGCTGCCGATAGGGAAGAAGCGGACCCGACATCGATGCTTGCGCTCTATCGTGACGCCCTCTGGCTGCGGCGCAAGCTGCGCAGGTGCGCCAACGATCTTGCGTGGCTCGATCTTGACGGGCGCACCGGCCTTGCGGATGGTGCCGAGGGTGCTGAGGGCGGCGTCATCGCCTATCGCCGCGACAACGGCTGGGCGTATGTGACGAACTTCGGCGCAGCGCCCGTGGAACTGCCGGCGGGCAGGGTCCTGCTCACCTCATCACCGCTTGCAGACGGCAGGCTCGCGCAGGACAGCTCTGCCTGGATCATGCTCGGTGAGATGTAGAGGCCTCTTGCGGCGAGTTTGCGTTTGCCTGCGCTTTCCGTGGTGGCTGATGTCTTCGCGAGGTTCACGAGGGCGTCGCAAAACTTTTCAAAAAAAGTTCTTGCATAGGATGCGGGCATCACGTAAGATTAATCCTCGTAAGCGGACATGGCTCAGTTGGTAGAGCACAACCTTGCCAAGGTTGGGGTCGCGGGTTCGAGCCCCGTTGTCCGCTCCATTTGGGCGTTTAGCTCAGGGGGAGAGCGCTTCCCTGACACGGAAGAGGTCAGAAGTTCAAATCTTCTAACGCCCACCAAATGTTCGCAGC
>UQHO01000064.1 GCA_900540995.1 uncultured Collinsella sp. | reverse complement strand
TCGCGAGTTCCGCACGCAAAGGAAAGCACTTAATGTGCTTTCCGTCTTGCGCAGGACTGTAGAGCAGCAAACTTAACCCCCGCCCTCAGCCCCGGAGACCCTCCCGGACAGGCCCGAAAAATTTTTTCAAAAAAGTTGTTGCGTGCCGGACAGACTTCTGTGTATACTAATCCCCGCAGCGCACGCGAGCGGAAACAAACGCGAACGACTGCCTGGGGAGTTAGCTCAGTTTGGTTAGAGCGCCGGCCTGTCACGTCGGAGGTCGCGGGTTCGAGCCCCGTACTTCCCGCCAACGCAATTAAAGCCACGTCTTCGGACGTGGCTTTTTGCGTTTGATGCACTTTGTTTCGATAGAACGATCGCCCTGGTGCATCTTCGTCCAGAATCCCCGCGCCTTCGGGAACGCGAGTAAAATCTAATAAGTATATCTGTCTGAACAACAGCTTTGTTGCGCAACACCTGTTCTACGAGACAGGGGGTTAGGTTATACTAAATTGCACTGTGCGCCGCATCTGATGCATTTCGCTCCAAGCGCGGCACTCAGTGGATATCCGATTTACCATTTGGATGTCCTGGCGGTCATTTAGCGTCTCGACACAAGCTCGGCCCCGGAGCTCGTTCGAGCTGTTCGTATTCCTTGAAAGGGGAGAAATGGACATATCGAGGAAGACTGATTACGCCCTTCGTATGCTGGCGATGCTTGCTGAGGATCCGGAGTGTTTGCTTTCTGTTCGCACCGCTGCCGAAGAGGTCAATGTTCCGTATTCGTTTGCCCGCTCGATTCAGCACGGTTTGGTCCAGGCCGGTATTGTGGAGAGCCTGCGTGGCGTCCACGGTGGTATGCGTCTCAAGGTCAGTCCGGACGACGTCACTATCCGCCAGGTCGTCGAGGCCGTTCAGGGTCCTATGGTTATGAACGATTGCACCGCGCCCGATGGTGACTGTGCGCGCATGGGCGCGTGCTGCTATCATCCCCTGTGGGCCGGAGCTCAGGCGTTGATGCGCGACTACCTCGATTCCGTTTCGCTCGGCGACATCGTCGCTCACCGCCAGTTCCCGGCCGTCGATCCCAAGTTCGCCGACCGCGAAGCGTTTCCCGAGTACGCCACCTGCGCGTGCGCTTACCGGGAGGAATAGCGCCGCATAAGGAGCATAGCCATGATTCAGGACCCCTTTCGTTCGATGATTCGTTCGGAAGGGGTCCTGCGTTATCGCGACCTTCCGTGGCGCCGCACGCGCGATCCGTACATCATTTGGCTTTCTGAGGTCATGCTGCAGCAAACGCAGGTGCCGCGCGTGGAGACGCGTATGCCGGCGTGGCTCGATCGCTTTCCGACTGTTCAGGCGCTCGCTCAGGCTGTCCCTTCCGATGTCTTGGATGCGTGGCAGGGGATGGGCTATAATCGCCGCGCCTTGGCGCTTCACAGAGCTGCACAGTGCGTTGTAGAGGACTGGGATGGGGAGTTTCCGTGCGAGACGCGTGACTTGGTCGCTCTGCCCGGCATTGGCCCGGCAACGGCGCAGGGCATCCGTTCGTTTGCATTCGATCTTCCGGGCGTGTATTTGGAGACCAATGTGCGCACGGTCTTTTTGCATCATTTCTTTCCCGATGTGCCGGCCGTTCCCGATCGCGAACTGGTGCCGCTGATCCAAGCCGCCTGTCCGGCGGCCCCTGGTGCGGCGGCGGATGAGATTGCGCCCTTTGCCGCGCCTCAAGACGATGCCGACACGCCGCGCGCGTGGTATTACGCGTTGCTGGATTACGGCGCGTATCTTAAAAAGACGCTGCCCAATCCGTCCAGGCGGTCGGCGGGCTATAGTCGTCAGTCCAAGTTTGAGGGCTCGCGTCGCCAAAAGCGCGCGCATATCGTGCGTATGTTGCTGGCAGCGCGCGATGGGCAGACGGCGGGGATTACGCTTGCTGATGCCGTGGTGGGCGTTAACGAGATGGAAGCGGCAGCCGGCCGAGAGCCGGTCGAGCGCGAGTTGGTCGCAAGCATTCTTGCCGATCTTGAGCGCGAGGGCTTTTGCCGCTCCGAGGGCGATCGTTGGCTGAGTGTGTAGCCCGCTCAAATCTGAAGAACGGGATTGTAAGGTTTAAATTCGCGGCTTGAGGGCATCCTAAAGACAAGGTCGCTCAAAGCCTATGGGCGGCACGTGTTGAAGGGAAGTACACCTATGGATTTTGAGAACTCTCAGACCAAGAAGAACCTCGAGACTGCTTTTGCCGGTGAGTCCCAGGCACACACCAAGTATCGCTACTATGCATCCAAGGCCAAAAAGGACGGCTACGTTCAGATCTCGAATATCTTTGCCGAGACGGCGGGCAACGAGTCCGAGCACGCCAAGCTGTGGTTTAAGTATCTGCACGACGGCGCCGTTCCGGGCACTCTGGACAACCTGCGTGACGCCGCCGCGGGCGAGAACTACGAGTGGACCACGATGTACGACGAGTTCGCCAAGACCGCCGAGGAGGAGGGCTTTGCCGAGATCGCCGAGAAGTTCCGTGGCGTCGCCGCCGTCGAGAAGGCCCACGAGGAGCGCTACAACAAACTCGTCGAGCGCATCGAGTCGGGCGAGGTGTTTGAGCGTGAGGGCGTGAAGGTGTGGAAGTGCCTGAACTGCGGGCACCTGCACGTTGGTGCCGAGGCGCCTGAGGTGTGCCCGGTGTGTAACCACCCGAAGGCGTACTTTGAGGAGCAGGTGGTGAACTACTAGCGCTTGGCGCTGGCTGCTGCGGAGCGCAGGGCGGGAGGCCGGATCGCCTTCCCTCCCCGCTCACGGCTCCGCAGGGTCGCGTTGAGGGAAGGCGATCCGGCCTCCCGCCCTGCGCTCCGGCGTTGGGTCGTCGCGTGCTCGTTACAGAAAAGCTGATAAGAAGTTTGTGTGCCGCCCCTTATGGGGCGGCACGTTTTTGTGGGGGCCGGTTGGGGCGGTGACGTTGCTTAGAGGGTACACTGGGTAGCGTTGGCTATTCGTTTCCTCTTGTGAGGTGTTGGTTATGGGTAAGAAGTCTCGGGCTCGGGTTGCTGCGGCGGGAACTCGCAAGGATCCTGGTCGTCGGGTTGCCGAGGGTAAAAAGGCCGATCGTGCTGAGAAGGACAAGAAGGTTGGCGCGCATGCTCATCCTGAGTGGGCGCCCCATTTGAATTCGGCTAGTGAGGATTTGACTGCCAAGCTGTTCACGATGGTCGAGGTCATCTTGGGTGTGGTGCCCGTGGCGGTCATTGGCCTGTTCCTGGCCTCTAAGGATGCCGCGAGCGTGGATAAGCTCACCGGGGTCTTTTCGCAGGACCCCTCGATGGTGGTCACGTTTATTTCTGCGTGCTTGCAGCCGTTTGTGGCGTACATGCTGTATATGGTCTACCGCAAATACTGCGAGGGCGACGCTGGTTTTGTCGCCGGCAACCTGATCGGTCTTTTGTGCTCCGAGATCCTACTGCTCAATATCCCGGGCGTCATCGGTATGGGCATCTTGCTGTGGCGTGTTTGGCGCAACGTTGCCCCGCACTTTGAGAGCTGGCTGTTTGAGCGTCGCTTTGCGGGCGCCCTGGCTGACATTGCCGGCTCGCTCGTGATTCTGGCCCTGGCGTTTATGTGCGCCACCGCTGCCCGAGGTCTCGCAGACATGTAAAGCTGCCTTCACCGACTGCGGAGCACAGGGCGGGGAAACACCTTTCCCTCTCGCTCACGGCTCCGCAGGTCGCGCGAGGCAAAGGTGTTTCCCCGCCCTGTGCTCCGGCTTCGGGTCGTCGCGTGCTCGCTACTGAAAAACTGATAAGAAGTTAGCGTGCCGCCCCTCTTGGGCGGCCCCTTTTTATTCGACGCT
>UQHO01000063.1 GCA_900540995.1 uncultured Collinsella sp. | reverse complement strand
GCGGCCGTAACCTTTCCCCCCCCGTCCTCCCCCCGGCGCCCCCAGCCATTCCGTCGGCTCGCGCATGCGCCGTCGCCTGCTCGACACGCCTGAATCCGGTGTGCTCGGCCGCGTTGCGCTCGCCAACCGTCTAACCCGCGCGGTGCTCGCCTTTACGGCGCTGTTCGCCATCCTTATCGGCAACCTCACCTATGTCCAGGTCATTAAGGCCAAGGACTATCAGGACATGCCGACCAACAACCACACCATCGCCCGCTCCAAGTACATCCAGCGCGGCTCCATCATCACGTCCGACGGCGTGACGCTGGCCGAGTCGCTGCAGCAGGAGGACGGCACCTACGTACGCTCCTACCCCAACGGTAACCTGGCAGCGCACGTGGTTGGCTACGTGAGCCAGCAGTATGGCACCACCGCCATCGAGAGCGTCATGAACGACACGCTCACCGGTTCTAAGGACTACTCCAGCTGGAACAACGCCATCGCGTCGCTCGCGGGCCAGACCCAGCCGGGCAACACCGCCAAGCTCACCATCGACTCGCGCATCCAGACGGCGGCCGAGCAGGCGCTCAAGGGCTTTAAGGGCGCTGTAGTGGTCATCGACCCGCGTACCGGCGCGGTGCTCGCATGTGCCAGCTCGCCCACCTACGACAACACCAACATCGATGCCCTGCTGCAGACGGGCGGCGGCGAGGACGGCTCCATGTACAATCGCGCCATGGACGCGCTGTACACGCCGGGCTCAACGTTTAAGGTCGTTACGCTTTCCGCGGCACTCGAGACCGGTACCGCCAGCCTTACCAGCACCTACCAGGCGCCCGGCTCCATGGACATCGGCAACGCACCAGTCACCAACTATGCCAACGAGAGCTACGGCACCATCAGCCTGCAGCAGGCCTTTGCCGTGTCCTCCAACGTCGTCTTTGGCCAGGTGGCAAACGAAGTTGGCGCAAACACGCTCGTGCAGTTTGCCAACGCCTTTGGCTACGGCCAAAAGCTCGGCCAGGACCTGACCTCCGCGGCCTCCATCATGGCCGACCCGTCGCTCATGACCGAGTGGGAGACCGCCTGGGCCGGCGCCGGCCAGCCTGTCGGCATGGACCATACGCCCGGCCCGCAGACCACCGTCATGCAAAACGCCGTGATTGCCGCCGCCATCGCTAACAGTGGCGTGGTCATGGACCCGTACTTTGTAGCCCAGGTACTTGCCCCGGACGGAACCGTGGTCAAGACCACGCAGTCCCGCTCGCTGGGGCAGGCCGTCAGCTCCGCCACGGCCGACCAGGTCAAGCAGGCCATGCTTGCCGTCGTCCAGTCCGGTACCGGTACCGATGCCCAGATTCCGGGCGTCAAGGTCGCCGGCAAAACCGGTTCGGCCGAGACCGGCGGCACCAACGTCAACTCGATGTTCGTTGGCTTTGCACCTTACGATTCACCCACGGTCGCCATCTCGGTGGCCTTGGAGGATTTCGACAAGCATGACGTCAAGGCCGCCAAGATCGCCGGTATCGTCCTGACCGCGGCGCTTGCCGCACAGGGAGCGTGATGCCCATGATCGAATCGGACACCCGAGGCGCGCCGCGGCCTAAGGGTTAGCGGCAACGCGCCACACGGCCCCAGCGGCCACATCATAGGTACTACACACATCGTTGAGCGAATAGTTATGTTAGGAGCAGGAATGGAACAGAGGGTCCTCGGGGGAAGATACCTCCTCAAGGATAAGGTAGGAACAGGCGGCATGGCGACCGTCTACCGTGCACAGGACCAGGTTCTCGACCGCACGGTAGCCGTCAAGATCATGCTGCCACAGTATGCCGGCGACGCAACCTTCGCCGCACGCTTTAAGCAGGAGGCCCAGGCAGCAGCCGGTCTCTCCTCACCCTATATCGTGGGCGTCTACGATTGGGGCAAGGACGGCGACACCTATTACATCGTCATGGAGTACCTGCGCGGAACCGACCTTAAGAGCGGCATCAAGAGCCACGGCGCCCTCGACCCCAAGAAGGTCGCCCAGATCGGCTCGCAGATCAGCTCCGCGCTTTCGGTCGCCCACAAGCACGAGATCATCCACCGCGACATTAAGCCGCAAAACATCATGGTGCTGCCCGACGGCAACATCAAGGTGATGGACTTTGGCATCGCGCGCGCCAAGAACAGCCACCTCACGCAAGACAACAACGTGCTGGGAACCGCCCACTACGTCAGCCCCGAGCAGACCCGCGGTCAGGACCTCGGCCCCACCTCGGATATCTACTCGCTGGGCGTCGTGATGTATGAGTGCGCCACCGGCCGCGTTCCCTTTGACGGTGACGACGCTATCTCGGTCGCACTCAAGCAGGTCAACGAGCTGCCTATTCCGCCGAGCCAGATCAACTCCGGTGTCGACGCCGACCTTGAGCGCATCATCCTCAAGTGCATGGAGAAGGACCCGGCAAACCGCTTCCAGACCGCCGACGAGCTGCGTCAGGTGCTCAACAGCTACCTGTCGGGCCGTGCCGTCAACGTCTCGGAGCCCACGCGCATCATCGGTGCCCCCGGTGAGCTGGGCGCCACCAAGACTCGCGAGCTTTCCGATCAGACGCGCGCCATGGTGCGTCCCGTCTCGGGCGTGAGCGGCCAGAATACCGCCCGTAGCTCGGTTTCGGGCTCCACCGGCTCCTACGAGGTCGAAGAGCCCAAATCCAACAAGAACAAGATCATCGCCGCCATGGTGGCAGCCGTTGCCGTCATCGGCATCGTGGTGGCCTTTGCCACAGGACTCTTTGGCGGCGAGCAGGTCACCGTGCCCGACGTGCTGGGCAAGGACCAGCAGACTGCCGTCGAGCTGATCAAGGAAGCCGGCCTCGAGGTCGGCACCATCGACCAAAGCTACAATGACGATGTCGACGAGGGCAAGGTCGCCGAGCAGACGCCCAACGGCAACACCAAGAAGGCCAAGGGCACCAAGGTGAACCTGGTAATCTCCAAGGGCCCCAAGCCCTCCGAGAAGGTTGAGGTTCCCCGGCTTGTCGGCCTGACCAAAGACCAGGCCGAGGCCGCGCTGGCAAGCGTTGGCCTGAAGGGCAACGCCTCCGAGGAGGCCAACGAGGCCGATGAGGGCCAGGTCTTTGAGCAGGGCACCGAAGCCGGTAAGGAAGTCGCGAAGGGCACGACCATCTCGTACAAGGTCTCGAGCGGCCCAGATACCACGTCCGTCCCCGACCTGACCGACATGACCGAGGCCCAGGCGCGCAACGCACTCGATATGGCAGGCTTTGGCGTCGACGTGAGCTACCAGGAGAACGACTCGGTTACCGAGGGCACCGTGATCAGCTGGAACCCCAGCGGCAAGCAGAAGCCCGGCGCCACGATTACCGTCGTCATTGCCAAGAAGTCCGGCAAGGCCACCGTCCCAGGCAACCTGTACGGCAAGAGCATTTCCGCCGCCGTTACCGCGCTCAACAACGCCGGTTTCTATAACATCGGCTTCTGTGACCAGAACGGCAATCCCGTGAGCGGTAACGAGGATGCAACCGTTACGGGCGTCTCCCCCACCGGCAAGCAGTCCACCGACAGCACGATCACGCTAACAGTCGCACTTTCTGGCTCGGGTTCGGGCTCTGGCTCGGGCACGGGTGACGATTCCGGTACGACCAACTAGTCGCCACCCCACCGTTCATCACGGCTCTCGCCGCAAACATATTCGCTCACAGGCGCCCGCTTGCTCCCCCAGCAAGCGGGCGCTTCGCTTTTGACATGGCATTGAACCAGAAGAGCCCGGCACCGTAGCGGTACCGGGCTCGATATTCCTCTGGTGCCCCCCAGGCGGATTCGAAAACTCCCCCTGCGGGGAAATGAGTGACGCGGGTGTCGATGGTCCGAATCCCGCCCTTAGACCAGAAGAGCCCGGCACCACAGCGGTACCGGGCTCG
>UQHO01000062.1 GCA_900540995.1 uncultured Collinsella sp. | reverse complement strand
GAACTTCTGACCTCTTCCGTGTCAGGGAAGCGCTCTCCCCCTGAGCTAAACGCCCAAATGGAGCGGACAACGGGGCTCGAACCCGCGACCCCAACCTTGGCAAGGTTGTGCTCTACCAACTGAGCCATGTCCGCATATGTAAAACAAAACGGGCGCCGGAGCGCCCGGATGTTGCCTGGAGGCGAAGCCCGGATTCGAACCGGGGGTAAAGGCTTTGCAGGCCTCTGCCTTACCACTTGGCCACTTCGCCGAAAAAGGACCGCCTAAACGGTCCGGAAATGCAATGGAGCGGACAACGGGGCTCGAACCCGCGACCCCAACCTTGGCAAGGTTGTGCTCTACCAACTGAGCCATGTCCGCTTGCGGGTTATTAATTTACGCGAGTTGTCCAAAAGACGCAAGTACTTTTTTCAAAAAACTTGTCTGCCGCATGTTCTTAGTAGCTAAACGCGCTAAAGCGATTGGCTAGGCACACGATTCCAGCGCTCCGCTAAACAGCTTCACCATCTGCACGCGCGTGCCGGCGCCGTCCGTACGACGAGCAACCTCCACGTTATCGACGAGCATACGCATAAGCTTGATACCACGGCCGCGCTCCTCAGATGCGACCGGTTCGCTCGTTTCATCGATAGAATAGCCGGCACCTCGATCAAGCACCTCAACCACAACGCGATCGCCATAGGCCTGAACCGTCAGGACGCACCCGATGCCGCCCGCATGGTCATAGGCATTACCCAGCGCCTCCCCCGACGCCAATGCGACATCGTAGCGCTCGTCACGGCGCAACGGAAGCGATTCAAGGAGTTCGGCGATGCGATGTCGATAGTATGGAAGATTCTCGATACCCTGACGGACCTCGACGCTCTTACTCCAGCGAGGCAGCTCCCCCACCGGAATGGCGGGAATAGACTCCCGTGCCGGCCCCGCGACATGAAGGATATCGACAAGACGAGCAATCTCCAAAAAGCGAACAACTTCACCTGATGCATTGACGAGCGAAAGCAGGCCTTCTCGCCTCATGAGCTCACGAGCGCGCGTAAGCAGGAATGCCAAGCCCGTCGAATCGATAAAGCTAACAGCCTGACAGTTGATGACGACACGACGCACGCCGCGGCCAATCAAAGCATCCAACCGCCGACGCAGCGCAGGCACCGTAGCGATGTCGATATCGCCTGGTGGCGTCAAAACCGCTATGTCATTCCACTCATTCATACGACCATGGTTCCCCAAAAAAGCCCACTCAATGCATTCGTTTCCCCAACCGTACGGATTCAGCCCGCCCAGCGTCGTCTATGAACGACCCCGTAAAAACTCAAGGGACACCAATGCAATGTCATCGTCCAGCGCCGATTCGGTAAATCGGTCAAGCTCGCCCAAGACCTTGCCGCAAATGCCCGACACGCCCTCCCCCGAAACAGAAAGCAGAAGGTCGCGCAAGCGCTGCTCGCCAAAGAACGCTCCGGTGCGGTCGCGGGCCTCAATCGTTCCATCCGTATACATGAAGAGCATGTCGCCGGGGGCGAACGTAAACATGCCTGTCTCGTACACCATACTCTCAAAGGCACCGATTACACCCGATTGGCATCCAAGCAGCTCGACCTCTCCCCCACGAGCCTCGCCGCCACCCAGCGGCATCGACTCTGGCCTGATGACCATGGTCGGAGGATGGCCCGCCGAACAATACGTTGCGCGTCCGGCTTTAAGGTCAATCTTGGCGATAAAGGCCGTCACGAACGTCTCGACCCTCGAAAAGCCCATGAGCATGCTATTAAGGGAGCGTGCCATGCGGGCCGGTCCAGCGCCCTCCCAGGCATATGCCGTCAGGGCCGTCTTGACGAGCGCGGACATCGATGCGGCCTCAATGCCTTTGCCAGACACATCACCCAGAATCATGACGGCGCAGTCGTCGGGAAGACGGATGAGCGTATAGAAATCGCCGCCGACCAACGCCGAGTTCGTGGCCGACAGGTACACCGAATCGGTTGCGATACCCGGAACATCCCCCAGGGAATTTCTCATGCCGATCTGGAGGGTCTGAGCGATATGGCGCTCCTCGCGCTTTTGAGATTCGCCTTCGTAGATCAGTTCAAAATCATGCGCTAAGTGCACCAAGTAGTCATATTCAAGGTCATCAATCGGCTCTTGGCTACCATCACGAAGCAGCAGCGCGCGCGTCGTCGGGCTCTTCGCAACAGAAGCAGGAACAATCGCGTCGTTACTGTGCTTGCCATCACCCTCAGAGCGCGGGCGCCCCGCCTCGATGCCGGAGTCGACGTAGAGACCTTGACAAGGCAGACCATGCGCCCTAAGCCAGCCTCCCATAGGCATCGATTCGTCAACGCGAGTTATACGGACGTGTTTAAGGTCCTCGGCACTCGTGCCGCCCAAAACAGACGCCTCAAAGCCATCAGGGCCAGCCCCCAGACGTGCCGCTGGCGTTGTCGTGGAAAAGAATAGCTTCTCGGGATCGTCCGGCAAAGCAACGCGACTGCCGCCTTCAAAATCTATGACGTAGGAATCCAGACTGGCGTCATACTCAACAGGGCAAAAATGGCAGTTGAGCATATTGCAGATCTCGGACGATACCGCCTGTGTAGCCGCGGCGGAATCGTCTAGAAAGGTAAACAACTCATCACGTAAGACATTGAGCGAGCGGCCAAGCTCGGCCGTGCGACGAGAGCGAAGGCTCGATGCCATGCCGACCAGCTGGATAGACAGGTAATCGCAAATGACCTCGAGTACGTTAACGTCATAGGCGAGCGGTGCCTGGGGGCGTTTCCAACCAACTTCCAGCACGCCAAGGATCTGCGTACCGTAAAAAACGGGAAGACAGATCTCGCTGCGGTACGGAGGCATATCCTGCACGCGCAACAGGTGCTTAGAACGATTGTCCAGGTCCATGAACATACCGGAGGCGGCCCTATCGCCCTCAAGGTCCTGTTGAATCGACAAGCGACAGGCACGCGACTCGCGAAGAACATACGTCGTAATGCCAGCGCCATACGGCAAAAACTCGGGCAGGTAGCTGTCGTACAGCTCCTTGGAAACACCGCGTAGCTTAAAACCGCCGCTCTCAGAAAAATAGATAGCGGCACCCGAAGCATCGAGTGTTCCTACAAGCTGGTTCAAAACGGTATCAAGCAGGCTGGGTAACTCATCGGAGCCCACAGTGCTCATAATGACCGAGAGCGTGCCAGAGAGACGCTTGTTCGCCACTCTAAGCTCCGATAACGCACGCTTAAGTTGACGGTCGTGAGAATACTGTTCCTCGATACTGTGAAGCGCCACTAGGACACGTGGTGCGCGGCGCCCAAAGATGCGTGGAGGCGTTACGGAGCCCGCACGAACCAAGACGGGGATAAAAGAGCCGTCACTCAGCTTGAGCATCAGTTCGTTCTCGGAGCCATCAGTTTCAAATGGCAGACGATGTTCCGTCGCACGTTCAAAAGCGGACGAGTACAGGACGTCTTTAACATCTCCACCGATGACGTCGGCACGTTCCTCGCACATCAAGCCAAGTAAGCGATTATTCACATGCAGAATGGTTCCGTCGAGCTCGCAAATGATGACAGCATCGCTCGTGATCTCGACCAGTTGGGCAACATCTGCCCACTCGTTGCGTTCAAGCGTTTCCATCGTGGACCTCACCGTCTATCGGTAACAAAAAAGCCTCCGAAGAGGCTTCTCAAATGCGATGGTGTCGGAGGCGGGACTTGAACCCGCATGACCAAAAAGCGGTCACTAGCACCTCAAGCTAGCGCGTCTGCCAATTCCGCCACTCCGACATGCTATGTTGTTGATTCAGGGTTCGTTTTGTTGGAACCGCGCGTTCAACGAGGAAGATAATAACCTATGATTCGAGAACTGTGCAAGCACTTTTTTCAAAAAAGTTTACGAATTTGTAAATGAGCAGGTAGAGCCGTATGTCCGGCCCCGAATCGGTGTTGCCTCCCGGCGCGTCCTCGGGCATGAGCGATATTTTGCTGCGCACTTCGTGCTGCAAAATATCGCTCCCCCTGCGGAATGCGCCGGGAGGCAACACCGATTCGGGGCCTGCAAATACGTACTTCAGGCACAGTTCTCAAACATGTTCTGAG
>UQHO01000061.1 GCA_900540995.1 uncultured Collinsella sp. | reverse complement strand
TGTCGGCATGGGCGGAGCCGCCGCGACCGGTGCCGCCGTGGGCCTAGGCGCCGCAGCCGGCATCGCCTCCAACATGGCGAGCACTCGCGCCCCGCAGCGCCCGCTCGCCCAGCTCGTCGACGTCGTGAGCGGCGAGAGCCATAGCATCACCTCCGCACAGGTGACCATCGGTCGCGAGCGCTCAGTTTCCGACATTGCCCTGCGCGACCCCAACGTGTCGCGCCGCCACGCCCAGCTCACCTTTACGGGCTCGGATTGGTCGATCGAGGACCTCAATTCCACCAACGGCACGCTCGTCAACAACCGCCGCATTACGCGCTGCCCGCTGCGCAACGGCGATCTGCTGACGTTTGGCCTGAGCACCTTTGAATTTAGGGGATAGTCGCTTATGAACATCGATATCGTCCTTTTTGCAGGCCGCATCGTCCTGGTCGCCCTGCTCTATATCTTCCTGTTCGCCGTCATGAAGACCGGCGTGGGACTTGTGCGCGGGCAGCGCCGCGACTCGGCTATCTGGACGATTGATGTGGACAAGGGTCCGCGCGGTATCCGCGGCATCCACGTAGACATGCTCGGCCCCGTCATCGTCGGTCGCTCGCCATCTTCGGACATCTGCATCAACGAACCGTTCGTCTCGGCCTCGCATGCGCGCTTTTCGCTGCAGGGCCCGGCGCTCATCATCGAGGACCTCAACTCGCTTAACGGCACGCTCGTCAACGGCCGCCAGCTCGTGGAGCCCGCGACGCTGCGCGAGGGCGACGAAGTCCAGATTGGCGACGTGGTCATGAAGGTGAACCGTCGATGATCGACGAGGAGAGCAAGTCCGCAACTATGACCGAGGCACCGGCTGCCGCCACAGCTGTGCCGGCCCACGCCGCTCCGGCGGGCTCCAAACCCGTGGAGCCCGAGGACACCGTGTTCTCCCTGCCTCTTTCGCATGTAACGCATGAT
Source organism: uncultured Collinsella sp. (assembly GCA_900540995.1). Lineage (GTDB taxonomy): Bacteria > Actinomycetota > Coriobacteriia > Coriobacteriales > Coriobacteriaceae > Collinsella. Next base: position 3,210 of record UQHO01000061.1, on the reverse strand, counting down.
ATTTCGGATCTAGCCGATAACGAGGACGAAGAGGATGCCGCAGCGGCGCCCATCGGCGCACATGTTGCGGAACAGCCCACAGCGCCCGAAGCAACCCCGGCGCCGGCTCACTTTGCAGAGCCCGTCGCCGCGGCAATCAACGAGAGCGCTGCGGTGTTTGCGGCACCCGAGCCCGCCGCGCCGGCGTTTCCCATAGCCCCGGCATCCGAGGTTGCGCCCGCGTCTACGTCGGCGCCCGAGGCAGGGCCATCCCCCGAGGACGGCCCTGCACCCAGGACCCCGCAGCCTGCGCCCGCAAGCGAGTCCGATACCGTGGCCGAGCCCGCCACCCATTCGCAAAACACGCCCGCGCCGTCGCACTTTGCGACGCCCGAGCCTATAGACGTCAGCCCGCAAGACGACGAGTCGACCGCCCGCGTTTCCGAGGAGCCCGACTCCCCGGACACCGGCGATTCCGAATCAAACGCCGTGACCGACACCGTCTCTCCCGGTGACACCGCCGAAATCGACGTTGCCGCCGTTGAGGCCAAGCTCAAAGACCCCGGCTCGACCATGAGCTTTGAGCCCCTGACCGAGGAGCGCATCGAGACCGACTCGACCTATGATGCCGGCACCACCACGCAACTCATGTGGGGCGCCCGCTCCGACGTTGGCTGCGTGCGCCCGCACAATGAGGATTCCTACCTGGTGCAGTCGCCGCTCTTTTGCGTATGCGACGGCATGGGCGGTCACGCTGCCGGCGAGGTAGCCTCTTCCATCGCCGTCGAGACTATTGCCAAGACGGCCCCACAGTCCGCCGACGCAGCACGCCTGGCCGCAGCCGTCGAGGCAGCCAACGCCGCCGTAATCGAGGCGGCCCTGAACGGCCTGGGCAAGCCCGGCATGGGCTGCACAGCCACCTGCGCCTACATCGAAAACGACACGCTCGCCATCGCCCACGTGGGCGACTCTCGCGCCTATCTGCTCCACGAGGGCACGCTCATCCGCGTGACCCGCGACCACTCCTACGTGGAGGAGCTCGTGGACGCCGGCGAGATCACGGCAGACGAGGCTCGCGTCCACCCCAACCGTTCGGTCATCACCCGCGCACTGGGCTCGGACCCCGCCATGTATGCCGACCACTTCACTCTGCATATCGAGGAAGGCGACCGCCTGATCCTGTGCTCCGACGGCCTCTCGAGCATGATTCCCGATAGCGATATCGAGAACATCGCCACGCAGTCCTCAACCGCGCAAATCTGCGTCGACAACCTAGTGGACGGGCGCTTTGCCGCCGGCGGCCACGACAACGTGACCGTAGTAGTCGTTGACCTGGTTGACGATGGCGTTATGCGCGAGGCGCAACGCGTGCGTCGCCGCAACGTTACTATCGCCGCCATCCTGGCCCTCGTCTTTGTGCTGGCAGCTGGCATCTGGGCCTACACGGGTGTCACCGGCTCGTACTACCTGGGTACCTACCAGGGCAATGTCGCCGTCTGGCGCGGCCTGCCCGGCAAGCCACTCGGACTCAAGCTCCACTGGCTCGAAAGCGAAACCAGTATCAAGCTGTCCGACCTGCCCGAAGACACGCAAAACCGCCTCAAGGCGGGCATTCCGCAAACAAGTGTCGACGATGCGCAGGACACGATATCCAAGTACCGCCACCAGATCGACGAGGAGCAGACCCGCCAGGTGATCGACGCGCAAACGATTCGCGACAACACCAATCAGGGATCGACCTCCGAATCAGATTCCGAGAAAACCGCCGAACAGTCCGCCGAGGCCGAAGCCTCCGATAAGAATTAGAAAGGGAGTGCCGCTTATGAGTCGCCGCAACACCGAGCTGCTCTTGCTCATCGCCTCGGCGTTCCCCGTCATCCTGCTGTATGCGATGTACGTCCTCACCGCGGGCGCTGCCATCTCCTTTGAGACGCTCGCCGTACCGATCGGCCTCTTTGCCGCCTTTGCCGCGGCCCACATTGCCGTGCGCATCTTGGCGCCCGGTGCCGACCCCGCCATCCTGCCCATCGTATTTATACTTTCGGGCATCGGCATCACGTTCGTGACGCGTCTCGCCCCCGCTCTCGCCATCTCACAGCTCATCATCCTGTTTGTCTCGGTGGCGCTCATGGTGGGAACGCTTGCACTAGTCAAAAACCTCGACGTGGTCATGCGCTACAAGTACACCTTTGGCATCATCGGCATCATTCTGCTGATGCTGCCTATCTTTATCGGCACCACGATCTCGGGCTCCAAGCTGTGGATTCGCATCGCGGGCTTTACCATCCAGCCCGGCGAGTTCGCCAAGGTCTTTATCGTCCTGTTCCTGGCCGGCTACTTGGCCGAGAACCGCGAGTTGCTCTCCATCTCCAACCGCAAGATCCTGGGCTTTAAGATCCCTCGTCTGCGACTGCTGCTGCCGCTGTTTGCCGTGTGGGGTGTGTGCCTGCTCGTCGTCGTCTTCGAACGCGACCTGGGTTCGGCCGTGCTGTTCTACACCATCTTCTTGCTGATGCTCTACGTTGCCACGGGGCGCTTTTCGTATGTCGTTATCGGCCTTGCGCTCTTAGCCGTCGGAGCCGTGGGCGCCTACAAGTTCCTATCGCACGTTCAGGTGCGTTTCCAGGTTTGGGTCGATCCGTTTAAGGACGCCCAGGGTCAGGGCTACCAGATCGTCCAGTCGCTCTTCTCGCTCGCCGACGGCGGTCTGGTCGGTGTTGGCATCGGCAACGGCATGGCCAACAACATCCCTGTCGTCGAGTCCGACTTTATCTTCTCGGCTATCGGCGAGGAGATGGGCCTTTTGGGCGGCGGCGCCGTGCTCATCCTGTTTATGCTCTTTGCCGTGCGTGGCCTCACCACGGCTGCCCGCGCTAAATCCGACCTCGCTGCCTTTAGCGCCACGGGCCTTACGGCCGCCATCAGCTTCCAGGCCTTCTTGATCGTTGGCGGCGTAACCCGCCTGATTCCGCTGACCGGCGTCACCCTGCCCTTTATGAGCCAGGGCGGCTCCTCGCTGCTGGCGAGCTTCATCATCGTCGCGCTCCTGCTGCGCGCCGGTGACGAGGCGACCGGACGCGAGGCCGAGCTTACCGGCACCGGCACCATGGCCGCCATCACCGATGATCAGGTCGCATCTGCCGCCGCCCCGACGGGCACGCGCTTTGCCACCTCGTCTTCCTACGGCAGCGGCAGCCCGTCCCTCCGGTCCGCCCCCCGGCACGCCGTCGG
>UQHO01000060.1 GCA_900540995.1 uncultured Collinsella sp. | reverse complement strand
GATCCGGTCCGACCGGGCCGCGCGGCAAGGAGATATATTGCCAGACCGGAGGGGCGCCGGGGGCGGGAATCTGGGCGTACACATTTCCTACACAATTTGGGATCCGACTAACGTTTGCCAGCCGTTAACTACCGCTCGCCGAGCATCTCTTTATATAAGGCAGCCTCATGGTTAAAGCGGATACGTTCCCCTAGCTAAAGCACAGCCAGCATCGAGCAACTCATCACGTTCTTCCACCGAGAACCCCTCGGCGTAGACGCGCACCACTGGTTCGGTCCCGCTAGGACGGACCAGTAGCCACGTGTCATCCTCGAATGCTAAACGCAAGCCATCCATATGACTAACGTTTTGCGGCACCTTGCCACAAATCGACTTGGGGTTTACGCCCGGCAGCAAGGTTCGTAACGTTTCGGCATCTTCGGCCTCAAGGCGCAAATCGCGTCGACCGTAACTCGTCTTACCAAAACTGTCCTCGAGTTGGTCGACCAGAACGCCCAAAGGCGCGTCCGTCTTTGCCATAAGCTCACACAGAATCAGACAGGCGAGGATTCCATCGCGCTCGGGCATATGCGCGGCGATGCCGATACCACCGGCTTCTTCGCCGCCTATGAGGACGCCACCCTTCTTCATCTCTGCCGCTATATATTTGAAACCGACTGGTTTGACGGTCACGCGGCAGCCAAGCGCCTCGGCAATGCGACGCACGAGCGTCGAGCACGAAAGATTGACGACGACGCGCCCCTCCAAATTACGAAATTGAACCAAGTCGCCCAAAACGAGCGCCATGATCTGATGCGGATGTATATATCTGCCGCGCTCGTCAACCGCGCCGATACGGTCGGCGTCGCCGTCGGTCACCAGGCCAGCGCAAGCTCCGTCCTCGATAACCGTATGCTCGCAAGCGTCCACCCACGGCTCAACGGGGTCGGGGCAGATATCTTCTTGGTCAGGCGCCTGCCCGGCGTGAATCTCGTGTACCTCAACGCCAAGCTCGCGCAGCAAGTCGGCTAGATAGCCCTGGGCTGCGCCGCCCATGGGGTCAACAACCACGCGCAGGTGCGCGGCGCGGATGGCTTCGGCATCGACAAACGATGCCACCGCTTGCATATAGTCAGGAATGATATCCGCGGTGCGATATTGCCCCTCGATCCCCATTGGCTCGGGAGCCATGGTCTCTTCGAGCTCTTCGATGACATCCTGGTTGGCGGTCGAGCCGTCACCCATGCGAATCTTGAGGCACAGATAACCCTGCGGATGATGGGACCCCGTCACCATGAGCGCGCCGCACGCCTCACCGTCATAAGCCGCCGCCCACGTAAGGGCAGGGGTCGGAACAGGTCGCGAAGCGAGCACGGCGTCTAGCCCGTGCGCTGCTAGCACACCCGCCGCAAGCTCAGCGAACTCGCGCGCCAGGGGCCGGGTGTCGAACCCTATATATACCGTTTTGCCCGGATTGGTCTTTTGCCACAACTCGCCGACGGCATCGGCGATACGGGCAACGTTATCGGCAGTGAAGTCCTCATCGACGCGAGCGCGCCAACCGTCAGTTCCAAAATGAATTATCGCGCACACGCGCAGACACCTCACAGTGTTTGGATCATGGTACGCATGAGGTATACCCGCGATACACACTCAGCAACCTGCCGGCACCGGCATTCACCATTTGGGCAAATGCTGCCGAGGACATGCAGGCAATAAAAAAACCGCCCCGTATGGAGCGGTTTTGCCCTTTATATATCGAGCGCCTCGGCCATCGCTGCCGTAGTGATTGCCGTGGTTCCACAGCAACTGCCCACCATTGCGGCACCGGCATGTCTCCATTCGATGCATGCGCGCGCGAAAGCTTCGGGGTTCTCGTGCCATACGGGGCCATCCTGAGTCTGGACCGGATCGCCCACGTTGGGACGCACCGTGACGGGAGTAGTCGCCGATGCAACCATCCTGGGCACCGCCGCGTTCGCGGCCGCAAGCGAACAGCAATTAACACCAACCGAGTTTGCGCCGTGTTTTTCGGCGTACAAAACGGCTGCCTCGATGTTGAGGCCATCGCCCAACAGGTCGCCCTTATCGTCAACGACAAAACTCACCAGAACAGGCATACCGTCGGCGGCATCTCGGACGCCGGCAAGCATGGGCTGCAGATTACGGATAGACGTCACCGTCTCGATCAGCAGACCGTCAACACCAGCATTGAGCAAGGCGTGCGCCTGTTCGCGCGCAATGCCTCGGATTTCACGATACTCGGCAGAGTCCTCGGCAAACCACTCAATACCGATCGGGCCCATCGAGCCCAGCAGCAGCTGAGGGTGCGCCTGGCGGGCATCGTCGACGGCCCCGCGATTGACCTCCGCCACGGACGGCGCAATCTGGTCGTGTTTGAGGGCATAGCTTGATGCCTGAAAGGTGTTGGTAATGAGCACCTGCGCGCCGGCGGCGACATACAAGCGATGGATACGAGAAACGGTCTGCGGCTCTGCCAGATTCCAAAACGCCGGTGGAATGTCGGCGGCATCGTACTCACTCAACAAAACACTGCCCATGGGGCCCTGCGCCAACAAGGTCTCGCTCGACAAGCGGCGCGTAAGTTCCTCGGCACCAAAGCGGTTGTAATAACTCGTATCCATATATATCCCGCTATTCCTCGACGCTGATTCCCTGCTTTTCGAGATAGGCGAGCCAGCGGCTCATCGTGTCCTCGGATAGCGCATGCTCCATCATGCAGGCCTCGGAATCGGCTCGCTCAAATTCGACACCGAGCTCCTGAACCAAAAACGTGCGGATGAGGCGATGACGGTACCAGATAGCCGTGCCAACCTCGCGGCCGCGATCGGTCAGGATAACCTTGCCGTAGTGCGATTGCTCGACAAGCTCGGATGCCTTGAGCGCCGAAACCGCTTTATTGACCGATGCCTTGGAGACGCCAAGGCGCTGCGCGATGTCGACCGATCGCACGCCGTTGGTTTCCCCCTCTTCGCTTTCAATGCGAACCATGCACTCCAAGTAGTCTTCGTTCGCCACCGTCAGATGTAGTTCGCGCGAGCTATTTGTCGTATCCATGATCTTCCGTCCCTTCTGCATTCAATGGCTGATTCTACCCCATCCAAGCGTCGTGGTATGCCGTGGCATACCGTGCTAGAGTTCTTGTTGCACACGACGACCAAGATTGGAGCGGTCTTTATGGAAAACACCACCACGAGCCCCGATGTCCTCGAGCGCTTTTTGCGCTACGTCCAGATCAACACGCAGTCCGAGGATGCAAACTGCGACCAGGTACCCTCGAGCGCCGTTCAGTTTGACCTTGCCAACGTGCTGGCTGAAGAGCTGCGCGAGCTTGGTGCGGAAGATGCCCACGTGACCGAGCACGCCTATGTCTGCGCGCATATCCCCGCAAGTGCGGGCGCTGAGGACAAGCCCGCCCTGGGCCTGATCGCCCATCTCGACACCACCGAAGTTGCACCGGGCGCCGGCGTGAAGCCGCACATCGTACACTACGAAGGCGGCGACCTGGTCTGCGGCACGGTTGACGGTAAGCCCGTTGCCATGAGTACCGCCAAGCTTCCCGCCCTGAACGACCTCACGGGTGAGGACCTGGTCTGCAGCGATGGCACCACGCTGCTGGGCGCGGACGACAAGGCAGGCGTCGCCGAGATCATGTCGCTTGTCGCGCGTATCGCTCAGGACCCTTCTCTGCCCCATCCCGCACTCGGCATTTGCTTCTGCCCTGACGAGGAGATCGGCCACGGAGCCGAGCTGTTGGATATCGATGCCTTTGGCTGCAAGTACGCCTACACGGTCGACGGCGGCCCCATCGGCGAGCTGGAGTGGGAGTGCTTTAACGCCGCCGAGGCGACCGTCCGCTTTGAGGGCCAGTCCATCCACCCGGGCGACGCCAAGGGCCGTATGGTCAACGCAGGCAATCTGTTCTGCGACTTCAACGCGTTGCTCCCCTACGCGCAGCGCCCGGAGTATACGGAAGGCTACGAGGGCTTTTATCACCTTGAGGGTGTATCTGCGACCGTCGATCACGCCACAGCGCGCTATATCGTCCGCGACCATGACGCCGCCAAGTTCCAGCAGAAACTCGACCTTATTGATGCCGCCGCCTCGATGCTCAACCAGCGTCTGGGTGAGGAGCGCGTGACGGTCGAGATTAAGCATCAGTATCGAAATATGGCCGAGATCGTTCGTGACTATCCCGAGCTTATTGATGTTGCCAAGGAAGCCTACCTTGCTTGCGGCGTTGAGCCCCAAGTGCTGCCGATTCGTGGCGGCACCGACGGCGCTCAGCTGTCGTTCCGCGGTCTGCCCTGCCCTAACCTTTCCACCGGCGGCTATTGCTACCACGGCGTCAACGAGTTCGTCCCGGTCAACTCGCTCGTCAAGATGACCGACGTGCTCCAGGAGCTCGTCGCCCGCTTTGCATAAGCCTGGCTGCACAAGTCCAAAAGACGAATCGCCCCGTCCTCAACCGAGAACGGGGCGATTTTTTGCTGCAATGAGAACAGGTTGACGCACGCCAGCCTCTTAACGCAAGGAGTGTCCCAAACTGCCGGCACAGACGATATGAGCAGGACATAAAAACATTGAGAGCCCCTGCTGCATGAAAGAC
>UQHO01000059.1 GCA_900540995.1 uncultured Collinsella sp. | reverse complement strand
GCCGGTAAAGGCGCCCCGCCCCAAACGGGGCGGCACGCCATCTTTTATCAGCCAACTCGCTGAAGTACGGTGACGAAGGCGCAAGGCCGGGAGGGGTTATCTAAGCCGACATCCCGCAGCCACGAAGCGGCGAGGACGTCGGCGTGATAACCCCGCAGGCCTTGCGCCGGCGGGAAGGAACCTACTTCACGACCAAAATGTCGCAGTCCGTATTGCGCAGCAGGAACGTCGAAATCGAACCCAGGAGCGCATACTTGATCGAGGACAGGCCGCGGGCGCCGCAGAGCACCAGGTCGGGCTTGACCACGTCGAGCATCTCGTCCTTGAGTGTCTCGCGAATACGGCCGGCGCGAATCATGACCTCGACCTCGGGAATATCGGGATTGGCCTTGGCCTCTTCGAGCTGCTTGGCGATGGAGTTCTTAAATGCCTCCTCTAGGCCGTTGACCAGATCGACCGGATAGGAACCGGCGCTCTCGAGTGCCGTGGAATCGATGACGTGGCCGATGATCAGCTTAGCGCCGTTGTTCGCGGCGACTTTGATGGCGCGTGCGAGCACAAAATCCTGCTGCTCAGTACCGTCGAGTGAAACAAATACCTTGGTGTAGCCCTCGTTCATGGTTTCCTCCTTGGTCTATCGCACGGGCGCGGGGCTCGTGCGTCGGGCGGGCGCGGGCGCGTTGGCCGCCGGACACTTTATCTTGTTGCAGTTATACCCAAGGATTTCGGTTTAACTGCTCGCAATTCTGTGAACGGGCGAGTTTTTTGGTAAGGGTAGGCGCGGTCGCACCGCCAACGGTTGATAATGGGACATCGCCCGCATCGTCCGCAGAACATCTACCGGCGGGTGTCTAACGAGGGGGTCCCTTTGGATATTATCGAGCTTCTAAAGTCTGCCTTCATGGGCCTGGTCGAGGGCATCACCGAATGGCTGCCCGTTTCGTCGACGGGCCACATGATCTTGGTGGATGAGTTCGTCAAGATGAACGTGAGCGAGACGTTCTGGAACATGTTCCTGGTCGTGATTCAGCTTGGTGCCATTCTGGCCGTCTGCGTGCTGTTTTTCCACGAGCTCAACCCGTTCTCGCCCAGCAAGGGCAAGGAGGGCCGTCGCGACACCTGGGTGCTGTGGGGCAAGATTGTGCTTGGCTGCATTCCTGCGGCGGCGATCGGCCTGCCGCTCAACGACTGGATGGAGGAGCATTTCTACAACGCTCCCGTCGTGGCGCTGGCGCTCATCGTGTACGGCGTGCTGTTTATCGTGATCGAGAACTGGCGCGCCAGCAAGCGCGAGGAAATGGCCGTTGCCGGTTCGTTTGGTTCGCGTGCGGTGGTGTCGGGTGGACGTCCCGCCGGTGCGCACTTTGCGGCGCCCGCCACGGCTACCGCTGAGGATGAGGACGATGACGAGAACCTGGACTTTGGCTCCATCGCCACGCTCGAGGACCTGAGCTGGAAGACTGCGCTGGGTATCGGCTGCTTCCAGGTGCTTTCGCTGGTGCCTGGTACGTCTCGCTCCGGTTCTACCATCATCGGCGGCCTGCTGCTGGGATGCACGCGCTCGGTGGCGTCTAAGTTCACGTTCTTCCTGGCTATTCCCGTTATGTTTGGCGCAAGTGCGCTCAAGCTGGTCAAGTACTTTATTAAGGGCGGTACTTTCGGCACCAACGAGATCGCCATCTTGGGCGTGGGCTGCGTCGTCGCCTTTGTGGTGTCGCTCATTGCCATCAAGTGGCTTATGGGCTTCGTTCGCCGTCACGACTTCAAGTGCTTCGGCGTCTACCGCATCATCCTGGGCATCGTGGTGCTCGCATACTTCTTCGTTCTGGAGCCCATGCTCGGCCTGTAGCTTGGTTGATGCCGCGCGGCGGCCAGGGCGACAACTTGTTATTCAAAGAGGGCGGCGTGACCAAAAGGTCTATGCCGCCCTCTTTTCATGCCAATTTGTTCGCCCTGGCCGCCGCTCGCTACCGTTGCCATGACATCGGTGGCTCCGTGATTGGCGCATTGGGGGTCAGGTTTCTTTGCATCAACGTGGTGCAGACCAACCTGACCCCATTGCGCCAAATCCGCTGGGGCGGGCCTGACGGCGGCGCACAGAGTCGTGGTGTGATTTGCGTCGGTGTCCGCGCGGCTCGGTATACTAGTACGGCTCAAACTATGGCGCTGCCCGCAGGCGCGCCGTCCGTCAGATGAGGAGTCGCCCATGACCCAGCCCTTGCCCTGGGAAAAGAACGCCGCGGTACCCGTGCCGCCCACGCCGGAACCCGTGCCGCTCGATGCATACACCGCCCCCGCTGTGCCGGAGCCCGAGCTCGTCCCGCTCGACATCTACGACGCTCCCGCGCCGGCACCCAAACCCGCCAAGCCGCTCGTCGACATCGACAGCCTTAATCCCGCCCAGCGCGAGGCGGTCCTGACCACCGAGGGTCCGTTGCTGGTCCTTGCCGGCGCCGGCTCGGGCAAGACCCGCGTCTTGACCTTCCGCATCGCACATATGCTAGGCGACCTGGGCGTTAAGCCCTGGCAGATCCTTGCCATCACGTTTACCAACAAGGCCGCGGCCGAGATGCGCGAGCGTCTGGCGGCACTCATCCCCAGTGGTACCCGCGGCATGTGGGTGTGCACCTTCCATGCTATGTGCGTGCGCATGCTGCGCGAGGACGCCGACCTGCTGGGCTACACCGGTCAGTTCACCATCTACGATGACGACGATTCCAAGCGCATGGTGCGCGATATTATGCAGGCGCTCGGTATCGAGCAAAAGCAATTCCCCATCAACATGATCCGCAGCAAGATCAGTTCGGCCAAAAACGCCATGATCGGCCCCGAGGACATGCTCAAGAGTGCCGATAGCCCCAACGACAAAAAGGCCGCACAGGTCTATATGGAGCTGGAACGCCGCCTGCGCGCCGCCAACGCGATGGACTTCGACGACCTGCTCGTGCGCGCGCTCGAGCTGCTGCGCACTCGCCCCGAGGTGCTCGACAAGTACCAGGAGCGCTTCCGCTACATTAGCGTCGACGAGTATCAGGACACCAACCACGTCCAGTACGAGATCGCCAACCTGCTGGCCGCCAAGTACCAAAATCTCATGGTCGTAGGCGACGATGACCAGTCCATTTATAGCTGGCGCGGCGCCGACATCACCAACATCCTGGACTTTGAGAAGGACTTTAAAAACTGCAAGACCGTCAAGCTGGAGCAGAACTATCGCTCCACGGGTCACATCCTGAGCGCCGCCAATGCCGTTGTTCGCCACAACTCGCAGCGCAAGGACAAGCGCCTGTTTACGGCCGAAGGCGATGGCGAGAAGATCCAGGCCTTCCAAGCGAGCGACGAGCGCGACGAGGGCCGCTGGATTGCCGGTGAGATCGAAAAGTTGCACTCTAAGGGCACGAGCTACGATGACATCGCTGTGTTCTATCGCACCAACGCCCAGTCGCGTATCCTCGAAGATATGTTCCTGCGCGCGGGCGTGCCCTACAAGATTGTGGGCGGCACGCGATTCTTCGACCGCGCCGAGATCCGCGACGTCATGGCCTACCTCAAGATGATCGTGAACCCGGCCGACGAGATGAGCGTCAAGCGTGTCATCAACACGCCGCGCCGCGGCATCGGCTCCACTTCGATTCAAAAGATTGAGCAGCTGGCACGCGACAACCGCTGCTCGTTCTTCCAAGCCTGTGAGATTGCGACGGCCGAGACGGGCATGTTTAGCGCCAAGGTGCGCAACGGCCTGTCGAGCTTTGTGGCGCTGGTGCGCGAGGGCCGGCGCATGGACGGCGAGCTCAAGGACGTCGTCGAGATGATTGTCGACAAGACGGGCCTGCTGCAGGCCTTCCGCGCCGAGGGCACCATGGAGTCCGAGAGCCGCGCCGAGAACATCCAGGAATTCCTGGGCGTTGCGGCGGAATTTGAGGAGACGCACGAGGATATCGAAGGCACGCTTGAGAGCTTGGAAGAGCTGCGCGCGGCTGGTGTTGCCGATGTGCCTGCCGACGCTGAGCCCGTTGTGGTGAGCGCACCTGCGCCCGAGCCGGGGCCGTCCGCTCCGGCATCCTCGTTTGAGGCACTTGTCGGCGCTCGTGACGCCGCGGGCTCCAATCCGCTCGATAGCTTGGCCACTTCGGCGCTGTCTCCGCAGGATGCCCTGGCCGCCGCCATCGCGGGCAACGCGTATGCCGCGCCGACAGAGCTGCCCACCGGTGCCGTGCATGCTGACGAGATTGAGCGCACCTACGGCCCGCTCACCTGCAAGGCGTTGCCCGCCCTCATGGAGTGGCTGGCCCTGCGCTCCGACCTGGATTCCCTGGCCGGCGAGACGCATGCCATCACCATGATGACCATTCACTCCGCCAAGGGCCTGGAGTTCCCCGCGGTGTTCGTGGCCGGCATGGAGGAAGGCATCTTCCCGCACGTGCACGACTTTGGCGGTAGTGACGATCCGGGCAAGCTCGAGGAGGAGCGTCGCTTGGCCTACGTCGCCATTACGCGTGCTCGCAAGCGCCTGTTCTTGACCTATGCGGCCACGCGTCGCACCTACGGCTCGACTTCTGCCAACCCGCGCTCGCGCTTCCTCAACGAGATTCCGTTTGAGGACATCGAGTTTAGCGGTATCGGTTCTGCCGGTTTTGAAGGCACGGGCTGGGAGAAACGCGGCGACCGTCACGGCACCTTTGGCTCGGGCATGGGCTCGGATATGTACGGCGGCAAGGTGTTCGGTTCGCATACGCGCTCGACCGGCGGCTCCGGATCGCGTGGCGGATCGAGCTTCGACGATTTCTTTGGTGGCAGCACCTATGGCACCGAGCGCCATCGCGGGGTTTCGCCCGACGCCGGCCGTGTTGCCTCGACCTTTGGGTCGGGCGCGCCGCGAGCCAAAAAGCCGTCGTCTAAGGTGTCGCCGACGGTGGAGCGCAAGGTCGATCGCGCCAGTGCATCGCAGGACTTTGCCGCGGGCGATACCGTGAGCCACAAGACCTTTGGCACGGGTACCGTCATCTCGGTTGTCGGAGACATGATCGAGGTCCAATTCGAAAAGACCGGCCAGACCAAAAAGCTAATGAAAGGCTTCGCGCCGATCGTTAAGCTGTCGTAATCCCGGCGGACCTGGGCGGGCGTATGGGGCAACATCGCCTGCTCGGGCAGTCCTGCGCAAGACGGAGGCCACATTAAGTGGCCTCCTTTGCGTGCGGAACTCGCGACCGATGTTGCCCCATACGCCCGCCCAGGTCCTTAGATAACGTTGCTTGCGAACGTCGCTCTGCTCGTTCGTCTTTTTGGTCTGGAGAGCCGGGTGGGCTGATATATAGATACGAGTAGGGGCTCCTCCGTTAATGAACGGGGGGCCTTGTTGCTTTTTGATTGTCGTTACTAGCCAGAGGCTCGCCGGGACGGGGCGCGGGGTTTGGTCGATCGCGAGTTCTG
>UQHO01000058.1 GCA_900540995.1 uncultured Collinsella sp. | reverse complement strand
GAGGCAAACCCCCGGCGCGACATCTCGAAATCAAACGCGTGCATCGCTAGCACGCCCCCTCGTTGGGCATCGACCAAGCGTGATGGTCGGTATGCAGCAACTCCTTGGCCAGCGGCGAAAGCGGCGCGCCCAAAAACTCGCGGTAGCACGCCTGAACATCGGGATTCTCGTGCGAGAAGCGAATGCCCGCAGCGGCATCCAGGCCCCACAGCACCCGGCCGCGCTCGGCTGCCAGCTCGCAGCCGTCGTGGATGGGCTGGCCGCCGCCACCGACGCAGCCGCCCGGGCATGCCATAACCTCAACGAAGTCATAGCTCACACGGCCGTCGCGAATCGCGTCGAGCAGGCGGGCGGCGTTGCCCAACCCGTGCGCCACGGCAACACACACCTTGGTGCCATCGATATCGGCGACGGCTTCCTTCCAGCCATCCAGGCCACGCACGTCGGTAAAGAAATCCGCATCGGGGTTCTTGCCCGTCACCAGGTAATAGGCCGAGCGCACGGCGGCCTCCATCACGCCGCCCGTGGCACCAAAGATCACGCCCGCGCCCGTGCCAAAGCCCAGCGGCGTATCGAGCGGCTCCTCGACCAGCGTGTCCACGCTCACGTGGCTCGCGCGAATCATGCGCACCATCTCGCGCACCGTCAGCGCAACGTCCACATCGGGCATGCCGTCCTCGCCCACCATGCTCGGCAGCGCGCACTCGGCCTTCTTGGCCGTGCACGGCATCACGGACACCACGAACAGGCGCTCGGGATCCACGCCCAGTACCTTGGCGTAGTAGGTCTTGGCAATAGCGCCGAACATCTGCTGCGGCGACTTGGACGTAGACAGGCTGTCGACAAACTCGGGGTAACGCGCCTTCACAAAGCGCACCCAGCCCGGGCAGCAGCTCGTAAACATGGGCCAGCCGCGGCCATCACCCTCACCCTTAGCGGCGGCACCCAGGCGCTCGAGCAGCTCGGAGCCCTCCTCCATAATGGTGAGGTCGGCCGAGAAATCGGTGTCAAACACGTACTCAAAGCCAACGCGGCGCAGCGCGCAAGCCAGACGCTCAACGGTGGCCTCCTCGCGCGGGATGCCAAGTTCCTCGCCCCAAGCGCTGCGCACGGCCGGCGCAATCTGCACCAGCACGATCTTGTCGGGATCGGCGAGAGCATCGAACACGGTCTCGGTATCGTCGCGCTCGCGCAGGGCGCCCGTCGGACAATGCGTAATGCACTGGCCGCACGCGACGCAATCGGTCTTGCCGATTGGCACGCGCCCGCGGGTACCCACGGCGGTATGCGTGGCGCGGTTGGTCAGGTCCCAGATCCCTAGGCCCTGTACGCTCTCGCACACCTTAATGCAGCGCATGCATTTAATGCACTTGTCGTTTTCGCGGATGATGGGAAAATCGAAATCCCAGCCCTCGCCCGTCAAATGCCTTTGATACGGCAGATAGAAAATGCCCAGGTCGTTGGCGATGGTCTGCAGGTTGCAGTTGCCGCTGCGCACGCAGCTCGTGCACTGCGAATCGTGCTGGGACAGCAGCAGCTGCACGTTGGTGCGACGGGCTTCGCGCGCCTTGGGGCTGTTGGTGTGGACCACCATGCCGTCGAGCACGTAGTTGTTGCAGGCGGCAACCAGCTGGTCGCAGCCCTCAACCTCGACCACGCACACGCGGCAACCGCCGATCTCGTTTAGATCGCGCAGGTAGCACAGGGTGGGAATCTGGATGCCGACGGACTTGGCTGCGTCCAGGATCGTGGTGTGCTCGGGAACCACGACCTCGCAATTATCGATAGTGAGCTTGACCATATTGTGCGCTCCGTTTTCGGTGTTGTCGCTGACGGTGGTTTTGTTGGGCTCTACCATTCCAGGTTCCTCCCTCCGCGGAACGCGCCAAAGCCAAAGTGGTCGCAGCGCAGGCAGCGGCTCGCCTCCTGGCGCGCCTCCTGCTCGGTGAGACCCTGCTCGACTAGATTCCAATCGTGAATGCGCTCGCCGGCCTCGCGCTCGCCCAGCTCGCAGCGGCCGCACTCGTGCTTGCCCTTAAACTGGACGGTCGGCAGCTCCACGTCGAGCTTGATCTTGTGGTCGAAGCCCAGATAGCGGTCGATGTTTGCCGAAGCCACGCGGCCGGCATTGATGGCGCGGATGACGGTAGCGGGGCCGGTCTGGCAGTCGCCGCCGCTAAAGAGGCCATCGAAGTTGGGCACGGCGCCATCCGAATCGGTGACGACGCAGCCCCACTTGCAGGCAATGCCCATCTCCTCAAACGGCTTGGAATCGATGTCCTGGCCAATGGCGACGAACACGCGCTCGCAGGGGATGACGTGCTCGGGCGTGGCGGCGGCACGCGGAGCCGGACGACCGCGGCGGGGCTCGCCGATAATCTGCGGCTGCACGCGCAGGCCGTTCACGCGACCGTCCTCGCCCGTCTCGATGGCGAGCGGGGCTGTCAACTCCAGCACTTCGCAGCCCTCGGCCTGGGCACCGGCGATCTCGGCATCCTGGGCCGTCATATCGCAGATGCGACGGCGGTAGACGATGCTTACCTTTTCGGCACCGCAGCGCACGGCAGAGCGTGCCACGTCCATGGCAACGTTGCCGCCGCCGATGACGCACACGCGCTGGCCGCTTAGGTCGGGCAGCTCGTCATCACCGATGGCACACAGCATCTTGACGGCCGACTCAACGCCGGGCGCCTCTTCGCCCGGAAGGCCGAGCTTCTTGTCGCTGTGGGCACCGATGGCTAGGTAGACGGCATCGAACTCGTCGCGTAGACGGGCGAGCTCCTCGCCGTTCACGGAGTGGTCGAGTTCCACATCGATGCCGGCGCTCATGATCCAGTCGATCTCGGCCTGCAGGCGCTCGCGTGGCAGACGATAGCTGGGGATTCCGTAGCGCAGCATGCCACCCAGGTGGTGGCGCTGCTCAAAAATGGTCACCTTGTGGCCCATCACGGCCAGGTAGTAGGCGCAAGAAAGACCGGCCGGGCCGCCGCCGATCACGGCGACGCGCTTACCAGTGTTGTCCACTACATGTGGCTTGTGGTCGTTGAGGTCGCTATGCTCAACGGCAAACCGCTTGAGGGCAAGGATGTTCATGGGGTCGTCGACCATGCCACGGCGACAGTGCATCTCGCAGGGATGCTCGCACACCAGGCCGCAGACGAGCGGAAGCGGATTGTTCTTGCGGATGACCTTGACGGCATCGGCATAGCGGCCGGCCTCGACGAGCGAAATGTACCCGGGAATGTCGACGTGCGCCGGGCAGCCTGAGACGCACGGGACACGGGCCTCGCGGTCAAAGCCGCAGGAGTGCACACGGATGTGGTGCTCAAAGTCGTCGCGGAAGCCGCGAATGGCCGTGAGCGCCATGGCGCCGGCCTCGTAGCCGATGGCGCAGTCGCTCGAAAGGTAGATGGTGCGGGCCGTGCGCTCAATAAGGTTGAGCGTGGACTCATCGGCGCGCCCTTCGAGCACATCGGCGAGCAGGTCGCTCAGCGCGCTCAGGCCCACGCGGCAGGGCGTGCACTTGCCGCAGCTCTGGGTGGAGCACAGGTTGACGAGCGCTGCCGTAAACTCAACGGGACACGGAGCGAGCGAACTCACCGCCAGACGACGTCCGAGCGCATCGTGCAGGTCGTCCATGACGGCCTGAGCGTGGCTGCGTTCCATTACATGCAGTCGAGCCATAAGATCCCCTCTCACATGGCAGCCCGGAGGCGAGGCCGGGCGAAATTGCTACACGCAACACACTGACCTATAAAGTTGTTTGGCAGCAACACGGTTCGGCAGGCGGTATGAAACGTCGTCCTCAGCGGTGAAATAGAACATTACCGCAGATAAATGCCATATTTGATAAAACGCGTTACCAAATTGCAATATTCAATGTGAAAAAGAGCGCCTTACTATTTTTCCTTTTTGATCCGTTTTCCTCCGTCTCCTTCGGATCACATGATCCCTTGGGAACGGAGGAAAACGGATCGTTTTTGGTGCAAAAGGGCCAGGTTTGTTTGCACCAATCTCACTTGCGCTAGATGAAGAGCTCGCATTCCTTCCGCGCGACGCAAACCTTGCTCAGCATCTGGGAAACAGCGGATAGTTTGTTGGAATCAAGCTTGCGAGCACCTCGCGGACATACGGCGATGCAGCGCATGCAGGAGATGCACGCCTCGCCAGCTGCTCGTTTGGGGTCACTCTTGTCGATAGCGCAAACGGGGCACGCCGCGGCGCATGCACCGCAGGAGACACAATCCTCTGTTGCCTCGGGTGCCATGCGGTGACCTCCGGCTTGTTTATAAGGACGATTGCCGGGGATAGAGGGCCCGGACGCATCCTCAGCCAACAGCTTTTGCTGAATTTGCTGCGCAAACTCTGCGAGCTGCGCCGCATCCTGCGCATCCGGTCGCCCAGCAGCAAACTGACGAGCAACGGAATGCTCAGCAATAGCAGAAACCGCTGCAACAACCCTAAATACGGCGCGCTTCGCAACGTCCTCCAGCTCTACGAGCGTGTCCTCAAACGCGCGGTTTCCGTATACGCAAACCAAAACAGCCCGAGCCCCGTTGCCGCGCACCATGCCCAACCGGTCAGCCACCACAGCCGGGATTCTACCGGCATACGCCGGCACAGAGATTACGGCCACGTCGTCCTCAGTCATCGAGACAGCGCTGAAATCTAGCCCGCTATCGGCCAGATCGACGGTAACGGTATTCTTGCCCAGTGCCCCGGCCACAAGGCCAGACACCTTCCGCGTTCCACCCGTCGGACTAAACACAATTTCGAATACGCTCATCGAGGCACCCTCCCCTACGCCTGGCAACGCGTCAAGCCGCTTTCACATCCAGCCAGAGTATACGGCGCATGGGATCCCCGTTTTGGTGCACCAAGCACCCCAATGCACCCACCCTACGCTGTCTGCCTCTTCGTTTTGTATAAATTACGGTACAGATTGTATATATTTACGGGATACCGCCGTGTTCTCCCGAGGTACCCCATCCTGGCCCGTGCAAAAAACGGAGTATTCTGCAACGTGACCGCGCCAGCAATACCCCGAGCGGGCAAACCTTTAGGGCGCTGCGTCATTTTGGGTTCCGACATGGCGAGAATGACGCGCCCCTGCTCCGGAAAACGACGAAATCTGACTCAGAACGCTCGCTAGGGATATCCGAAAGCCACCGTTGGCGACGTCAAATCATATGCAGACAACTCGAACTGCAGAATACTCCAAAAAATGCACGGCGCACCCCATGGGACCCATTGCCGCATGGTAGGAAACAGGCCCACGGCATCCTCTAGATGCACTCCCGAGGAAATCACATTTGAACTAGCGATCGGATACGGCAAACAAAAAGGGCCCCGAGCGTAGTTGCTCGGGGCCCTTGGTTCACCTCGCTCTAGCGGGCGATGCGTATGTTACTTGCGCTTGCCGCCGCCGTCACCGGGGCGACGGGAGCTGCCGCCGCGCTTGCCGCCACGACTATTGCCATAGCTACCACGATTATCGCGACCACCGGCACGGCCGCCGCGGGAGCCGGCCTG
>UQHO01000057.1 GCA_900540995.1 uncultured Collinsella sp. | reverse complement strand
CGGAGCCGTCATCGAACTGAGAAGGGGGAGGCCTCGCGGCCTCCCCCTTTTTTGCGTTATATACACGTTGTACTTTGGGACCTAGCTCCCCCGTATGCGCTCTTACTGTTTGGCTGTATTTTGAGTCCTTCTAGTGTATTTGAGCGATAATTACTCGCATTGGCGTTAGGGAGGGCTTGATGTTTACCGTATTTGTCTTGGGCAATATTGCTTCGGGTAAGTCGACTGCCTGCCGCTATTTCGAATCTCGTGGCGCTATGCTAATCGATCTGGATGAGCTTGCAAAATCGCTGTATGTGCCGGGCTCTGATATCGTCAATGCACTCGCGGATGAATTCGGTTGGGACATTTTGGATGAGGATGGCGGCATTCGCCGCAACATCCTCGCTTCTCGAGCTTTTGCTTCTCCTGATTCGGTCGCACGGCTCAATGGCATTGTGCATCCCGTTCTCATTGAACAGCTTTCGCTTAGGATTCTCGATCCGGTTTGTTGTACGGTTTCATCTCCCCGTTATCCCTTTGCGGTGGTCGAGGTTTCTGCTCCGACTGGTTTTGAGGATGCATTTGGCTTGGCTGATGAAATTCTGGTCATCAGCGCCCCTTTGTCTGTTCGTCGCGAGCGCGCTATTCAACGTGGCATGGAGCCATCTGATTTCGATGCCCGTTCTGCTTGTCAGCCAGATGAGTCTGCGCTGTGCAATCTCGCTACAACGGTGATTGATAATGCCTCAGGCGATAATTCGCTCTTTGAGCAGCTTGACTCATGGCTTGCATGCCATGGTTTTATAGACGCTGCGGATAAGGAGGAGGCCGATGCCTAAGACACGTTTCCTTACGTGGTATCGCCTTATGCCGCTGGCTGCCGTTTTTGTCTTCGGCCTAATCTCATTCGTTTACTCGTATGCTCCTGCTGTTTTCTTTAAGCCGCTGTATCCGATTGACTACGAGGCATATGTAAAGCAATCCAGTATTTCGCATAATCTGGATCCGTATCTGGTGTGCGCTGTCATTAAGTCTGAATCGAATTGGGATCCCAAGGCCGAATCGAATCAGGGTGCTCAGGGATTGATGCAGCTGATGCCCGTGACTGCTCAGGATATGATCGCCAAGGGCCTTGTCGACGGTGACGAGTATTCAGCCGACAACCTTAACGATCCCGCTACGAACATCGAGTTTGGCTGCGCATACCTCTCGTATCTTCTGACCTATTTCAACGGGTCGACGGATAGTGCCATTGCCGCCTATAACGCCGGTATGGGCAATGTCGACGGATGGGCGCAGCAGAACACGTCGCTTCATAATGCAATCACCTTTCCCGAGACGCAGGCGTATCTGATTCGTGTCAATAATGCCTGGGTTCGCTACAAGACCCTCTATCCCGATCGGTTCGTATAGGACTATGCCTGCCGCCTGCGTATACTGCAGATATATGAGTTAGGAGTATCCATGGCGGAATTTGAAGTTGAGCGTGTTGGAGGAGAGCTCAAACGTTTTGGCGTTGAGGGCTCTGAGGTGCCATTTAAGGTTGTATCTCCTTATGAGCCTGCAGGTTCTCAGCCTAAGGCCATTGAGTCGCTTGTGCAGGGTGTGAGGGACGGAGATCGCTATCAGGTTTTACTGGGCGTGACTGGTTCGGGCAAGACCTTCACGATGGCTAAGACTATTGAGGCCCTGGGGAAGCCGACGCTGGTCATGGCTCCCAATAAAACGCTCGCCGCTCAGCTTGCGAGCGAGCTCAAAGAGTTCTTTCCCAACAACGCTGTGGTCTACTTTGTCTCGTACTACGACTACTATCAGCCCGAGGCGTATGTGCCGCAAAGCGATACATATATCGAGAAAGACTCCTCGATTAACGAAGAGGTCGAGATGCTGCGCCATCAGGCGACCGCGTCACTGCTCTCTCGACGCGATGTGATCGTTGTCGCATCGGTCTCGTGTATCTATGGCATTGGCTCTCCTGAGGACTATGCGGGTCTGGCTCCAAACGTCGACAAGAAGGTGCCGCTCGAGCGCGATGACTTTATCCATGCACTTATCGACATTCAATATGATCGCAATGACTATGATCTGGCACGCGGCACGTTCCGCGTGCGCGGCGATGTTGTCGACGTGTATCCGCCTTATGCCGAGCATCCGTTGCGGTTTGAGTTCTTTGGCGACGAGGTCGAGCTGATTGCCGAGATCGATGAGGTCACCGGAGAGATGCTTCGTGAGTACGAGGCCATCCCCGTATGGCCGGCATCGCACTACGTGACCGAGAAGCCGAAGGTCAAGGCGGCTCTGAAATCGATCAGCGAAGAGTGCGAGAAGCGCGTGGCGGAGCTCAAGGCGACCGACAAGTTGCTCGAGGCGCAGCGTCTGCAGCAGCGCACCGATTATGATCTTGAGATGCTCGAGACGATGGGCTTTTGCAACGGCATCGAGAACTACTCGCGTCATCTGGACGGTCGCAAGCCGGGTGAGCCGCCGTTTACCCTGATCGATTACTTTCCTAAGGACATGCTCTGTATCATCGACGAGAGCCATGTGACGGTGCCGCAGATCCGCGGCATGCATGAAGGCGACCGCTCGCGTAAGGTAACGCTGGTGGAACACGGTTTTCGCCTGCCCTCGGCACTCGATAATCGCCCGCTTCGTTTCGATGAGTTTGAGGCAAGGATACCCCAGTTTATCTATGTTTCGGCCACGCCGGGCGATTACGAGCTGCGGGTGAGCCAAAACGACGTGGAGCAGATTATTCGTCCGACCGGTCTGCTCGACCCCAAGATCGATGTGCGTCCGGTTCGTGGGCAGATTGACGATCTTGAGGACGAGATTCGCGAGCGCGTTGCCCGCAAGGAGCGCGTGCTGGTGACCACGCTCACCAAGCGCATGGCCGAGGACCTGACCGACCATCTGCTTGATGCCGGCATTAAGGTCAATTACATGCACTCCGATACAGCGACGATGGACCGTGTCGAGATCCTGCGAACGCTGCGCGAGGGCAAGATCGATGTTCTCGTTGGCATCAACCTGCTTCGCGAGGGCCTAGACCTTCCCGAGGTCTCACTGGTGGCAATTCTCGATGCCGATAAGGAAGGCTTCTTGCGCAACCGCCGTTCGCTGATTCAGACGATTGGCCGCGCGGCCCGTAACGCCGATGGCGAAGTCATCATGTATGCGGACGTTGTGACCGATTCGATGAAAGAGGCCATCGAGGAGACGCAGCGCCGTCGCGAGATTCAGATGGCATATAACGAAGAGCATGGCATTGTGCCCAAGACGGTGCGCAAGGCCATCAACGACATCTCAAGTTTTATTGCCGAGGCCGAAAAAACCGTGGGTTCCAAGGGGCGCTCGAAGGGCGACTCTCTTGGCCATGGCGCATTCTATACGCCCGATGAGTCGGGCGAGGGTGGCGTGCCGGAAACGGTGGCGCCCGAGCAGACACTTGCGGAGCAGTTGGAAGAACTGCCGCATGACGAGCTTGTGCGGATCGTCGAAACCATGGAAGAGGATATGCGTAACGCTTCTGCCGCCATGGACTTTGAGGAGGCGGCGCGCCTGCGCGATGCCGTCGTTCAGATTCGGGCGATGCTCGAGGGTGCGTCTGAGGACGAGACGATTGAGCGCTTACGTTCGCAGGCCCGCAAGGGTTCCACGTTCGCATCGGGCAGAAAACGCCAAGGTGCACGGTTTAAGAAATAGCGAACATGCCCCGAGTTCCCTGCGGAGCTCGGGGCATGCGTCTTTTGCGCGCTGGAATTCGTGCGTTAGAGGTCTGCGATCAGGGCTTCGGCACAACGGATGCCGTCGGTGGCCGCGCTCATGATGCCGCCGGCATATCCAGCTCCCTCACCACAAGGGTAGAGGCCTGGGGTCGACACGGCATGGCACGTTCGGTCTCGGGTGACAGTGACCGGTGAGCTCGAACGAGTCTCCACGCCGGTAAGAACGGCGTCGGGGCGGTCGTAGCCGCGTAGCTTTTTTCCGAGTAGGGGAAGTCCCAGGCGGAGCGACTCGACGATATGCTGCGGCAGGGCTTCGTCAATTGCCGTCCAGGTCACACCGAGCGGATAGGTGGGCTTTACCTTTCCGGGCGCCTTGCTGGCACGTCCTGCGAGGAAATCTCCGACGAGCTGTGCCGGTGCGTTCCAGTTGGAACCGCCCAGGCGATAGGCGGCCGCCTCGCAGGCGCGCTGGAGCTCGATGCCGGCGAGCGGGTCATCGTTGGGAAGGTCCTCTGGCGTGACGTTAACGAGCAGGGCGGCATTTGCGTTGCGTCCGTCGCGGGCATTGAGACTGGCCCCGTTGACGCACAGATGGCACGGTTCTGAAGAGGCGGCAACAACCTGTCCGCCGGGGCACATACAAAACGAGAACACGCTGCGACCGTTGGAAAGATGGGCAACAAGTTTGTAGGGGGCTGCTCCGAGGGCAGGGTGTCCCGCCGAGGCTCCATATTGGGCTCGGTCGATGTCGCGCTGCGGATGCTCGATGCGAACGCCCATGGCAAAGGTCTTTTGTGCGAGGGCCACGTTGTGGTCCTTAAGGAGCTTAAAAATATCGCGAGCAGAATGCCCGCAGGCGAGGATGAGGTGCTTTGTCTCGATTGGCTCGTAAGCGGCGTCTTGGGACGATTGGACATCAATACCGGTGATGGCGCCAGACGCGTCGATGCGAATGTCGACGAGCTTCGTTCGATAACGGACGATACCTCCGAGCTGCTCGATGCGCTGGGATATAGCGGTGACAACCGTGGGAAGGATGTCGGAGCCAATGTGCGGCTTGGCATCCCACAGAATATCGCGGGGCGCACCCGCCTCGACGAAGGTTTCGAGGATAAGGCGATGGGCGGGATTTTTGGTTCCCGTATTGAGCTTGCCGTCCGAGAAAGTCCCCGCGCCGCCCAGGCCAAACTGGATATTGCTCTCGGGGTCGAGGATGCGCTCCTTTAGAAAGAGGTCGATCGCCCGCGAGCGGCGAAATGCCGGGTCGCCGCGCTCGATGAGCAAGGGCTTAAGACCTGCTTCGGCGAGCGTAAGCGCAGCGAAAAGGCCGGCGCATCCGGCGCCGACAACGACAGGGCGTTCTTGAGGTGCGTCGGAGGCGGGGGAGGGGAATGAAGGCTCATCGTCTTCTATCGCGCGTACGCGCGAGCGGTCACGCTCGGCAACGCTGTCGACCGCTTCTCGCTCGAGGTGGGGACTAGTCAGCTCAACACGAAAGCTCAGGATAAAATGGACGTCTCGTTTTTTGCGAGCGTCGATTGACTTGCGGTGGAGCTCGACGGACTTGATCTCGGAGTCCTTGCAACGTAGGACGCGCTTGGCGACTCGCTTGCCAACAATGAGACAGGCATTTTCATCGCCGGCTTCATCGAGCGACGCGTTGACTTGGGTGATTTCAATCATCGAGGTCTCCTTAGAGGCAAGAAAGAGGCCGTCCGGTATCCCAGACGGCCCGAATGCGTTTTTGATTATAGACTGCGCGGCTACAGGCTGCTTGCAGCGCGAATGCCCGAGATCCAGGCCCACGCAAGGTTAAAGCCTCCGCAATCGGCGTCGATGTCGAGCGCTTCACCGCAGACGTAAAGCGGGGCGTCGACAACGCTGCGCGCGCGTAGGCTGGGTGTTGAGATGCTCTCGACAGATATGCCACCACGCGTGACCTGCGCTGAGCGCTCCTCGGCTGTTCCCTCGACGAGCAACTTAAAGTGTTTGAGGATCGAGACCAGGTGGATGACATCGTTGGAGCCTGGATGGCACTGCTCGAACGCTGTGCAGACGACGCGGGAGAGTTGCGGGGCGAGCATGCCGTCGAGCCAACGGGGATCGCGGGGCGAAAAGCCGCCGAGCAGCTCAACGCGCCGGTTGAGCATATCGAGCAACTCGTCTTTGGAGAGGTCGGGGAAAACGTCGAGCAGGATCGTATCGCCGTGCTGGATACGACGAGAGAGGTTGAAGACAGCGACGCCCGAGATACCGAAGGTTCGAAACAGCACTTCACCGTCTTCGTGCCAGAGCTCATTATGATTGTGGGCGAGCGTCAAGCGGGCACGGACGCGCAGGCCATCCAACGTCTTGAGTGCCGCCCGATCGCCAACGACCGTTGCCGATACGGGGCAGAGGATGGGACGCAGCGAAGTGAGGGAGAGGCGAAACGTATCGGCGATACCGGTGGGGTTGCCGCCCGTAGCGATAATTACGGCATGTGCCTGCAGGGCCTCGTTCTTGCGAGGGACATCGGCGAGCGCTTTCCGAAGCGAGCGGAGCTCCGATTTTCGGTCATCGTGCTTTTTTGCCTTGAGCGCCCGCGCTGGACGGTCTATTTGGAGTGCCCAGCCTTCGGAAGCTTTGTGCGCCGAGGCAACGTTGGCTCCGCAGATTAAGGTGATACCTAGGCGGTCGCAAACGTTGAGAAGCGCGTCGCGCACCGATTCGGCGCGAAGGGAGCGCGGGTACAGCCGGCCTTCCTCGGAGGTTGTCATGATGCCCAGCGAGGAGAAGAAACCCATAAGCTCTTGTTCGGGCCGGGGGCCCATAACGGATTCAACGAATGCGGGGTGGTTATACCGCTGTGGATCAATCGATTCGTTGGAGAGGTTGCAGCGGCCGTTGCCGGTCGCAAGGAGCTTAAGGCCGCAGGCGACATCGCGCTCAACGATGCAGACGCTTTTGCCAGCGCGTGCGGCCGTAATGGCGGCGGCGAGGCCTGAGGGCGGCCCGCCCCCGCAAGAAGATCG
>UQHO01000056.1 GCA_900540995.1 uncultured Collinsella sp. | reverse complement strand
GTTCCGCACGAGCCGGAGAGCACTTAATGTGCTCTCCGTGCGAGTCAGGACTGTCTGAGCAGGCGACCTTATGCCCCGCCCCTCGGGACGACGGGATAGAACAGGAGCAACCATGGCAGGCAAGCCGCAAACACTAGCTACGACCTCGGCATTCGAGATCTTGGGCCCCGTCATGGTCGGCCCCAGCTCATCGCACACCGCCGGCGCCCTTCGCTGCGCCCAGGTGGCCGCGAGCCTGCTCGAGGGTCGCATCACCAAAGTCACCTTTGGCCTGTGGAACTCCTTCGCCCACACCTACCGCGGCCACGGTACCGACCGTGCGCTCGTCGCGGGCATTCTGGGCCTCGACACCGATGACGAGAATATCAAGCAGGCCTTCGACCTCGCGCGCGAGCAGGGCCTCGAATATCACTTTGACATCAAGGGCGACGACGCCTCCATCCACCCCAATACCGTCGACATCGACATGGTCGACGACACGGGCGCCACGGCACAGGTCCGCGGTGAGAGCCTGGGCGGAGGCAAGATGCGCATCAGCCGCATTAACGGCGTCGGCGTCGATATCTCGGGCATGTATTCCACGCTCTTCGTGGCACATAAGGACGTTCCCGGCGTGCTCGCCGCGCTCACGAACCTGCTCGCCTATGCCCACGTGAACATCGCTTTCTGCCGCACCTACCGCACCGAAGTGGGCGGCCAGGCCTACTCCGTCTTTGAGACCGACGGCGCGCCCGACGACACCGTTATCCCGATGCTACGCAAGCTCGACAATGTCGATTACGCGACCTTTATCGAGCTCCCCGGTTCTGCCTCGTCGCTCTCCCCCGGCGTCTCAGCCAAGGAGATCTTCGACGACGGCGAGCAGCTGCTCGATGCGTGCGAGGAACTGGGGCTCAGCATCGGCGCCGTCATGGCCGTGCGCGAGGCGCGCCTGACCGGTGAGGCCCACGCCGTCGCCGCCATGCGCCGCGTGCTCGACGTCATGCGCGAGGAGACCACGGCCCCCATCGCCAATCCGCAGCGATCGCTCGGTGGGCTTATCGGCGGCGAGGCCAAACTCGTCGATGCAACCGGACGCAACGATTTGAGCACAAGCCTGATGGGCGCCGTCCAGACCGACGCCGTGGCCCGCGCCATGGGCGTGCTCGAGCGCTCCGCCACCATGGGCGTGATTGTCGCCGCCCCCACGGCAGGTTCCGCGGGTGTCGTGCCCGGCTGCGTGCTGGCGCTCGCCGACCACCTCCAGCTCGACGACGAGCAGATCATGGACGCGCTCTACTGCGCAGCCGCCATCGGCCTCAACCTCACCACGAGCGCCTGCGTTGCTGGCGCCGAGGGTGGATGCCAGGCCGAGGTGGGAAGCGCCGCCGCCATGGCAGCCGCCGCGCTGGTGCAGATGCTCGGCGGCACGCCCGAGCAGGCGCTCGACGCCAGTTCCATCGCGCTGAGTAACCTGCTGGGCCTAGTCTGCGATCCCGTAGGCGGCCTCGTTGAGGTGCCCTGCCAAAACCGCAACGCCATCGGCGTAGCAGCGGCCTTTAGCTCGGCACAACTCGCCCTCGCAGGCATTAAGAGCTTGGTGCCGTTTGACCAAATGGCACATGTCATGCTCTCGGTGGGCCACGCTTTACCGGCCACGCTGCGCGAGACGGCAAAGGGTGGCATCGCGCAGGCTCCGGCTGCACTTTCGGCCTGTGCAAAATGCGGTGTGTGCGGATAACGACAAAGAATGACTCAAAGGTGGGACAAATGTCCCACCTCTTTTGAATGCCACCGTTTCCGTACCACAAACAGTAGGGCAATCGCTATAATGCAAGCCCAGTAAAAACACGATGAGCCATAAGGCGAAATTCGAAGGATATGCTTACGATGTCGCAAAACGATCGAACTCAACTGATTCCCGATCCGCAGCAGCCGAGCAGGCACACCGGCGGCGTTCAGTCGCCGCGTCCTATCGCGCCGAGCCACGGTCAGCAGCGTGGTGCGGCAAACGCTTCCCAACGCCCGAACCAACAGCGACAGCAGCGTCAACAACGTCAGCAGCGCCAGGCAAACGGCAATGCGCCCAAGCAGCCCCCCACGCATGCTCGAGGCGATCGCGGCCCCGCGCGCAAACCCGCCGAGAACAATAAGTCAGGCAAAAAGACGACGCTCTTTGTCGTCCTGGGTCTTATCGTCATTGTCTATATCGTAGGCATCGTAGCGTTTTCGCAGCTAGCATACCCCAACACCACCATTGCCGGCGTCGACGTCTCGTTCTCCAACGCCTCGTCTGCCGCAACCAAGGTCAACTCCGCGTGGAAGCACTATAAGCTCACCGTGACAGGCGATGACTTTAGCTGGACCTATCAGCCCGAATCCGATGAGCCCATCGTCGACGGCGAAGCTGCCGCAAAAGAGATCATTAGCCATAACGAAGCCTTTATCTGGCCGGTCCGTCTCGTAGAGTCTTTTAGTGGCAAGACCAAAACAACCGCTGCCTCCAACGAAGTCGATCTTGATCAAGACGTCGACCTGTCCATGCTCTCCGACACCTTTGACCAAAAGCAGTTTGAGAAGGATTTGGGCGCCGCCATCGACGAGTTTAACGAGGGGCGTTCGGGCATGTTCGAGGCCAATAGCTCCTATGACGAGCAGGCCGGCAAGTTTACCGTCGAGAAGGCGCGCTCCAACGAAAAACTCAACCGCGAGCATGTCATTAAGTATGCCGAGCTCGAGCTTGCCTCGCTGGCCGAGACCGTAGATCTTTCCAAGCTCGGCAACGATGCCTATGAACCGCTCAACGGAACGCTGACCGATGATCAGATTCAGGCCGCATGCGATGCCGCCAACAACTTCCTGGGCGTCAACGTGACCCTCAAGCTCAACGGCGAGGATGCCGGCAAGGTTGATGGCGCTTCCGTGCTGCAGTGGATCAGCTTTGCCGATCCGGCAAACCCCACGCTCGATACGTCACAGATCAGCAGCTGGGCAGCCGAGCTCGCCAACGGCTTTAATACCGTGGGCTCCACTCGCTGGTGGACGCGCGCCGATGGCAAGCAGTGCGCCGTCGAAGGCGGCGACTTTGGTTGGTCCATCGACAGCAGCTCGCTCGCCAAGCAGGTCGAGGACGCCATTAACAACAAGCAGACCGGCGAAATCGAGATCAAGTACTCCCAGAAGGCCGACACCTTTACCGCAAAGGGAGAGCCCGACTGGAAGGCGTATATCGACGTCGACCTGTCAGAGCAGCACGCGCGCTACTATGACGAGAGCGGCAATATCGTGTGGGAGGCCAACTTTATTTCCGGCAAACCGGGCGAAGACGCCACCCCCGAGGGCGTGTGGCAGATCAACAGCAACGACGGCGGCAGCACCCTGATCGGAGCCAAAGACCCCGAGACGGGTAAGCCCAAATACGAGAGCCCGGTGAGCTACTGGATGCCGTTCGAGGGCAACATGATCGGTTTCCACGACGCTACATGGCAAAACGACAAGAGCTTCGATAATGCCGAGTCGTACAAGTGGTGCGGCAGCCATGGTTGCATCAACCTGCGCCTGGCAGACGCCAAGGCACTTCACGACTGCATCAAAGTCGGCCTGTGCGTGGTTGTCCACTCGTAGTGCAACGCGCGCATTCCTACAACGTGGAGCTGCTGCGACCAATCTAACAGTTCCGAAAGAAACCGTCCTATGCGCCCGACCCAACCGGTGGGCGCATATAATTATCGAGGTTCTTTCTATAAAGGAGACGCTATGCCGAATGTCCCCACGATCACCCCGGGCCCGGATGATACCGAGCGCACGCCCGAAGGTGCCACCGAAACGATTCCTCTGATTACAAACGCACATGCCAACAAACAGAGCGGACGCACGAACGATACGGCCGAGATTTCCGATGAAGAGGCATATGCCAAGCTCAAGGCAAAGCGTGCCGAACGTCGACGCAAAAAGCTGATTCGACGCGGTATTGCCGCCGGCGTCGTGGGTGCCATCGCGCTCATTGCCATTGTCGCAACCCTGGTTATCAATGCGCAGCCAAAGGGCACTAGCGGGCCTGTGACCGACATGGTGACCGAGGGCACGTTTACCACAACGGTCGAGGCGAAAGGCCAGCTCAAACCCATTTCGTCCTCAGTGGTCTCCCCTTCTGTCGACGGTACGGTCGATTCGATCAACGTGCAGGCAGGCCAATCCGTCAACGAGGGCGACGTGCTTATGACCATAAAAAACGACGAGCTCGACCGCAACGTTGCCGAGGCGCAGCGTGCAGTTGCAGCCGCCCAGGAAGACCTTACCAGCGCACAGAAAGCCGCCGCTGCCGCGCAGGCCACCCCAACGACGGACGCCGATGGAGCTTCCGCAGCGGCTGGTGTCTCCGCGGCATCAGCGGACACGAACGCCGTATCGGCCGCGCAGCGCAGCCTCGCTTCGGCCCGGGCAAACCTCGACCAGGCGAACGCCAAGGCCGCTAGCCGTACGGTAACGGCCCCGAGCTCGGGCAGCATCGTGGAGCTCAACGCCAAGGTGGGCGCCACGGTAACAGGCGGCATGATCATG
This sequence comes from uncultured Collinsella sp., assembly GCA_900540995.1. Classification (GTDB taxonomy): domain Bacteria; phylum Actinomycetota; class Coriobacteriia; order Coriobacteriales; family Coriobacteriaceae; genus Collinsella. The sequence goes on along the minus strand of UQHO01000056.1, from coordinate 3,568 downwards.
GGCGAAAGCGATACGAGCGGCGGCAAGCAGTGCATGCAGATCGCCGACCTGTCCAAGATGAAGGTAACCGTGCAGGTGGGCGAAAAGGATATCGCCAAGATCGCCGTTGGGCAGAGCGCCAACGTCACGTATCCCGCGTTTCCCGATATCGTGAGCCAGGGCACCGTCACGGCTATCGCGTCGGTGGCAAACTCCGACGCCGCCAACGGCGGCGGCAGCGTGACCTTTAACGTCGACATCCTCATCGAGGCGCCCGACGCGCGCCTGAAGCCGGGCATGACGGCCGAGGTCTCGGTGGTGACCGAGCAGCTCGACGACGTGGTGATGGTGCCGACGATGGCGCTCATGACCGAAGACGGCGAACACTATTACGTCAACGTGGCAACCGATGACGAGGGCAAGCAAACCCATCGCGTGAAGGTGGCCGTCGTGACGCAAAACGACAACGAAGCCGTAGTCGGCAAGACACAGGTCAAGCGCGACGACCAGGGCAACGAGATCAACCCCAACGTGCCGGTTACCAAGCTGCGCGATGGCGACACCCTCGTCATGGACACCGGAGCGGACGCAACGGCTGACGGCGGCTACAGCGCGGATTCGAGCAGTATGTCTGCCGATGAGGACATGTAATGCGTCCCGTTATCGACATCCGCAACGTGCACCGCATCTTTGAGAGCGAGGCAGGTTGCGCTCACATCCTGCACAACGTGAGCCTGGCGGTAGAACCCGGCGAGTTCGTCGCCATTACCGGCCCTTCGGGCTCGGGCAAGTCAACGCTCATGAACATCCTGGGCTGCCTGGACAAACCGACGGCGGGCGACTATTACCTGCAAGGGCTCAACGTGGCCGAGCTTGACGATGACGAGCTCACCGAAGTCCGCGCCCTGAGCATTGGCTTTGTCTTTCAGAGCTTCAACCTGCTGCCGCGCCTGTCGGTTATCGAAAACGTCATGCTGCCGCTGGCCTACACCAATGTGCCCCGTAGCCAGCGCGAAATGCGCGCCGTGCACGCGCTGCGGGCCGTCACGCTGCCCGTCGACCACTGGGACCACCGAATATCCGAGCTCTCGGGCGGCCAGATGCAGCGCGTCGCAATCGCGCGCGCCCTCGTCAATGACCCGCCCATCATTCTGGCCGACGAGCCGACGGGAAACCTGGACTCCGCTACCGGAGCGCTTGTGATGGAGACCTTCCATAAGCTCCAGAAGCGCGGCAAAACCATCGTTCTTATCACACACGACCCCGGCATCGCCGCCGAAGCCGACCGCGCCGTGACCATCCGCGACGGCCGCATCCATGACGGCGCGTATATTCCACATGCACCGAAGACCCTACGCAGCGCCGTAGATAGCCTGCCCATGATTTCCGCCTCCGCCAACCCGCCGAAAGGAGTGGTGGCATGAGCGCCCGCGATCTCATCCAGGAAGCCCTTCACTCGCTCGAGGCCAACAAGGGACGCAGCCTGCTCACCATCCTTGGCATCGTCATTGGCATCGCCTCGGTCATCGCCATGACTTCGCTCATCGGCGGCATCCAAAACAGCCTGGTCAACAGCCTGGGCCTCAATGCAGCCCGCATGGTAGAGATCTATTCGTCCCAAGAACTCACCGATTCGGATGTGGAAAAGCTTCGCAAACTGGTGCCGCAGATTGAGCAGATCGGCATCGTCGATAGCGCCTATTCCGAGTACAAGGTCGGGGATAAAAGCTATACCGTCATGGCACACGGCGTCGATAGCGACATGCTCGATGCCGTGGGCGCCAGCAAGATCGTCGCAGGGCGCACCTACAACGGTATCGAGTCAAAATCCGGTGCGCGCGTGGCGCTCATCGGCCGCGGCGGTGCCGAGCAGCTGTACGGTAACGAACAGGACGCACTCGGCAAGACCATCAAGGTGTCGAGCGGAGAAGTGCAAATTGTCGGCGTTATCGATGGTGGCAACGAATCCATGGGTTCGCTGAACCTGTACATGCCACGGGCCGCGATCGCCGAGCTCTACGGCGATGACAATCCGTCGTTTCCGAGCGTGACGGCGCTCGCCGCCGAAGGCACGGATATGGATAAGCTCTGTAAGACCATCGAGTCCAAGGTGCGTAGCATAAAGGGCATCTCGAAGGACGACGAGTACGATAGCGTATCGGTAAGCTCCATGAAAAGCGCTATCGACTCCCTCAATTCCTTTATGGGCGCCTTCTCGCTCATCATGGGAGCGGTTGCCGGCATTTCGCTGCTCGTGGGCGGTATTGGCATTATGAATATGATGCTCACCAACGTGACCGAGCGCATCCGCGAGATCGGTATTCGCCGCGCGCTTGGTGCAAGCCGACGTGATATCACCTCTCAGTTTTTGGCCGAATCCTCGGCACTGTGCGTCACCGGTGGCCTGCTGGGTGTCCTGATTGGCTATCTGCTGGCCTGGGGCCTCGCGATGTTTGCCGCAGGATCAGGGGTTCTCAGCGAGCTCGGCGCCAGCGGGCAAATCACACCGAGCTTTTCAATCGCCACGGTGCTGCTGGCCTTCGCCGTCTCCGTCGGCATCGGCGTAATCTTTGGCTTCTACCCCGCTCGCCGCGCGGCAAAGCTCGACCCGGTGGAGTGCCTACGCTACCAGTAAGCCACCACCAACAAGTTGCGGTGAATTATGGACTGAATATGCTATCTAGCAGCAAAAACAGACACTATTTCACCGCAACTTATTGAAGGGCCCTAGGCGCGGCGAGCGCCTAGCGCGCGAACTCCCGTAAGAGCGCGTCTTCCACTTCCCGAAGCGAAAGGGCCCCGCCTCCCTCGGCGGGACGGGTGACCACGATGCAGCGCGCTCCCACGGCGCGCGCTGCGGCGAGCTTCTCGGCCGTGCCACCTACGGTTCCCGAGTCCTTGGTCACAAGCCACTGGGCGCCCACCTGCCGAAGCATCGCCTCGTTGAGCTCGCGGGTGAAGGGCCCCTGCATGCCGATGACGTGCGACGGCGAAAACCCCGCGTCGATGCACTTCGTTATAGCACCGGGCAGCGGGAGCACACGCACAAAGAAGCGTTCCGCGAAATCGGGGACGCGCGTGTAGGGAGCAAGCTCCTTGCTCCCCGTCGTGAGAAGAACACGACCCGGGTTCTCGGAGAGAAAGCGCGCCGCGCAGGCGATCGACGCGACCGACACGACGCCTTTGGGCAGCGCCTCGACCGGGCGCGCAAGGCGCAGGCATTGTGCACCCACGGCGAGCGAAGCGGCCCGGATGTTGCCGCTTGCGAGCGTAGCGAAGGGGTGCGTGGCGTCGACGACGATGCGCGCGCCGGAAAGCTCGCGATCCATGTCGGCCTCGTCGAGCCTGCCCGCATGCACCTCGATGCCCGGAAGCTCGCCCAAAAGCTCGCCTCCGTACTCGGTTGCCGCGTAGGCACGAGCGGGGATGCCCACCCCGCTCGCCCATTCGCACAGAAGGCGGCCCTCGGTGGTCCCGGCGAAGATGCGCAGCGCCGTCACTTCGGGCCGCCTGTGCGCGTGATCTGGTAGAGTAGCGCGTTCATAATGGCGGCCGCCACGGTCGAGCCGCCCTTCCGGCCGACTCGCGC
>UQHO01000055.1 GCA_900540995.1 uncultured Collinsella sp. | reverse complement strand
GGCCGCGGCGGCCCGCGCTGCATGAGCATGCCCTTCTGGCGCGAGGACCTCTAAGTCTTTCCGTTTCCGGTGCGGTCTCCCTACAACCGCACCGGTTTCGCCCGTCAAACGGGCGACACTAATACTTACGTAATTCATTTCTTCGAAAGGAAACGAACCATGGGTGTTAACCTCTCCGGCCGTAGCTTCCTCAAGCTCCTCGACCTCACCACCGAGGAGATCGAGTACCTGCTCAAGCTCTCCAAGAACTTCAAGGATATGAAGCGCGCTGGCGTTCCGCACCGCTATCTCGAGGGCAAGAACATCGTTCTGCTCTTCCAGAAGACCTCCACTCGTACCCGCTGCGCCTTCGAGGTCGGCGGCATGGATCTGGGCATGGGCGTCACCTACCTCGATCCGGGTTCGTCGCAGATGGGCAAGAAGGAGTCCATCGAGGATACCGCCCGCGTTCTCGGCCGCATGTATGATGGCATCGAGTTCCGTGGCTTTGCCCAGGACGACGTCGAGGAGCTCGCTGCTAAGTCCGGCGTGCCTGTGTGGAACGGCCTGACCACTGAGTGGCATCCCACCCAGATGCTCGCCGACATCCTGACCGTCCAGGAGAACTTCAACTACGACATCAAGGGCAAGACCCTCGTCTTCATGGGCGACTGCAAGAACAACGTTGCTCGCTCCCTCATGGTCGTCTGCTCCAAGCTCGGCATGAACTTCGTGGCCTGCGGCCCCGAGGAGTGCATGCCCGCTGACGACGTCATCGAGGCCTGCAAGCCCATCGCTGAGGCTAACGGCTGCACCATCAAGCTGACCACCGACGTCAAGGACGGCGTCACCGGTGCCGACGTTCTCTACACCGACGTGTGGGTCTCCATGGGCGAGCCTGACGAGGTCTGGGCCGAGCGCATCGCTCAGCTCACCCCGTATCGCGTTACCTCTGAGGTCATGGCTATGGCCAACCCGGGTGCCATCTTCCTGCACTGCCTGCCCAGCTTCCACGACACCAACACCACGATTGGCGCCGAGAAGTGCGAGCAGTTCGGCATCACCGAGCAGGAGGTCACTGACGAGGTCTTCGAGAGCCCCGCTTCCAAGGTCTTCGACGAGGCCGAGAACCGCATGCACACCATCAAGGCTGTCATGTACGCCACGCTCAAGTAAGAGCATCTAGCATCTCGCTCGGGGTGTATTGCTGCGCACCCCGAGCGCTTTTGTCTGGTAAAAATCTCGCACCGAGCGACATGCACGGCACGGAAGAGCCGCTTCGGGCGAGATCAGTAAATGATTTATGAAGGGGGGATGAGAACTATGACTGAGACCGCTAAGAAAAAGCGCGGTATGCCTTCATCGTTCACCATTCTTCTTGCTCTGCTGGCAATTGTCGCGGTTATTACCGTTATCGTCTCCGGTACGTCCGGTGGCGAGGTTACCGCTGCCCGCCTGAGCGATTTCTGCACCGCCCCTGTCAAGGGCTTCGCCGACGCTCTGCCCGTTTGCCTCTTCGTTATGATCCTCGGCGGCTTCCTCGGCATGATGACCGAAACCGGCGCCTTGGACAACGGCATTGCCGTTCTGGTGCAGAAGCTTAAGGGCAATGAGATCATGCTCGTTCCCGTGCTGATGCTCATCTTCTCCCTCGGTGGTACCACCTATGGTATGTGCGAGGAGACTGTTCCCTTCTACGCCCTGCTCGCCGCTACGATGATGGCTGCTGGCTTCGACCCCATGGTCGGCGCCGCTACCGTCCTGCTCGGCGCTGGCTGCGGCTGCCTCGGCTCCACGGTTAACCCGTTCGCCGTCGGTGCTGCCGTCGACGCTCTGACCGGCGTTGGCATCGAGGTCAACCAGTCCATCATCATCGGCCTCGGTGCCGTCCTGTGGATTGTTACCACCGGCATGTCCATCTTCTTCGTCATGAACTATGCCAAGAAGGTTAAGGCTGACAAGGGTTCCACCATCCTTTCGATGCAGGAGCTCAAGGACGCCGAAGAGACTCACGGCAAGGCTGCTTCCGAGGTTAACAAGGAGGTCAAGCTCACCGGTCGTCAGAAGGGTGTTCTGATCGCCTTTGCCTTCACCTTCGTCGTCATGATCGTCGGCTTCATTCCGCTAGCCGACCTCAACGAGGGCGTCGCCAACTTCTTCGATGCTGGCGCTGTCTATGACGCCGACGGTAACGCCATCGTTCAGGGCTGGTCTGCCCTGATCACCGGCCTGCCCATTGGCCAGTGGTACTTCGACGAGGCTTCCACCTGGTTCTTCCTCATGGCTGTCCTGATCGGTATTATCGGCGGCCTGTCCGAGAAGCAGATCGTCAACACCTTCATCACCGGCGCTGCCGACATGATGTCCGTTGTCCTCGTCATCGCTCTTGCCCGTGGTATCTCCGTCCTCATGGCTAGCACCGGCCTCGACGTCTACGTCCTCGACGCTGCCGCCAATGCTCTGGCTGGCCTGTCCGGCGTGATCTTCGCTCCCATGAGCTTCCTGGTCTACTTCGGCCTGTCCTTCCTGATCCCCTCGACCTCTGGTATGGCTACCGTGTCCATGCCCATCATGGGACCGCTGGCTGTCAAGCTCGGCTTCTCGCCCGAGGTCATGGTCATGATCTACTCCGCCGCCATCGGCATCGTGAACCTGTTCACCCCGACTTCCGGCGCCATCATGGGCGGTCTTGCCCTGGCCAAGATCGAGTGGACGACCTGGCTCAAGTTTGCCCTTAAGCTCATCGTCGCTCTCTCCGTCGTCTGCGCCATCATCCTGACCATCGCTTGCGTGATGATCTAAGTACCCAACGGGTACCCCACGGAAACCTTGACGATCCTGTAAAGGATCATCTGGTCATCGTCTGTCCGGTGGGGTCAACCCACCGGTAGACTCCTACCTTTGGCCCCCTCCCGTTCCGTGCGCGGGAGGGGGCGCACTTATGTTGCGCGGTTCTACGAACCGCGCAACCAGTCGACGCTGCGCGCCGCCCAGGACGACAATTTGTCATTCAAAAGGCAAGGCATGACCAAAAGGTCTATGCCTTGCCTTTTTCATGCCAACTTGTACGTCCTGGACGTCGCTCGCTGACTTATGCTCAACCTACGACGTTCCCCTTGTTGGTGCAAAGGTGTCAGGTTACTTTGCACCATGCCCTCCTCTTTCACGTCACCTTGCTCGCTCTGGCGGGCTTTCGCTGGCTTATGCTCAACCTGCGGCGCTGCCATTGTTGGTGCTGAGTGCCTTGTTTCCCGTCCCAAATTAGCCATCTCGGGTCCCCGGTGGTTGCGGTGGGCGTGTTTGGTTGGTGCCTGTTGATGGCCTGGGCATCGGGGAGGGCAGGCTCCGTTATAATCGCCTAAGACATTAAATGGAAACGGGACGGGAGCCATACATGCGTCAGGGTTTCGACAACGCGAAGTATATCGAGCTGCAGGCCGCTCATATTAAGGAGCGCATCTCGCAGTTTGGCGGCAAGCTGTATTTGGAGTTTGGCGGCAAGCTGTTTGACGACTATCACGCGAGCCGCGTGCTGCCGGGTTTTGAGCCGGACAGCAAGTTTCGCATGCTCAAGAGCATAGCCGACGACGTCGAGGTCATCATCGCCATTAACGCGAACCACATCGAGAAGAACAAGGCTCGCGGTGACCTGGGCATTACCTATGACGAGGACGTTTTGCGCCTGGTCGACCTGTTCCGCGGCAACGGTTTTGCTGTCGCGGCCGTGGTCATCACCCAGTACGCCGGCCAGCCCGCCGCCGACGTCTTCCGCAATCGCCTGAACGCGCTCGGCATTCCCGCCAAGTTGCACTATCCCATCGAGGGGTATCCGCACGATGTCGATCTGATCGTGTCCGACGATGGCTATGGCAAGAACGAGTTTGTCGAGACCACCCGACCGCTCGTTGTGGTCACTGCCCCCGGTCCTGGCTCGGGCAAGCTTGCCACCTGCCTGTCTCAGCTCTATCACGAGCACAAGCATGGCACGGCCGCCGGCTATGCCAAATTCGAGACCTTCCCGGTTTGGAATCTGCCCCTTACGCATCCGGTCAATATTGCCTACGAGGCCGCCACGGCAGACCTCGATGACGCCAACATCATCGACTCCTTCCACCTGGAGGCCTACAACAAGACCACGGTCAACTACAACCGCGACGTCGAGGCCTTCCCGGTAGTCCGTGCCCTGATGGAAAAGATCCTGGGCAAGAGCCCCTACCAGAGCCCTACGGACATGGGCGTCAATATGGTCGGCTTTGCCATCACCGATGACGATGCCTGCCGCGACGCATCCAAGATGGAGATCGTTCGCCGCTACTTTACCGCGGTCGAAAATGTGCGCCGTACCGGCGTGGGCGATGAGCAAGTCGACCGTCTCAAGATTATTATGAAGAAAGCCGGCATCGATAAGAACTACTCACCGGCGCGCTCGGCGGCCCTCACCAGGGAGCAGCTGACGGGTGGTCCCGTGGGCGCCATGGTCATGCCCGATGGCTCCGTGGTGACCGGTAAGACCTCCACGCGCCTGGGCGCCGCAAGTTCGCTCATTATGAACGCCCTCAAGCATGTCTCGGGCGTCGACCTTGAGCTCGAGGTCATTAGCGATGAGGCGATCGAGCCCATCAGCAAGCTCAAGACGCATTTCCTGGGCAGCAAAAACCCGCGCCTCCACACCGACGAGACGCTTATGGCGCTGTCGATCACCTCGGCCACGAGTGAGACGGCCGCTCGCGTCCTTTCGGGCCTGGAGCAGCTGCGCGGTTGCGATGCCTTCTTTAGCGTGATTATCTCGCCGACGGACGAGACGGTACTGCGCAAACTGGGTATCAACGTGTGCTGCGAGCCCAAGTTTGAGCGCCGCGGTTTCTTCCATCGCTAAGTTTGAAGCACCGCGGTAATTGCATTGCATTTGGCCGTATCGGGTTAGCGCCCGGTACGGCTTTTTGATCAATAAAGCGCCTATTTCGGCGAAAAATAGCCGTTTACCTGCCTAGAAACAATTAGAGCGGTATACAATAACCGTAACTGTTTCATCCTTAGCGGGATGCCGCATGATGGATATTACCTGCCATCGTGAGGTGTGTCGGTCGCGCACGGCGCGTTAGATGCTCGTGCTCGGTTTGAGGAGGCTGCTATGGCGGGCAAGGGTCGTGCGAGTGTCAACGATATGAAGCGTGTCGAGGTGCTGGTGTTGATGGAGATCGACCAGCAAACCGAAGACAATGGCGGGCCGTATGGTTTCTCGCGCAAAACGCTTGCCGAGCGCGTGGGGGTTTCGCCGTATCGTGCCCGCGCCGCAATCGATCGCTTGGATTCCGAAGGCATGATTGATGTCGTCTCGCGTTATAGCGACGACGGCGGTCAGCTTGCAAATGGTATTTGCCTCACCGAACGTGGCGAGTGGTATCTTGAGGGCGTCCGTACCGGCATGCTCGTTCAAGAAATGCTTGAGGACGAGGTTGCTGATCGATAGCAGCGTGTAACCCTTGCCATAGCGACGCCGCCTGGGAAACCGGGCGGCGTTTTGTTTCAAGATTGAGAAATGCAATCGCGCGCGAGAAAAATTGCGAACGGTCCGCGGCGCGAGTATTACAATGAAGACCCGTAAGATGTGGATAAACAACTTCTACGGGAAGCGCAGGTAACTCAATATGACCAAGCATGTGTTCGTAACCGGTGGCGTGGTTTCGTCCCTGGGCAAGGGTATCACCGCGGCCTCGCTGGGCCGTCTGCTCAAGTCGCGTGGCTACAAAGTAACGATGCAGAAGGCCGACCCGTATCTGAACGTCGACCCCGGTACCATGAGCCCCTTCCAGCATGGTGAGGTCTTCGTTACCGAGGATGGTTACGAGTCCGACCTGGACCTGGGTCATTACGAGCGCTTTATTGATGAGAACCTGACCCGCGATTCCAACTTTACGACCGGTGCCATCTACAAAAGCCTAATCGCCCGCGAGCGTCGCGGCGACTTTTTGGGCGGTACCGTGCAGGTGATTCCTCACGTCACCAATGCCATTAAGGACAAGTTCCGCCGCATCGAGGAGCAGACCGGCTCCGATGTGGTCATCACCGAGCTGGGCGGCACGATCGGCGACATCGAGTCGCAGCCGTTTGTTGAGGCCATCCGCCAGTACCGCAAGGAGGCCGGCCCCGAGAACGTCTGCTACATCCACGTGTCGCTCGTTCCCTATATCGCCGCCGCCCACGAGGTCAAGACCAAGCCCACGCAGCATTCCGTCAAGGAGCTCCGCAGCTTTGGCATCCAGCCCGATATCATCGTGCTGCGCTCCGACCACCATATCGATGACGCTATCCGCGGAAAGATCGCAAGCTTCTGCGACGTCGACACCGATTGTGTCTTTACCAACGAGGACTGCGCGAGCATTTACGATGTTCCGCAGCTGCTTGCCGAGCAGGACTTTGACCTGCGCATTTGCGAGCGCCTGGGTCTGGACCCGCGTGAGCGCGACATGAGCGAGTGGAACGAGTTCCTGCGCAAACAGAATCACGCCAACCATCACGCCGACAAGGTGAAGATTGCCGTCGTGGGTAAGTACACGCAGCTGCCCGATGCGTACCTGTCGGTTATCGAGGCCCTGCACCATGCGGGCGTCTTCTACGATCGCCATGTGGACGTCCAGCTGGTCGACGGCGAGAGCCTCGACGAGCAGAATGTCTCCGAGGTTTTGGGCGACGCCTCGGGCATCCTGGTCCCCGGCGGCTTTGGCAAGCGCGCCCTGGAGGGCAAGATCCTCGCGGCCGAGTTTGCCCGTGAGCACAAGATTCCGTATCTGGGCATTTGCCTGGGTATGCAGGTGGCCGTGTGCGAGTTCGCCCGCAACGTCGTCGGCCTTGCCGGCGCCAGCTCCTCCGAGTTCGATCCGGACGGTCCGTATAGCGTCATCGATCTGATGAGCTCGCAGGAGGACGTGACCGAGAAGGGCGGCACCATGCGCCTGGGCGCCTATCCGTGCAAGCTCGCCGCCGATACCCTTGCTCGCGAGGCATATGGCGAGGAACTCGTCTACGAGCGTCACCGTCACCGCTTTGAGTTCAACAACGCCTTCCGCGACCAACTCGAGGACGCCGGCTTGGTTATCTCTGGCCTCTCGCCTGACGAGCGCCTGGTCGAGATGGTCGAGCTGCCGCGCGACGTGCATCCGTGGTATGTGGCAACCCAGGCTCATCCCGAGTTCAAGAGCCGCCCGACCAACCCGCAGCCGCTGTTCCGCGAGTTCGTGCGCGCTTCGATCGGCCAGCACGAGGGTGTCGACCGTCTGCAGGTGACGCCCATGAACCTCGCTACGGACTAAGGGTGCCGGCGAATAAGGAACATACCGAAGCTACTCCCTCGTCGCTCGCCGTGGCGGCGGGGGAGTATCTCGATTACCTCGCGGTCGAGCGGGGTTTGGCGCGCAACACGATTGCGGCCTATCGTCGTGACCTGACGACGTACTGCGCCTATCTGGAGCGGGCGGGTATTGTGTCTTTTGAAGAGGTGACCCGTCAGGTTGTGGAGGGCTTTGTCGCCGACCGTCGCGATGGGGGCTATTCCGATGCCTCGGTGGAGCGTGCGCTTGCGGCCGTGAAGGGCTTGCATGCCTTTTTGGTGCGCGATGGGGCTGTGGCCCAAAATCCAACGGCGGCGTTGCGCCTGCCTAAAAAGGCTGATCGTTTGCCGGAGTATCTATCGGTGGAGGATGTCTCGGCGCTGCTCGATCAAGACTTCCCCGAGGGGGAGATGGGCTTGCGCGACCATGCCATCTTGGAAGTGCTCTACGGATGTGGTTTGCGTGTGAGCGAGTTGGTGGGGCTCGATGTGGGCGATATCCATATCGACGATGGCTTTGTACTCGTTCGAGGTAAGGGCTCAAAGGAACGCCTGTCCCCGTTGGTGGGAAGCGCGGCGCGAGCTCTGACGCTCTATGTAACTGAGGGGCGTTCTCGCTTGGCGGCCCATGCCCGCGGAACCGAGACCTCGGCGGTCTTTTTAAATAAGAACGGACGTCGCCTGTCGCGCCAGGCCGTGCATGCGATATGCGAGCGGTATGGGCGTCAGGTGGGGCTGGTGGGGCTCCATCCCCATACCTTGCGCCACTCCTTTGCCACCCACATGCTCGCGGGCGGTGCCGACCTGCGTGTGCTGCAGGAGATTTTGGGCCATGCCGATATTTCGACCACGCAGGTCTACACGCATGTCGACCGAACGCAACTGACCGAGGTCTATCTGGCGGCGCATCCGCTAGCACATCGCTAGCACATCGCTAGCACCTCGCTGACCTGCATATTTATAAATATTAAATGGGACGGGCCCCAGATTGCCGAGACGCACTTTTGCGCGCATGGGCAATCTGGGGCCCGTCCCATTTTTCGCCAGACACCGACGCGGTGGTGGGCCGGGTGTACCGTGGGTGGGGGGGGTTGGGGGCCACCCCTTC
>UQHO01000054.1 GCA_900540995.1 uncultured Collinsella sp. | reverse complement strand
TTAGTAGTCGAACTGGTGGTAGTAGCGGCGGTACTTGAGGTTGTGCTTGGTGACCAGCTCGTAGTTGCGGGCGAGGCGGTCGGTGGTCAGCACGGAGAGGATCCACGGGGACACGATGACGCGGAAGTCGTCGTCCAGGCCCGGGATCGCGTACTCGGCGGTGTCGATGATGACGTAGTCCTCGTCGCCGGTCACGCCGCTGGTGAGGAAGGCGCGGACGCGCTCGTCGAGGGCGCGGCACTCGTCCTCGCCCATGAACAGGAACACCGGGACGCCGGGCTCGAGCAGCTCGAGCGTGCCGTGGAAGAAGTCGTGCGAGGTGATGTGGCGGATGCGCTTCCACTGCATCTCCTCGAGCAGGCACATGGAGTACAGGACGGTCTCGCCCCACAGCGCGCCCGAGCCGATGAACATGGTGTAGTCGGCCAGCGCGTACTTCCTGGCGAGCTCCCCGGCGCGCGGCTCGAAGCGCTTGCGGATGTCGAGCATGTCCTTCCAGACGTCCCTCGTCTGCTCGATGAACAGGTCGAACTTGGGGAAGCAGCCGCGGCGGTTGAGCAGGCGCAGGCCGAAGCAGTCGGCGAGGTAGTAGCCCTTCTCGCAGCCGCCGGCGCCGTGGTCGGAGGCCATCATGACGCAGTTCTCGGCGCCCACGGCGCGGCCGATCTTGCCCTCGGGGTTGGTCATGGCGAAGACGCGCACGCCCATCTCCTTCATCTTGCCGATGGCCTCGAGCACCTCGGGAGTGGTGCCGGACTCGGAGGCGGTCAGCACGACGGAGCGCTCGGTCATGCGCTTGTGGCCCATGACGTTCCACTCGGCGGCGTGGATCAGGTAGACCTCGAGGTCGCGGTCGCCGAACTTGTTCATGAGGTACTCGAGCTGCATGAACTCGTCCCAGGTGCCGCCGACGCCCATCAGGAAGACGGCGTCGTAGCCCTCCTCGTGCACGCGGTCGGCCAGGGCGGTCATCCGCTTGCCGGCCTCGTAGACGTTCCTGCCGTCCTCGAGGTAGCCCTCCTGGTCGAAGTGCATGATCTCGATCTTCTCGGTCTCCTTCATGTGTGTCCTCCCATCACATGTGCACGATTCTATACATCGCGCTTCTTGCTGATACCAATTATAGCCATACGATTGCTTGTTATTTAATACCAATCCAAACTCACGAAGATTTACGACGAACGGTCGGTTTCCTTGCCCGAGTGGTATTACAACGCCATTAGTTGTCTATTTCGATCTCCGCTGCCAACGGGCGCTCCACAACTCGCAGGCTAAAAATGCGTTGCGCCAGACCCGCCCAAGCGTTTCCGGCGCAACCGCGCAGTTTAGTTATTCGGCTTCCATCTCCGCTGTCACACGGCGATACATCTCGATAACCTGAGTCGTCGCCTTGGACGGATCCTGATAGTAGCGGCCATCACACGTCTCGGCCGAGACATAGCCCGTATAGCCGTGGCGCATGAGTGCATCGAGGTCGGCACGCATATCACGCTCGCCGTCGCCCCAGGCAAGATGCGTCGTGCCGCCGCCCACATCTACAAAGTGGGTGTGAACGATCTTGTCGCCCAAAACCTCAAAGTAGCCGTCGATCGTGTCGCCGGCAACTTCCATGGCGCCAAAGTCGATACAAGCCTTACAATTGGGGCGGTCGACCGCTTCGAGGATGCGTGCCACATCCTGTGCGGTGTTGACCAGCACGGACTCCGACGGCTGCAGCGCCTCGAGCGCGACGCGAATACCGCGCGTGTCGGCGTAGTCGCACACCGAGCGCAGCATGGCAACGCTGCGGGCCCAGGCGTCCTCAGCCGGCTCGTCCAGATAGGCCCAACCACTCGTCACCAGAATCTGCGGCACGCCCAACTCAACGGCTACGTCAATCACATTCTTAAAGTAGGAGAGGATGCGTTTTTGGCCCGCCTCGCCGCGCACCGCGACGTTCCACGGCTTGGGGTTGTTCTGCTCGGGGCACACGCACACGATCTTGATACCGTACTGGGCGGCAAGATCGCGAATCTTATCCACCGAATCGTGCTCATGGCAATCCACATACAGGTGCATCGAGCCGGTCCACAGCTCGATATTGCGATAGCCGGCCTCACCTGCAGCCTTAAAAAACGTCTCGATGCTGTAGTAACGATGGTTGATGTTCATGAGCGAAAGCTCGGGTACGACCATAGCCCTCCCCTTTCGTACGGAGTCTTAAAAAACAGGGGGCCGCCGCAGATGCGACAAGCCCCCCAAAGATCGACGCAACCGTTAGACGCGATGGAAGCGCGATTCGAACATATTAGGCAAGCACGCCAAAGTAAGCGCCGATGATGCCCACGACCATGGTGCAGAGGATCAGGACCATCGGGTTGATCTTCTTGGAGAGCAGCCAGTAGTAGAGCCAGAAGGCGGCCATACCGAGCATACCGGGCATGATGCCGTCCAGGATGTCCTGGAGAGTCTGGGCGGAGTCGCCCTGACCGATGGCGATGGGCAGCGAAGCCCAGAACATGTCCTTGCTCATGGCGCCAACAACCATAACGCCGACAATGCCGACGCAGGCCATGATCTTTTGCATCAGGCCGGTCTTCTGAGCCTTGTCGAGGAAGCCAATGCCCAGCTCATAACCCTTGATAGCGCCAAAGATACGAATCAGGAACGCCGGGATGTTGTAGACGAGCAGGAAGGCGATGGGGCCAAAGACGTTGCCGGCCTGGCACAGGCTGATGCCCACGGCAGCGGCGACGACGCGCAGGGTGGACAGGAAGAAGGAGTCACCCAGGCCGGAAAGCGGACCCATGAGGGCGGCCTTGATGTCGTTGACGCTCTCGGGCTCAACCTCGCCACGAGCGACCTTTTCTTCCATGGCCATCGCGATGCCACCCACGAAGGGAGCGAGCTGCGGGGTGATGTTGAAGAATGCGCTGTGACGGTGCAAGGCCTCGGCGTAATCATCGGGACGGCCGGCATAGATCTTCTTGAGCATGTTGGCGACCATCAGGCAGAAGGCAATGTTCATCTGCTTGTAGTAGGTCCAGGAGAATTCCATGCCCAGGGCGCCGGTGTTCACGGCGCTCTTAATGAGGTCGGAGCGAGTAATCTGGTTCTCGGGACTAGAAGTCATCGTCCTCATCCCCTTCCGCGGAGAGCTGGGGCTGGGCTCCGCCCAGGCCGAGCAGGTCGAACTTGTCGATGCCGATGATGATGGCGATCAGGGCGACGCCCAGGACGGGCACGTTGGCGTAGGAGCACAGCAGGAAGCCCAGGAAGTAGAAGGGCACGAGCTGCTTGGTGAGCACCAGGCGGCCGAGCATGGCGAAGCCCATGGCCGGCAGGATGTTGGCGGCAACGCCAAAGCCATCGAGGACGAACGTCGGGATGAAGTCGAGCAGGCCCTGAACAGCGTCGGCACCCAGATAGAAGGAGACCGAGCACAGGATAAAGGCCAGGACGACAATCACGAGACCGATAATCCAGTGCATAGCGTAGATACCCTTGAGGTTACCCTTGCTGGCAAAGACATCGGCACGGTCGACCAGAAGGGGCATACCGGCGTTGACGACGTTCTTGATGGCCAGGCACAGAGTGGCGATGGGCATCGCGAGCGCGATAGCGGCCTCGGTGCTCTGACCCAGCTGAATAGCGAAGGCGCAGGCGAGCACGCCGCCAATCGTCTCATCGGGCGGCACGTAAGCGCCGATGGAGATAGAACCCATGAAGAGCAGCTCGAGGCTCGCACCGATGGCGAGGCCGGACTGCAGGTCCCCGAGGACTATGCCGACGAGCGGGCACAGAACGATCGGGCGGAACGCATAGAGCGTACCGAGCTGATAATCGAGCTTACCGAAGGCAGCGATAAGTCCGATGAGGATCGCTTGAACAAGCATTGTTCCTCCCTTTGATCCCTCTTGGATCCGCGCGGCGATTCCCGACTTGTCAGCGCGCCCTTTTCCATGCCGACAATCGCCCAGACAGATCCAGCTTGTACCGGTGTGCTGTTAACACCTAAACCGGTGCAAATGATTTGATACCAATTATATAGTCATGCAAAAACTATTTAATACCAATCGCTCAACGGGCGCGTACTCTCGGTGAACGGTAGATGGGGGTAACGGGTAAAGCGTTTATCCGGTACGCCCACGGATAGGGGCGGCGCCGTACGTGCCGCCCCGTGGTTCCCAATTAGAGGGCGCTTAGGGCATCGACCTTGGGGTCGTCGGCCAGAGCGCGAATCTCGACCTCGACACCGCGGCCGACGAGCTCGCGAATGTCCTCTTCCTCGGCAGCAGTCACAAAGATCTGGCGGGAAATCTTACGGGCATCGGGACGCTGCTCGTCCTTGGACTTGGTGTTGCCCAGGTTGATGGAGGTGATCTGCGGGCAGCCGTCGACAAGCTGCTTGGCCTCGGCGATGCTGGCGACGCAGATGATCATCTTGTACTTATCGGTAACACCGGAGTTGATGGCCTCGATGGCGTGCTCCATGTCCTTGATGACGAGCTTGACATTGGCCGGCTTTCCCATCTTGAGCGTGGTCTTCCAGACGGGATCGTTGGCAACCTTGTCGCCAACGCAGAAGATGCAGTCGGAGCCCAAGCCCTGGACCCAAGAGACGGCCACCTGGCCATGAAGCAGACGATGGTCGACGCGAAGCAGTTGAATCATGATTGACCCCCAAAGGTCTCATGCCGGAAACCCGGCCCCATTAATAGCAGGCGGTGACTAGAACTCTTCCTCGTCATCCGCATCGATCAGCAGGTCGTTGACAAACTTGACGCGCGTGTCGTCAGCCGCGAGAATCTCGCGGATAACCTGATCGGCGGGAGCCTCCTGGTCCGAGAAGAGCAGCTGGATCAGCAGCGGCAGGTTCATGTTGGCAACCAGGTAGGTGTTGGGGCGCGTCTGGACGATCTTGGTGAACTCGTTGTTGACGCTGCCGCCAAACAGGTCGGTGCACACGATTACGTCGTCGGCGGGGTCGAAGGTCGCCAGGAGCTTGGCGGCTTCCTCGGCGACGTCGGTGCGGCCGTCGACAAACATCGACAGGTCGTGGACGTTATCGCGCGCGCCCGAGAGCAGCTCAGTGCTCTCTTTGATGCCGGTCGCAAAATGCGCGTGGCTGGCAAAGATGTATTGCCTCATTGCGGTTTCCCCCAAATGAAATTAGTAGTCGAACTGGTGGTAGTAGCGGCGGTACTTGAGGTTGTGCTTGGTGACCAGCTCGTAGTTGCGGGCGAGGCGGTCGGTGGTCAGCACGGAGAGGATCCACGGGGACACGATGACGCGGAAGTCGTCGTCCAGGCCCGGGATCGCGTACTCGGCGGTGTCGATGATGACGTAGTCCTCGTCGCCGGTCACGCCGCTGGTGAGGAAGGCGCGGACGCGCTCGTCGAGGGCGCGGCACTCGTCCTCGCCCATGAACAGGAACACCGGGACGCCGGGCTCGAGCAGCTCGAGCGTGCCGTGGAAGAAGTCGTGCGAGGT
Source organism: uncultured Collinsella sp. (assembly GCA_900540995.1). GTDB lineage: Bacteria > Actinomycetota > Coriobacteriia > Coriobacteriales > Coriobacteriaceae > Collinsella. The sequence goes on along the minus strand of UQHO01000054.1, from coordinate 3,201 downwards.
GATGTGGCGGATGCGCTTCCACTGCATCTCCTCGAGCAGGCACATGGAGTACAGGACGGTCTCGCCCCACAGCGCGCCCGAGCCGATGAACATGGTGTAGTCGGCCAGCGCGTACTTCCTGGCGAGCTCCCCGGCGCGCGGCTCGAAGCGCTTGCGGATGTCGAGCATGTCCTTCCAGACGTCCCTCGTCTGCTCGATGAACAGGTCGAACTTGGGGAAGCAGCCGCGGCGGTTGAGCAGGCGCAGGCCGAAGCAGTCGGCGAGGTAGTAGCCCTTCTCGCAGCCGCCGGCGCCGTGGTCGGAGGCCATCATGACGCAGTTCTCGGCGCCCACGGCGCGGCCGATCTTGCCCTCGGGGTTGGTCATGGCGAAGACGCGCACGCCCATCTCCTTCATCTTGCCGATGGCCTCGAGCACCTCGGGAGTGGTGCCGGACTCGGAGGCGGTCAGCACGACGGAGCGCTCGGTCATGCGCTTGTGGCCCATGACGTTCCACTCGGCGGCGTGGATCAGGTAGACCTCGAGGTCGCGGTCGCCGAACTTGTTCATGAGGTACTCGAGCTGCATGAACTCGTCCCAGGTGCCGCCGACGCCCATCAGGAAGACGGCGTCGTAGCCCTCCTCGTGCACGCGGTCGGCCAGGGCGGTCATCCGCTTGCCGGCCTCGTAGACGTTCCTGCCGTCCTCGAGGTAGCCCTCCTGGTCGAAGTGCATGATCTCGATCTTCTCGGTCTCCTTCATTCCCGCTCCTTTCACGAGCAGTTTGAATTGTCGCACGGACTGGACGGGCTTGCCGTCCCGTCGCACCACTTAACCTTATGGTCACCTTGACCCCAGGCTCAACAATTCAAAGGTTCTTAATACCAGTGAACGATAACAGGTTAGCCGTTTTTAATACCGATTTTTCGATTTCATTCTCCCCTCTCGGTAGACGGTCAGTTTTTGCCGCTCATCGGTCACGCGACGTATGTCCGTAAAAAAACGAGCGCCCCCGCCGTGCGCAAGGACGCTCTAGGTGCTAGTAGTTGTAGGTATATCCGCCGGCATCGCCGCGGGTAAAAGACTTGGCATACTCGATAACCTGCCCACTCGAGTCGTATGTCAGGCATTCCAGCACAAGCGCTAGATCGCCCGGCTCAAGGTCGAGCAAGCTCGCATCGCGTGCACCCAGCGCCTCGATATCGAGCTTCTCAATAGATTTATCTGGCTTTCTGCCCAACATATCGTAGGTCTCGAACAGACTGAAGACCGAAATGTCCACGCCTTCGATGCCTGGGAACAGCAGGCACGGGATCAGCGTCATCTCGATCGACACGGGCTCACCGTCGATGCAGTTAAGACGGCGCACCGAGTAAAGCAGATCGTCCTCGGCGATACCAAACAAGTCGGCATAATACGGGCCGGCATAGCGTTTGGAGCGCGCCAGGATACGCACCGACGGCGTCGAACCCGATGCCAAAACCGACTGACGGAAGCCGCCCTTGCGAACATGCTCATCAAACCACTTGTGCCCCACAAAGGCGCCCTTGCCCTGTACGCGACGAATCTGGCCACTTTTGACCAGCTCGTCCATGGCGCTACGGATCGTCAGGCGCGTCGTGCCAAACTCCTCTGCCAGCTCATTTTCGGATGGAATCATCGAGCCCGTCGGATAGTCGCCACGCTCGATTCGCTCCGCAATGCAGCGGCGAATTTGCTTGTATACCGGCATGTCTTCTACTGACTCAGCCATTCGACACCCACCTTCGTCGCAACGCCGTCTGCCTCGCCGTTATCGGCAAATCGATACTTGGTCGGCAGAATCACGGACTTGCAATACTCGACAAAGCCATCGTTCTCGTCGCACTCGTGCGAAGTCTTATAAAACACCGGCGTGCCCTCCTGGGCATCCAGCAACTTAGCCTCGTCGGCATTCAGGCGACTGATGGAAATATGCTCCTTGCCGTGCGTCACATGGACATTCCCCTCTTTAAGCAAAACGTCGTAGAGGCTCTCCTGCTCAAAATCGTGATCGGAAAGCGAGGGACACAAAGACAGATTGACGTAAGCCGTCTCGATTGACGCCGGGGAACCATTGACCACGCGCACGCGCCTAATGCAGAAGAGCGGCATGCCCAGATCGATCTGGGCTTTTTGGACCAAATCGATATCGGCGTACGCGACCTTGGACCATATCAGGCGTGCGGTCGACTTTGAGCCAACCCTCTCCACCGCCTGCGTATAGTTCCACGTTTCCTGAAAGATGTTCAGCGGTTTGGGCGGGCACACATAGGTGCCCGAACCACGGCGGCTTTCCAAAGTTCCGCACGAAATAAGGCGCGTGATCGCGGCGCGCAACGCCGTGCGCGACACACCCAGCGCTTCACAGAGCACACGCTCGGCGGGCAGCCGGTCGCCACCCTGCAGGTCATAATGTTTGATATACCAACGAATGCCCTCAAAGGCGCGATCTTTGGGCGGAATCGCATATGGTTCACTCGACATGGGCAAGGCTCCTCAACCGCTTGCTGCTGCGGGCATCATTACTCCGGACGCCCCATGGCGTCGAAGGCTTCTTTTATCCGCTCTGCAACGTTCCGATACGACCGATATAGGCCGGAGTCTCGCTTGACTTCGCCCGCGGTCACCGGAATCTCAAGCTTCGAAATCTCATCCTCGCCGGTTTGCACGGCAACGATGACACCCATACCAAGGCACATATTACGCTTGGCAGCGTTGTTTTTGGTGGCCTGAGCTGGATTAATCAAAATCTGCTGAGCTAGTTCGCGATTACTAAGCTCCGGCACATCCTCGGGATTTCCGGTCTCGACAATCTCGCACTGCAGCACGTCCGCATAGTCAAAAATCTTCGGCTCGCCGCCGCGCTGATGCACGGCCCACTTGCGGCGCGTGGCATCCTGGTAAATGGCCGGCAAAAACGTAAACCGCGGCGGGTCCAAAATCGTATCCGTGATGGTAAACACATCGGGATCAAAGGCATCCTGCGGGTTTTTCTTCTTGAACAGCCCCATATCAGCCTCCCGTACTAGCATTAAACAACTCAAGCCGAATATAGCACCAATTTCAAGCCGTCACTTTACCGCATCGGTGCGCGGCGCCTATGGCTCGCCCAGCGGAAGAACATACGGACGAGGGCCGGGGTGGGGTGGGGTGCTTGGTTTTGGAAGTGGGCTTCGCGAACTTCCAAAACCAAGCACCCCA
>UQHO01000053.1 GCA_900540995.1 uncultured Collinsella sp. | reverse complement strand
GGGCGCGCGAGTTCGAGCGCCGGCAGCGGCAGCGGCTGGGGTGCATATCCGCGAGCGCGGCGCACGGGCATAACGGCGCCGTCGACCACGCGCACTACAGAGTCGTCGTAGCGCGAGAGGATCGCGCGGTCGTTACCGAGCAACGCGTCGGCGATGCCGGCGGCAACGAGGTGTTCCCAGGCAAGATCGTCGTCGGTCTCGATGGGCTCTTCGCTCAGGTTTCCGCTGGTCATGACGAGCGCGTGCATACCGCGGGCTTCTGCCGCGGCAAGCAGCAGATGCTGAAGCGGGGTGTAGGGGAGCATAACGCCGAGCTCGGGCAGGTCGCGCGCGACGGACGGTGCGAGCGCGAGGGCGTCGGGAGAATCACCGCTCTCGCAAACAGCACGTCGGCGCAGCAGCACAATGGGGCGAATGCTGCCGGCCAGCAAGCCGCGCTCAACGTCGCTGATATGGCACAGGCGTTCAGCGTCGGCAAGGCTGCGCACCATAACGGCAAGTGGCTTGTTGCTGCGGCGTTTACGGCGGCGAAGCTCGGCTACCGCCTGCTCGTTGGAGGCGTCACAGGATAGATGGAATCCGCCCAGGCCCTTGATGGCGACGATGCCACCAAGGGCCAGCAGCTCAACGCAGCGGTCGATAATGGCGTCGCTGGTCTCGCGCGTGGTGCCGACGGCCAGCGGCGCGGCGGCTTCGCCCGGCTCATCGCCCACGCTCTCTTCGCGCCACATGATATGCGGCCCGCAATTAAAGCAGGCATCGGGCTGCGCGTGAAAGCGACGGTCGAGCGGATTGGCATACTCCGCGGCACACTCAGGGCACATGGGAAAACGGTCCATCGAGGTAGCCGCTCGGTCATAAGGCAGCGATCGGATGATGGTAAAGCGTGGGCCGCAGTTAGTGCAGTTGATAAAGGGGTAGTGATAGCGTCGGTCGGCGGGATCGAACAGCTCGCGCAGGCAATCGTCGCAGGTGGCGATATCGGGCGAGACGAGCGTCGTGTGCGCGGTCTGGTCCTGCGATGCTACGATGCGAAAACCCTCTTCATTGGCGGCATCCCAACCGTTGGCTGCCAGGTCCACAACCTCGACATGCTCTACGCGGGCTGCCGCAGGCGCATGCTCAGAAAGCGCGGCAACAAAAGCATCGAGCGCACCGGCCAGAGCATGCGCTTCGATATGCACGCCGTCGCCCGCGTTGAGCACCCATCCGCAAATGCCATGCGCCATGGCCTCGCGATACACAAACGGCCGCATGCCAACGCCCTGCACAATGCCCGTCACATGAATATGCACATGCCGCATGCGGCTCTCCCTCATTAAAACCGACCAAAAAGGGACAGGTTTATTTTGGTAGGTAAAACATCTAAACCTGCCAAAATAAACCTGTCCCTTTTTGGCAGGTGCGCTGCGGGAAATCCCGCTACAGTCCTAGGCTTTGTCCGGTGGCGGCACACGTGAGCTCGCCGTGCTTAACGCCACGCAGTCCCAGCAGACGGTCGGCCAGCTCGTAGACGCGCTCGCCGCGGCCCTTAAGCGCCAGAATCTCCAGACAGTTGTGGTGGTCCAGATGCACGTGCAGGGTCGAGACGATCTCGTCGGTGTAGTCGTGCTGCACCTCGTCCAGGCGGCGTGTCAGATCGCCGGTGTGGTGGTCGTAGATCATGGTGAGCGATCCGATGACCTGCTCGTCGGGCGTGCGCATCTGCTCCTTGGCGATCGAGGCGCGAATCAGGTCGCGCACGGCCTCGGAGCGGTTGGCCACGTCACCGCGGCGCGCGATCTGCTCGTCAAAGCGGCGCAGCAGGTCGTCGGGCGCGGTGACCGAAAAGCGTACCAGCTCGGAGCTGGAGCCGGCGCAACGGCAGCTCGCCTGGTCGGCCGGACCGTGCGGATGCTCGTGCTTGTGGTCGCAGCCGTGCTCGTGCTCGTGCCCGGCCACGCTACACCAGCTTCACGGAGCCGACGGAGTTGTGGTCGGCCTCGATGGCGTCCTCGTAGCCCTCGAGCGCGTCATGCGCCTCGTGCAGCGCAGCCATGGCGGCCTCGAGCTTGGCGCCAATACGCTCCATGTCAAAGTTCTCGGTCGCATGCAGCAGCTGATGGCTCCACTCGTGGGCGAGCTCGATGGTGTCGTCGACCTGCTTGACGCTCATGGCAAGCTGGCTCATGTTCATTCCAACGTCATGCATGGGAATCTCCTTTTGTACGGGGCAATCCAGTGGTTCAGATTCTACTACGCCCGCCCCGGGCGCCGCCGCATAAGAAAACGGGTGCGAGTCCGTCTGACCCGCACCCGTTCACTGGGGGCTGTTTGTGTCTACCATACTATCCATGGTCGCGCACCCTGCACCCGGCGCTCCGGCGAGCGGTGCAAAACCGCTCATGGACGGCAGATACGTAACAAGCGTATTACAGATGCTTCTCCAGCAGCGCCTGAAGCCTCGCCTTGGGCAGTGCGCCGACCGAGCGGTCAACCTCTTCGCCGTTCTTAAAGACGATCAGCGTGGGGATGCTCATGACGCCAAACTTCATGGCCAGGTCCTGGTTGTCATCGACGTTGCACTTGGCCACGGCCAGCTTGCCGGCCAGCTCGTCGGCGACCTCGTCCACGATGGGCGAGAGTGAACGACACGGCCCACACCACGGAGCCCAAAAATCAACCAGCACGGGCAGGCTGTCGTTAACGATGGAATCGAAGTTCTCGGGGGTAATCTGCTTAATGTCAGCCATGGTGACCTCCATAATGCGACGCGGCTCGGCCGCGTAAAACTCAGTACGACCGTGCTTATACCCAGCGGCCCGCAAAGCAACCACTCGCGGGCGGCTCTTTTATATAATGGTGGGCACGCAAACGATTGGAGAGCGCATGTCCACGTCACAGAGCCAGAAAAAAGAAGCCATCGCCCAGGCGGCCGAGCAGGAGCTCACATCGCTTGCGGTCCGTGGCGTGCGCATCGTGGGCAACGCGTGCTCGCCGATCGTGCTGGTCAAAGGCGATTTGGACGAGGCCGAGCGTTCGGGTGGCGAGCTTGCTGCCGGCCCGGATGGCGCGGCGTTGCGCAAGGCGCTTGGGGCCATCGGCTACGCGCCCGAGGATTTTTGCGTGCTGGCAAGCGTCGCCGGCACAGGCGACGGAGCGGTCACGGTGGGCGAGACTCTGCCGTGCGAGCTGTTCCGCGAGGCGCTTGAGGCCTTGGACCCCGAGGCGGTGCTACTGCTCGACAACAACGCGGCTGACGCCATGCGCGAGGCCTACGCCGATATGCTCGTGGCGATCGATGACTTCGACACCGCCATGCTCAAGCCCGGCCTGGTCGCCCATGTGCAGGGCCGCCGCGTGCTCGCGCTCGACGGTTTTGAGGCGGCGCTCACTGACAAAGCCGCCAAGCAGCGCATGTGGGCATACATCAAGCAGCTGACCCCGGCAGCCGCGCCGCTGTAGCGGATTGGCGCCGGCGAGCGATTGCCTGGCGGGCAAGGCGCGCCTCGAGATCGGCGCCGCACTTCTACATCACAGCGCGCAGCTCAAACCGATCGCCGTTAATGCGGAACTGACAGTTGCCGTTCATGCGCTCCACGGCAAGTTTGATGCTCCTGGTGCCAAAGCCGTGACCGGCATGTTGGGTCACGGGCATGCCGTCGACCATGCGCGGCGCGCGCCCAAACGTATTGGAAACTAACAGCAGCAGCTGGCCGTCCTCCAATCGTAGGTCAAAGTCGACGAATCGCTTTCCTTGGGGTGCAGCGCTTGCGGCGGTGATAGCGTTTTCCAAGGCATTTGAGAGCACGCTAAACAGGTCGGCGTCACCTACGTGGATGGTTTCGGGTACGGAGGCGCGCAGGTTGGCGGTAATGCCGTTTCTATTGATATTCGAGTTAAATGACGAAAGCGCAATGTTTACGGTCTCGTTGGCACAGAAGCGGCGTACGGCGGTTCGGTCGCCGGCTTCGCAGAGTTCGTCGATGCGTTTGAGCGCCTCGTCGGTGTGGCCCTCCTCAATTAAAGCGGCCAGGCCGCGTAGGAAGTGGCGCATATCGTGGCGAAGAATCGACAGCTCGCGCCCAGATTGACGCCAAGCCTCGAGCTCTTTGATGGCGGCGCTGTCGCGGGTTTCGAGCATCCAACGCTCTCGCTCGGCGGTTTCCTTTTCTTCGTATTCGCGCAGGTAAACGGCAAGAAACATAAGATAGAAGGCACAGAGCGCAAATGCCAAAAACTCAACCGTCACCACCGAGCCCGAGTGGAACAGCGTGGTGTAGACGTTGGTGGCGTAGTCAAAGATGTAATAGACGAGCGGCAGGATTAAAAGGATGCCCAGCTCGGTGGTGCTTTTAATCGCTAAGCGCGGACCGATGTCGCCGGCCCAATGCAACAGGACGGCAAAGACGGCGAGCGTGGTAGCGATGCGTGCCAGATAGTACGCGATCTGAGAATCGGTTGCGGCAAATGCGGCGATACCCATCCAATTGCTGAACTGGCAGCTCAGATAGGCGCTGGTGACGCCCAACGCCGCGAGCAGCGGACTCAAGTGGTAGCGCGCGCATAGGTAGACGGTAAGCGGCAGGTGCACGACGAGCGGATAGACCTGACGGGCAAAAAGCTCTCCGCCAACGACATTGGCGATCGAAAAGGCAGCGCCGGTTGCGGCTCCGACCCCCACCAACTCGAGTGCATGGCGTCGATTGATTTCGATACCGCACAGCGCCGCCGAAGCAAAGACGCCAAAGAGTAGCGTTGTGGCGTGGTGGATTGCCCAAAGGACCATTTCGACCGAGGAGATCATCAGCGCCTCCCGCCCTCAAAGCGCACCGCAAAGTAGGCGTCTTGGAACCCCTGCTTGCTGCTACGCGACAGCGGAATGCACACGCCGGAGCGCATGACGATGTCCGTGCGATCGAAGTGGTCGATGTTGCGCAAGTTGACCTGGTAGCTACGGTGGCATTTAAAGAAGGTGGCATTTTGCGCCAAACGGTCCTCGACGCTGCGGAACGACTCGAGTGCCTCGATATCGCGTCCGTCGCGCAGGTGGAAGACCACGTGCTTGTTGCGCGCCTCGGCATATTCGATGTCGGACAGGCGCAGGGCGTGGTAGCCAAAGGACGTTTTGATCACGAGCTCGTCGGTTGCCGCCGGGCGCATGCTCGAAAGTTCGTCGAGTAACTGCGCCAGGCGTTCGTAAGTCACGGGCTTGAGCAGATAGTCGAAGGCGCGGACCTCGTAGGACTCCAGTGCAAACTCGGGCGACGAGGTAAGGAACACCAGGCGCACGGCGGTGTCGGCCTGGCGCAATTCGCGTGCGGTGTCCATGCCGTTGACGAGCGGCATGATCATGTCGAGCAGGATGATGTCGGCGCGCGACGCGGCATGGCGCGCCAGCAGGTCCTCGCCGCGCGTAACGAGCGCAACATCGACCGCCGTGCCCTTCTCGGTCGACCAACGGTCGATCATCCGGTGCAGTCTATCTAGAAAAGCGACGTCATCGTCGCAGGCAATAATCTTGAGCATTCGGGCCCCCTTAGTAGTTCGATTTTGCCACATTGGGCGCGTGCCGCTCGCGGGGGAGCGCCCGTTCGTGCCTCATGGTGCGCAACTCGCGCCGAGCGGTATTGCGGTGGCGAAAGATGCCTCCTGCGCTATCGAGAGCTCGGCTATCCTCAGCTTGCCAGTTCGAAAATGGACCTGCCGCATGATTGAATCTTTATTTCAACTTTACACCTAGGTTTACAGCTGTCTTGTCAGCTGTAAACCTAGGTGTCATACTAAAGCCCCAAGATTCGCCAAAAGAGAGGGGCCTTGATGGCACAGAGCGCGAACATGGATGCATCGGAGCTTGCACGCGATATTGCGGCCGGCCTGGCATCGGCAACGACGGCAACGGAGCGCGCGGCACTGGTGCCCGCAGAGCTCGTCGAGGCCATTCAGCAACTAAAAACCCAACGTGACGCGGTGATCCTGGCACACTATTATGTGGCGCCCGAGGTCCAGGCCGTTGCCGATTACGTCGGCGACAGCTTCTACCTGGCAAAACTCGCTAAGAGCCTGCCGCAGCAGACCATCGTGCTGTGCGGCGTGGAGTTTATGGGCGAGAGCGCCAAGCTGCTCAATCCCACCAAGACCGTGCTGCTGCCCGAGCCGAACGCGGACTGCCCCATGGCGCACATGGTCAAGCGCGAGACGGTCGATGCCGCCCGTGCCGAGTATGGCGATGACCTGGCCGTGGTGTGCTACGTCAACTCGACGGTCGAGATCAAAAGCTGGAGTGACGTGTGCGTTACCAGCTCCAACGCTGTCAAGATCGTGTCCGAGCTGCCGCAGCAGCACATTCTGTTCATTCCCGACCAGAATCTGGGCCGTTTCGTGGCCGAGCAAGTGCCGCAGAAGCACGTCATTCTCAACAAGGGCTACTGCCCGCGTCACCACATCATCACCGTCGAGCAAATCGTCGACGCGACGGAGGCCCATCCCGACGCGCTCGTGCTGGCGCACCCCGAGTGCAAGGCCGATGTCCTTGCCGAGGCCGACTACATCGGCTCCACCGCCGGCATCATCAAGTATGCCGAGGAGTCGGACGCGAGCGAGTTCATCATCGTGACGGTCCGCGGCGTGCTCTACGAGCTCGAGCGCCGCTGCCAGGGCACCGGCAAGAAGTTCTACTTCCCCGCGGTACAGCCCACTTGCGTCAACATGGACCTCATCACACTCGAAAAGCTCGTGCACTGCCTGGAGACGGGTGAGGGCGAGGTTCAGATCGGCGTGTCGGACGAGGCCGCCGACCAAGCCAAGCTCACGCTCGACCGCATGCTCGAGTACGCAGCGCGCTAAAACAATGTGACAAAGGGACAGTCCCTTTGTCACATTCAAGGGAGAGGATTCCTGTGGAAACCAAACAATACCCCGACATGCAGTGCGACGTCGTCATTGCCGGCTGCGGCGTGGCGGGCCTGTACGCGGCCCTCAATCTGCCGAAGAGCACGCGCGTGATCATGCTCTCCAAGGGCGCTGTCGACGAGTGCGATTCCATGCTCGCGCAGGGCGGTATTTGCGTGCTGCCCGAGGGCTCGGACTACGACGCCTTCTTTGAGGACACCATGCACGCCGGCCATTACGAGAACCGTCGCGAGAGCGTCGACATCATGATCCGCTCGAGCCGTTCGGTCATCAACGACCTGCTGGCCATGGGCGTGGACTTTGAGCGCAAGGCCGATGGCAGCCTCAATTTTACCCGCGAGGGCGCGCACAGCCGTCCGCGCATTGCCTTCCATGCCGACATTACGGGCAAGGAGATCACGACCAAGCTGCTCCAGGCCGTTCGCAAGCTGGACAACGTGCAGATTTTGGAGCACGTGGCCATGACCGACATCCTGACCGCCGAGCGCGATGGCGCCACGGTGTGCACCGGCGTCGTCGCCGTAGCCGTGGACGAGGACAACTCGGTTCGCCCCGCCGACGAGCTGGCAAATGCCGCTGAGGGCGTGCATGCCGGTAAGCCGTTTAAGATCCATGCCCGCCACACGCTGTGGGCGACGGGTGGCATTGGCGGCGTGTACGACCACTCGACCAACTACCCGCAGCTCACGGGCGACGCCTGCTACATCGCTCAGGAGCATGGCATTAAGATGGAGCACCTGGACTACGTGCAGATCCATCCCACGGGCCTGTTCTCGCCGCAGCCGGGCCGCACCTTCCTGATCAGCGAGAGCTGCCGCGGCGAGGGCGCGATTTTGCTCAACGCCGCCGGCGAGCGCTTTACCGACGAGCTCCAGCCGCGCGATGTGGTCGCCGCCGCCATCCGCGAGCAGATGAAGCAGGACGGCACCGAGCACGAGTGGCTGAGCTTTGCCCCCGTCGAGCGCGACGTGGTGACCGGGCATTTTGCCAACATTCGCGCGCGCTGCCTTGAGGACGGTCGCGACATCCTGGACGAGCCCATTCCCGTTACGCCCACGCAGCACTACTTTATGGGCGGCGTGTGGGTAGACAGGGACGGCCGCACCTCGATGCCCGAGCTCTACGCCGCGGGCGAGACGGCTTGCAACGGCGTGCACGGCAAGAACCGCCTTGCATCAAACAGCCTGCTCGAGGCGTTGGTCTGGGGTCGTCGCGCCGCGTGGTACATGCGCACCGGCGAGTCGCTGGCCGTGGAGCAGGCGGGCGATCCCGCGCTCGATGGCCGTCATCGCGCCCTGAGCGTCGACACCCTGGCAATCGATGAATTGGCCCGTGCCGCCGGCACGCAGGCCGTGGAGGAGTAGACCATGAATCCCATTACCATGAAGCTCGTCGTCGATGATCTGATTCTGCAGGCTCTGCGCGAGGACATTACGTTTGAGGACGTGAGCACGGCGAGCGTGTGCCCCACGGCGCGTCCCGCCACGGTGGAGCTTATCGCCAAGGCCGACGGCATTATCGCCGGCCTGGACGTATTCGCCCGCACCTTTGAGCTGCTGGATCCGCAGAGCTCCGTGCTGTTTGATGTCGCGGATGGCGACGAGGTGCACGCCGGCGACCATGTGGGCCAGGTGCGCGGCGACGCGCGCGTGCTGCTTTCGGGCGAGCGCGTGGCACTCAACTACCTGCAGCGCATGAGCGGCATCGCCACCTATACGCACCAGATGGCCGCGGCGCTCGAGGGCACCAAGACCGTGCTCGTCGACACGCGCAAGACCACGCCGGGCATGCGCGTCTTCGAGAAGGCGGCAGTCGAGATCGGCGGCGGCAGCAACCACCGCTACAACCTGTCGACGGCCGTCATGCTCAAGGACAACCACATCGACGCCGCCGGTGGCGTGGCACGCGCAATCGAGATGGCGCGCGCCCATGCGTCGTTTACCACGACGGTCGAGATTGAGTGCGAGAATCTGGATATGGTGCGCGAGGCCGTTGAGGCCGGTGCCGACATCATCATGCTCGACAACATGACGCACGACGACATGGCCGCTGCCATCGAGCTTATCGACGGCCGCGCCAAGACCGAGTGCTCGGGCAACGTGGATGCCGGCAATATTCGCGCCTTGGCCGACCTGGGCGTCGACTTTATTAGCTCGGGCGCCCTGACGCACTCCGCGCCGATCCTCGACCTCTCACTTAAGCACCTGCGTCTGCTGGACGGTAAATAATGAATGCTCGCGAGCGTCGCCGTGCCATCATGGCCGTGCTCGAGGGGGCCAAAGATCCCGTTTCGGGCAGCGCGCTTGCCCGCGAGGTGGGCGTGAGCCGTCAGGTCGTGGTGCAGGACATCGCCCTGCTACGCGCTGATGGGCACGATATCGTCGCCACCAACCGCGGCTACGTGCTGCAAGAAGCCGCGAGCAGTCCGGCTGTGCCCACGCGCCTGGTCAAGGTGCGCCACAGCGTGGAGCAGGCGGGCGATGAGCTCACGAGCATCGTCGATGCGGGCGGTGCCGTGCTCAACGTGATCGTCAACCACCGCGTGTACGGCAAGATTACGGCCGACCTGGACATTCGAAACCGTCGCGATATCGAGCGCTACCTGCACGACATCGCCAGCGGCAAGAGCTTTCCTCTGCTGACGGTGACCAGCGGCTACCACTTCCACCGCATCGCGGCAGAAGACGAGCAGACCCTCGACGAAATCGAGGCGATACTTAAGGAGAAGGGCTACCTGGCAGACCTGATGCCCTATGAGGACGACCTGTCCTAGCTCGACGCTGCAAACGCCCCTAAGCGGCAATCTGACGTTCAATCGTCGGTCGCG
>UQHO01000052.1 GCA_900540995.1 uncultured Collinsella sp. | reverse complement strand
CCCCCAGCCGCGTTATTCAAATCGCAGTGCCACGGCTTGCGCCGCCTGCATCACGCGCTGGAGCGGCACGTTGTGCTCACGGGCAAGGCGGGCGCAGTCCTCGTACTCGGGTGCCGCACGCTCACTGCCGTCGGGCAGGGTGGCCACCTTGACGGACACCTCGCCCCATGGCGTCGTTACGCGCTCAAAGCGGCGTGGCAGGCAAACGCGCTCCATGACCTGGCGACGGATACCATTGGTCGTGGTTTCCAAAAAGATGATCGTCTGCAGACGCTCGATATCCTCGTGAGCACAGATTACCTGTAGCTGCCAGCTGGGGCGGCCTTTCTTGCAATAGAGGGGCAGCCAATGCACCTCGCGCGCACCCGCCTCGCGCAGGCGGTCGGCAGCGTAGGCGAGCACCTCGGGCGACGCGTCGTCGATGTCGCATTCCAGCTTGACGATGGTTTCGGGTGCATCGGTCTCGCGGGACAGTGGGGATGTGCTATCGCATTGCATACGGTCCGGATCCTTTCCGCGCGGGCTCGTTTTGTTCATCCAAACGCTAGCACATCGCGGGCGGCGCAGGGGCGGCGTCATGGGATAGGTGCGACTTTTGCTGGGCGCAAGTGCTGGCGCGCTCCAACGCCGGCCCGCTCCACTCAAACGTGTACGCCAGCCTCCAAACATGTCATTTTCTGCAGCTTTTGGAGGCTGATGTACATGTTTTGAGAGCGCAAGCGAGGCCGCACCGCGCGCCGCGCAGCCTTTCCAATCGATTTCGACCCCCGGCGTGCCCGGCGTGTTGAGAGCTGCGCCATTACAATGGAGCGGATTCGCTTGACGCAAAGGAGCCGCCATGTCTGCTTGCCCGCTGATCGATTGCCATACCCACACCTCGTTCTCGGACGGTCATGCCTCGTTTGAGGACAACGTTCGCGCCGCTGCTGCGGCCAGCTGCCGCGTCATGGTCTCAACCGATCATCTCACCCTGCCCGCCAGCATGGACGCCAACTGCGAAGTGCAGGTTACTGAGGGCGACCTGCCGGCGCATCGTCTGGCTTTTGAGGACGCCCGCAAGCTCGCCGCGCAGATCACGCCGGAGCTCGAGCTTATCTATGGCTTTGAATGCGACTGGTACGAAGGTTGCGAGCCTCTGGTTGAGCGCTGGTCCGCGAGTGCCATAGTGCGCTTGGGCAGCGTGCATTGGATTGGCAACCCGGGCGATATCATGGCCGGTGCCGCGGGTACGGCGGGAACGGAAAACGTCGCTCGCCCCGATACGCCCGATTCCCTTTGCGGTTGGATCGACGACGACACCGACCTGCACGTTTGGGAAAACCTAGGCGTGCGCGGCGTGTGGGAGCGCTATGTCGACGACTGGTGCCGCGCCTGCGAAAGCTCGCTCAGCTTTGATGTGATGGCTCACCCTGACCTGGTCATGCGCTTTTCGAAGGAAGGCTTTACGCCCGACTTTGACCCCGCACCGTTTTGGCAGCAGATGGCCGAATGCGCCCACGATACGGGCCGCCGCATTGAGGTCTCGACCGCCGCACCGCGCAAGGGCCTCGACGACTACTATCCCACGACCGGATTGCTGCATTGCTTTGCCCATGCCGAAGTGCCGATCACCTTTGGCTCGGACGCGCACCGCGCCTGCGATATCTGCTGGAGCATCCGCGAGGCCCAGGCCCACGCTTACGACTGCGGCTACCGAACCTTCGACATCCCCCACCCCAACGGCGAATGGGAACCCACACCCCTCGACCAGCCATCCCTTCATAAGTTGCGGTGGAATAGGGATTGTTTTGCCTGATGAAGCGCTTAAACAGTCCCTATTTCACCGCAACTTCCATGACCCCGTTACACCAACAAAGACTGTCCCAAACGACTAGTGGCGGCGGGCGTTGAGTTCGCCGGCAAGCTCGTCGAGGGTGATACCGTAGCGCTCAAGGGTTACGAGCAGGTGGTAGACCAGGTCACCGGCCTCGTAGCGGATGTGATCGTGATCGTTATCCTTGCAGGCCATAATCACCTCGCTTGCCTCCTCGGCAAGCTTCTTGAGCAGCTCGTCCTCGACGTCGGTCAGCAGACGCGCGGTATAGCTCTCCTGCGGCGATGCATCACGACGACCGTGAATCACCTCGGCCAGACCTGTCAACGTCTCACCGATATTTCCATCCTGAACGTTTGCGGTGCGCACACCCATAGTTCAATCCTTTCTGGTGGCCGAGCGTCTAATCGAGCGCCCGCCCTACGCGAGTTTCTTAAAGAAGCAGGTACGGTTGCCGGTATGGCAGGCCGGACCCGGCGAGTCAACCTTAACCAGCAGCGTATCGCTATCGCAGTCGGCCCAAAGCTCCTTGACCTCCTGCATGTTGCCGCTCGTCGCGCCCTTGTTCCAGAGCTCCTGGCGGCTGCGGCTCCAAAACCACGTGGTACCGGTCTTGAGCGTCACCCCCACCGATTCCTCGTTCATCCAAGCAACCATAAGCACCTCGCCGGTGTCATACTGCTGAACCACACAAGGAATCAGCCCACGGGCGTCGTATGTAAGCTTTGAAGGATCGGTTATCTCTTCCATTTCTCTCCCCAAATTCAAACTTCGCAGGTCGGTGAGGGTTGTCCAGGTGCCCGAGATTCCGAGCGACAAGCCCGACGACGCGTACTTAAGTACGCGAGGAGGGTTGGAGCCGGAAGGTCGGGTGCCTGGGCAAGCCGCAGCATTAGAAGTCCAGCCTCACAGGAATACCTTGAGAGGCCATATACTCTTTGACTTCGCGAATGCTGAACGTCCCAAAGTGAAAGACGCTGGCCGCCAGCACGGCATCGGCTTCGCCCTCGATCACGCCCTCGGCAAAATGCTCGAGCGTACCCACGCCGCCGCTCGCAATAACGGGAATCGGCACCGCGCGCGCCACGGCGCGAGTGAGTGCCAGGTCGAAGCCAGCCTTGGTGCCGTCACGGTCCATACTGGTGAGCAGGATCTCGCCGGCGCCGCGACGAGCCGCCTCCTCGGCCCACGCCACCGCATCGATACCTGTGGCGTTGCGACCGCCCGCCGTGAAGACCTCCCACTTGTCGGCACCGGATGCGCCGGGCAAACCGACGCGCTTGGCATCGATCGCCACGACCACGGCCTGACTGCCAAAAGCCGCGGCAGCCTGGCTAATCAGCGACGGGTCACGCACGGCCGCCGAGTTGAGCGACACCTTGTCGGCACCGGCGGCAACCATGGTCCGCATGCCCGCCAAGTCGCGAAAGCCGCCGCCCACGGTATAGGGAATAGCGAGCTCCTCGGCCGCGTGCGCCGCCATCTCGATGGTCGTCACACGGTTGTCACTCGTCGCGGTAATGTCCAAAAATACGACCTCGTCCGCACCTTCGCGGTCGTAGGCGCGCGCCAGCTCCACCGGATCGCCCGCATCGCGCAAGCTCACAAAGTTGACGCCCTTGACCACGCGGCCGTCCTTGACGTCCAGGCAGGGAATTACGCGTTTGGTAAGCATAGGCTACTCCTCCCCTCGGACGGCGGCCAGCGCCTGGGCCAGCGCAAAGTTGCCCTCGTAGAGCGCGCGACCGGTAATGGCACCCTCGATGGCATCCCCGCCCACCGCGGCAAGCGCACGGATGTCGTCGAGCGTCGAGATACCGCCCGAAGCCACGACGGGAAAACCCGCGACCTCGGCCACATGGCGATACGCCGCCACATCGATGCCCGTCTGCATGCCATCACGCGCGATGTCGGTATACACCAGATGCTTAAAGCCCAGCTCGGAAAGCTGCGCCACGGCGTCGTCGAGCGCCACGCCCGCGCCGTCGCGCCAGCCGTTCACCTTGACCTGGCCGTCGCGAGCGGCGATGTCGGCCACGAGCAGCTCGCCAAAGCCTTCGGCCGCCACCTCGGCAAAACCCGGCTCGGTCACCAGCACGGTGCCCAGTGCGATGCGGCGTGCGCCGTAGCCTGCCAACTCGTCGATGCGCGCGAGCGAGCGGACGCCGCCGCCCACGTCCACGGATAGACCGTCGACACCGCAGATGGCCTTGATCGCCGCCGAATTGGCAGCGCATGTGTCCTCATCCTCGCCAAAGGCAGAGGACAAATCGACGACGTGCACCCAGCTCGCGCCCTGCTCGGCAAACGAGCGGGCAACGGCCACGGGGTCGTCGGAATATACCTTGCAGCGACTGCGGTCGCCGCGCTCCAGGCGCACGACCTTGCCGCCGATCAGATCGATTGCGGGAAACAGGATCATCGGCCAGCCTCCTCGACGATGTTGACGAAGTTCTTAAGGATGCGCTGACCCAGCGCGGAGGATTTCTCGGGATGGAACTGGCAGCCCCACACGTTGCCATGGCGCACGATGCACGGGAAGCTCCGCGTATAGTGCGTGTGCGCCAGAACGTCGGCAGCATCGGCGTCGTCTGCCACCGCGTAGCTGTGGGTGAAGTACATGTTGGCGCCCTCGGCAAAACCGGCGAGCAGCGGATCGGCCGCACCGGCGGGCGTCATGTGCACCTGGTCCCAGCCCACGTGCGGCACCTTCAGGCGGCTCGACTCCAGGCGCGTGCACGAGCCGCGCATAATGCCCAAGCCATCGACCCAGGAACCGCCGGCCTGCTCGGAGGCATCGTCGTCCGCGTCCGCGCCCTCGTCCGCCAGCACGCCCTCGTCGCCGCGCTCAAAAAACAACTGAAGGCCCAGACAGATGCCGAGCAGCGGAGTTCCGGCGGCAACGGCGTCGAGCACCGCGTCCGCCTCGCCGCCCTCGCGCATAAAGGCGATCGCGTCGTAAAACGCGCCCACGCCCGGGATGACCAGGCCGTCGGCGTTGCGGATCTGCTCCGGATCGTCCGACGTGCAGGCGGCGGCACCGGCGCGCGCAAGCCCGCGCGCAACGCTCGACAAGTTGCCCTTGTGGTAGTCGACCACCACGATCTTCGGTTCGCCCACGCGACCCTCCTTTTCCCATCATCCAAAACCACCACAAAGGGGACAGGCACTTTCGTGGTGGTTTTTGTCCTTGTGGCAGTTAGAGTGAACCCTTGGTGCTGGGGATGCCCTGCACGCGGGGATCCAGCTCACAGGCGTAGCGCATCGTGCGGCCCACGGCCTTAAAGGCGGCCTCGATAATGTGATGCGAGTTGCCGCCCGCCAGCTCGCGCACGTGCAGCGTGAGCTTGGCGTCGCGCGCAAAGGCGTAGAAGAACTCGACGGCCAGCTCGGTATCGAAGCTGCCCACGCGCTCGGTCGGCACGGGCAGCTCGCAGTAGGCCTGCCCGCGGCCCGAAATATCAACAGCAGCCATCACGAGCGTCTCGTCCATGGCGATCGCCGCGTCGGCAAAGCGCGTAATGCCCGCCTTGTCGCCCAGCGCCTGGCAAAACGCCTCGCCCAGCACAATGCCCGTGTCCTCGACGGTGTGGTGCGCATCGACCTCCACGTCGCCCACCGCGTGCACCGTCAGATCGAACAGACCATGGCGGCCAAAGGCGTTGAGCATGTGGTCGAAAAACGGCACGCCGGTCGAGATATCGCACACGCCGCTTCCGTCCAGGTCGAGCTTTACGACAATGTCGGTCTCCCCCGTCTTGCGGGTCACCTCGGCATAACGGCCCATCTAGATCTCCTCCTTCACCAGCACGGCAAACGCAGCCAGTACCTCATCGTTTTCCTGCGGCGTGCCCACGGTAATGCGCAGACAGTCCGAAAGCCCCGGCGCATAGCTAAAGTCGCGCACCAAAATCGAATACTCGTCGCGTAGGCGCTCGCGCACGCGCGTGGCATGCGGCGTACGCACGAGCACAAAGTTCGCCGCGCTCGGCCATGCCTCCACGGGCAGGCCCTCGGTAGCCATCGCGCGCAGGGCGCACAGCTCGCGCTCGCGCTCGGATGCGACCTGTGCCACCACGGGCGTGTACGCATCGCGGGCACGCACGCAGGCAAGCGCCGCCGCCTGGCTCAGTACGTTGACCGAATAGATCTGGCGAATCGCCGCGAACACGTCGATGACCTCGGACGCCGCGATCACGCAGCCCAGACGCGTGCCGGCAGCGCCAAACGCCTTGGACAACGTATGCAGAATCACCAGGTTGGGATGCTCGGCGATAAGGCCCTGCGCCGTGGTGGCCGCGCCAAACGAATCGTCGGCAAACTCAACGTAGGCCTCGTCGACCATCACCATGCCGGGGCACGCATCGCACAGCGCCGCGATAAAGTCGAGCGGCGCCACGTCGCCCGTGGGGTTATTGGGCGAGGTCACGATTGCCAGGTTGCACTCGGGCGCTGCCGCAAGCACGGCTGCCTGGTCGAGCTCAAAGGTCGCGGGGTCGCGCCACACGTCGCGCACCTCGGTCTGGCAGAGCGACGCAAAGAACGCGTACTCGCTAAAGCACGGCGGGCAGTTGAGCAGGGTTCGCCCAGCGCCGCCAAACGCCAGCAGGTAGTTATAGAGCAGCTCGTCGCCGCCGTTGCCCACGCAGATGTTCTCGCGCGTCACGCCATGCCAGGCAGCAAGCTCGTCGCGCAGGTCGTTGGACATGGGATCGGGATAGCGGTTGAGCGGTGTAGCAGCCAGGGCGGCGTCGACCGCCTCGCGCACGCCGGCCGGCACGGGATAGGTGTTCTCGTTGGCCGAAAGGTTGATGCGCGTGGGCGTAAAGTTGGGATCGTAGGGCTCAATGCCGGCCAGGTAAGGCTGGACGAGCTCCTTCATGCGGGGCGTCAGCTCGGCCATATTAGGCCTCCTTGCCAGTCGCGCCGGCGCCATCCGCGCCCGCAGCCGCCAGGTCCACGCCCTCGGCAACCGTCGCCACGGCGTCGCCCGGCCAGGCAACCTTGGTCAGGTCGGCCGCGGCCAGAGACTCGGCACTCACGGCATCCTCGCCCTGCTCCAGCACACGGCGACGCAGAGCGGCGGATAGCGCGTGCGCCCACAGGCCCTCGGCCTCGGCCAGGCGCTGCGTAGCGGGAGCGTCGGAGAGCAGCCCCTCGGGTGTATAGCAAATGACGCTCGAGCGCTTAACGAACTCCTCGACCGAAAGCGGGTTGGAGAACATGGCCGTGCCGCCGGTCGGCAGCGTGTGGTTGGGGCCGGCAACATAATCGCCGAGCGGCTCGGAGCTCCAAGCGCCCACAAAGATGGCACCGGCGTTGCGGATACCGCCAAGCAGGCCCATCGCATCCTTGCAGTGCAGCTCCAGGTGCTCGGGCGCCACGGTGTTCACTGCCTCGACGGCAGCGGCCATGTCGGCGGCCACCACGATGGTGCCCTCGTTATCGAGTGAGGCACGCGTGATCTCGGCACGCGGGGACTGCGCTACCAGAATGTCGATACCCGCCTCGACCTCACGCGCAAACTGCTCGTCGCAGGTCACCAGATAGCAGGCTGCCAGCGGATCGTGCTCGGCCTGGGCCATCAGGTCGGCCGCGACCACCATAGGCTTGGCCGTGGCATCGGCCAGCACGCAGACCTCGGAGGGGCCGGCAACCATGTCGATTCCCACGTCGCCCGAGACAATCTGCTTGGCGGCGGCAACAAAGGCGTTGCCCGGGCCGGTGATCTTGTCGACGCGCGGAATGGTCTCGGTACCGTATGCCAGCGCGGCCACGGCCTGGGCGCCGCCCACCATGTAGATCTCGTCCACGCCGCCGAGCTTTGCCGCGGCGAGCGTATAGGGGCTAATCAGGCCGTCCTTTTGCGGCGGCGTCACCATGACCACGCGCTTGACGCCGGCAACCTTGGCGGGAATGGCGTTCATGAGCACCGTGGAGGGATACTGCGCGCGGCCGCCCGGCACATAGATGCCAGCAGCGGCAAGCGGGGTCACCTTAACGCCGAGCATCGTGCCGTCCGGACGCGTGGTAAACCAACTCTGCTCGACCTCGCGCTGGTGGAACTCACGAATCTGGCGCGCGGCCTTCTCGAGCGCGGCGACAAAGGCCGGATCGAGGCCTTCGAGCGCGGTATCGATCTGCTCCTGCGGCAGGCGAAAACTCTGCAGCTCAACACCGTCAAAACGCTGACAGTAATCGCGCACCGCGGCATCGCCGTTGGCGCGCACGTTGGCCACGATATCGCGGGCGGCGTCGACGATGTTTTGCGGCAGCACGCCCTTGCGGCTGAGCTGGTTGGCAACGAGACGCTCACCGGGAGCAAGCTTGATGGTCTTCATATCGGTATCCCCTATCGGTCGAGGTTGCGTTTGAAAAACGAGGTGCCGGGCAGCGGCGCCAATCGGTCCGCAGCCCGGATATGGGGGTGCCCGTGCGTGCTCGCGCTATTGTGCCGAGCCCGCGACGGGCTCAAAATGCTTGTCCTTAACAGCAGCTGCCAAGCGATCGGCCAAGTTGCGAACGCGCGGATCCAAGCGCGCGGCACCTGGGTTGACGAAGAAGCGGGCCGTGCAGTCCATAATGCGGCCGGTGATGACCAGGTCGTTGTCGCGCAACGTGGCACCCGTGGCGGTAATGTCCACGATGCGGTCGGTCATGCCGACGATGGGGCCCAGCTCAATATTGCCGTGCAGCGAAACGATGTCGGCATTCACGCCGCGCTCGGCATACCAGGCGCTCGCGATGCGCGGGTATTTGGTGGCCACGCGAAGCGACCCGCGACGGACGTAGTTGCGCTCGGCCTGACCGGCGCGCCATGCGGGCTCCGCCTCAATGAAAGTGCACAGGCCGTAGCCCAGATCGACCAGCTGCAGTAGGTTGAGGTCTGCCTCGATAAGCGAGTCCCAGCCGCAGATGCCGCAGTCGGCGCCGCCGCAGCCCACAAAGGCAGGCGCGTCGCTGGGGCGCACAATGACAAACTCGATATCTCCGACCGCGCCCTCGCCGGCACGCGTGTCGCGGCCGCGCACAATCAGGTGACGGCCGGGATCACGCAGCTCAGAGACGTCCAGGCCCGCGGCCTCGAGCACGTCGAGCGTATCGGCCTTAAGCGAGCCCTTGGGCACGGCGATGCGCAGCGGACCCTCGGCACCACGGCCCGCGGCGTGATCGCCATCGGAAGCGGCGTCCTCGACCGAGGTGCGCGCGGCCTCCAGGCGCTCGAGCGAAAAGGCGAAGCCCGCCGCCGGCACCTCGATGCCATCGCCAAATGCACCGGTAAAGATGGAGTCATAGCGTCCGCCCGAGCCGACCGGATCGGGTAAGCCGCCGGCATAGGCCTTAAAGACCAGGCCCGTATAGTAATCGAAAGAGTTCATGATAGAAAAGTCGAACGACAGCACCTGAGCGTCCTCGGGAGCCAGGCCCTCGACCAGGGCACGCAGTTCACGCGTCAGCGGCGCGGCGATACCGGCAGCCTCCAGCAGCGCGTCCACGCGGTCGAGTACCTCGGCTCCGCCGTGCAAGCGCGGCAGCTCGCTAATGGCGGCCTTGACGGCATCGGACTCGGCGCTTGCCGCCACGCGGGCATCGAGGCCCACAAAGTCGTTGGCGTGCACGCAGCGCAGGGCCTCGGCCGCCAGCTCACGATCCTCGCATACCGCGAGCAATTCCTTAAAAGGACGCACGCTGCCTGCGATGATGCGCGCATCGGGAAGTGTCAGCTCGTGCACGGCCTCCGCCACCAGCGAAACAATCTCGACATCGCCCGCGGTATCGCCCGCGCCGATAAGCTCAAAGCCCAGCTGCGTAAACTGACGCGAGCCGCCGGCATTGCGCTGACACTCGCGAACCACCGGCGCCTCGTAGCGCAGGCGCAGGGGCAGGTCGGCCGCGCGCATGCGGGTCGAAACCAGGCGCACGATCGGCAGCGTGTTGTCGGGACGGACCACCAGCAGGCGTCCGTCGTCGTCAAAGAGCTTAAACGGCGTGTCCGCAATGCGGCCGCCCTCCTCGAGCGAGACCTTGTCCTCGAGCAGCGGCGTCTCGACCGGAAGGTAATGATGCTCCCTAAAGCAGCCCTTCACCGTCAGCGCGATCTCCTCGCGCGCCTGAGCCTCCTCGGGCAATATGTCCCGGAATCCCCACGGTGTGGCCGTCATCTGGTGAGCCTCCTCATGCTGCGTTTCATATAGAACAGAAGACCAGCATAGCTCCGCCGGTCTTCTGGGTACTTTAGCATACTAGAGTACTTGCGGGGAGAATCGTCCTCTTCGGCTCACGCCGTATTCATTTGGAAACATAGGGCGAGCGATTAGCAGTAGCCTCTTGTCACAACGCAAAAAGGGCGCCCGCGCGAATGCGGGCGCCCTTGTGTAGGGCCGAAATATCAACCAGCCAAGATATCGGGCCCGCGATCAGCCCTTAGTAGTCGAACTGGTGGTAGTAGCGGCGGTACTTGAGGTTGTGCTTGGTGACC
>UQHO01000051.1 GCA_900540995.1 uncultured Collinsella sp. | reverse complement strand
CGCGGGCTCGGCTGCCAAGGACGGCGCCGGTGCTGCTGCAGAGTCGGTCGAGGTGCACGTCGCCTCGCTCAAGGGGCCGACCTCGATTGGCCTAGTGCAGTTTATGGACCAGGCCGCAAACGGCGAGACGGACAACGAGTTCGACTTTGCGATCAACACTGCCGCCGACGAGATCGTTCCCAAGGTCATTCAGGGTGATATCGACATTGCCCTGGTGCCCGCCAACGTGGCGAGCGTGCTCTACAACAAGACCGAGGGCGCGGTGCAGGTCATCGACGTCAACACGCTGGGCGTGCTGAATGTGGTGACGGGCGACGCGAGTGTGGCCTCGTTTGGCGATTTGGCGGGCCATACCGTCTATATGACGGGCAAGGGCACCACGCCGGAGTACGTCATGAACTACCTGCTGGAGCGCGCGGGCCTGACCGGCCAGGTGACGCTCGAGTTTAAGAGCGAGCCCACCGAGGTGCTGTCGGCGCTGCTTGCCGACCCGTCCGCCGTGGGCGTGCTGCCGGAGCCGTTCAAGACCGCCGCCATCGCAAAGAGCGAAGGCAAGCTGTCGGCGCCGGTGAGCCTGACCGATGTGTGGGACGAGCTGGCAGGAGACACGGGCTCGCGCTTGCTGACGGGTGTGACCGTGGTGCGTCGCGCGTTTGCCGAGGAGTATCCCGAGGCCGTGGCGGAATTCCTGAGCTGCCATGCTGCGAGCGTTGAGGCCGTGAACGCGGCGCCGGCGGACTGGGCTCAGGCCGTGGTCGATGCGGGCATCGTGGATAACGCCACGATTGCCGAGAAGGCGATTCCCGGGTGCATGCTCGTGTGCCAGACGGGGAAGGATATGAAGGCGGCGCTCGGTGGGTACCTGCAGGTGCTGGCCGATGCGGACGCGAACGCCGTGGGCGGCAAGCTCCCGGCCGATGATTTCTACTACATGGAGTAGCCCGTGCGTGCGTTTGCTCGACAAATGACAGAACGTATGAAGGCGGTGGCGGCAGGTGGTGCCGTCGCCGCCTTTTGGCTTGCCGTGTGGGTCTTCGCGGCGGCGCTGGTGGCGCAGCCATTGATTTTGCCGGGTCCGGGTGCCGTTGTGGTGGCGTTGCTGCGGCTGGTATGCGATACCGACACGTGGGCGATTCTGGTGGGCTCAGGCGCGCGAATCTTGGGCGGGCTGGCGCTCGCTGTGGCATGCGGCGGCGTGTTGGCGGGAGTTTCGGTGCGGTCGCGGACGTTTGCCCGCCTGGTGGCGCCGGCGCTGTCGTTTGTTAAGGCGACGCCGGTTGCCTGCGTGGTGGTCCTGCTGCTCATTTGGCTGGGGTCGGCGCGCGTAAGCATTGCGGCGGTCTTTTTGATGGCGCTGCCGGGAGTGTATTTTTCGCTGGTCGAGGGCTTGACGCAAGCGGATAAACCGCTGGAGCAGATGTTTCGTCTGCATGGCGTGCGGGGTTGGCGACTGTTTTGTGCCCACACCTGGCGCGAAGTCCTGCCGTTTGTGCTTTCGTGCGCCCGCGCCGTGATTGGCATGAGCTGGAAGGCCGGCGTGGCGGCGGAGCTGATCGGCATGGCGGTGGGCACCGTGGGTGAGCGCATCTATCAGGCGAAGCTGCTCATCGAGACGGCTGACCTGCTGGCGTGGACCGTGTTGGTCGTGGCGGCATCGTGGGCATGCGAGCGCGTGCTGGTGTGGCTGCTGCGGGCTTCGGGGCCCGCAGCATGGCGTGCTGCTGTGCGGGCGCATGGGCGTTGTCCTCGCGGACGTGCAGGCGGCTCTGCTGGCGGCAGGGCTGCTGCGGAGCTTGCGCTCGCCGTGGGCGATCGCGCTCCCTGGGCTCCGGCGCTCGACGGACTGGTGCTCAACGTGACTGCGGGTGGGCGTATCTGTGTGATGGGCGCTTCGGGCATGGGCAAGTCGACGTTGCTTGCGCTGGCGGCGGGGGAGTGCGCGCCGTGCTCCATGGTGTTTCAGGATGTGCGCCTGGTCGAGGACGCTTCTGCCTTGGATAACGTACTGGTGTGTGCCGATACGCGCGTGGGTGCATCGAGTGCTGCGGCCTTGCTACGCCGGTTGGTGCCAGGGGTCGATGTGCATGCCCGCGTAGCCGAGCTCTCGGGCGGGCAGCGCCGTCGCGTCGAGATCGCCCGAGCCCTGCTGTGCCCAGGCGACGCGGTGATTCTGGACGAGCCCTTTACCGGTCTAGATGCCGCTGCGCGTGACGCATGCGCCGAGGTCGTGTTCGACTTGCTCGACGGTCGCATGTTGTTGCTTGCCACACACGATGCCGTTGACGCTCGGGCCCTCAATATCTCGGATATCATCACGCTCTGAGTACTTACTCAGCAACAAAATGATCCGTTTTTCTCCGTCCCCATGGGGCGGGTGTGGTATTCTATCTACTGGGTAATACTTAGAAATACCAAGTAATACCAACGCCGCAGAAACAAACTCCAGATGCGGGCCAATCGGGTTGCCTTCACAGCCCGTCGCCCAGCCGCGTGGCCCGCATCTATCCGCACCACCGTCGTTTCAAAAGGAAGCGCCATGGCAGAACACATGACCCCGGTTGTCGCGAAGGTCTTGCCCGAGGAGAAGGCAGCCTTCGCGGCGGCAACCCAACTCGTGGGCACCACGCCGTCCAACGCCATCCGCATGTTTATCGCCGCCTTCAATCGCTGCGGCACCTTCCCGTTCGATATTTCGCCCAGCGGGGCCTTTGGCACTGCGCCCGATTCTCATCAATAAGTGATCAGTTTTCCTCCGTCCCCATGGGATCAGCTCTCTGCCGAGTTGTGGTAGAACTAGGGAACGGTTTTGAGGAGGTTGGCATGCTCAATGCGATGATTTGGGCGCTTGCCTGTTTTGGCGTTGTCGCTGCCGATATAGCCCTGAGCGTGGTTTTGTTTTCAGTTCTCGATGCCGTATCGGTGCTGACGGGCTATCCGATCGACAATCTCGATATCCAATGGTCCCAGGTTGCCGCTCAGACGGCGTCGTTTTTGATGGCGCTGCTGTGGTGGCGTTATTTGTGGCCGCGCTCGTTTATGGCGCGTTGGCAGGGCGTGCGCTCGCTTAGCGGGGGAGCAAATGCTGCATGGAAGCGCATTGCCTGCGTTATCGTGATCGGCTTGGCCCTGCAGGTGGTCGTTGGCTACATGACCGACGCCGTACTGTCATTGTTGCCCGATGCCGCGGCTGATTACAGCGAGCTTGTCGAGGAAACAGGCATGGGCGACACCAGCTATCTCGCCGTCCTGACCACGGTGATTGGCGCGCCATTTTGCGAAGAGCTCCTGGTGCGCGGCATCATCTTTGAGTTCTCACTGCGTGCGTTTAATCCACAGTGCCATCCGCTCTGGAAACGTCGGCGCCGCGTGAACGCGCAAGACGGCACCATAGTGCCCTGGGCGGCCCCGAGTACCTGGGGCGTCGCCGCGGCAATCGTGCTGCAGGCGGCGGTCTTCGGCTTTATGCACATGAACTGGGTGCAGGGCTGCTATGCGGGCGCTGCCGGCCTCATTTTTGGCTGGGTGCTCGTGACGACCGGAAAGCTCCGCTACACGATCCTGTTGCACTTTGCCTTTAATGCCGGCTCGTACCTCATGACGTTGCTCTGGTTTGTGAACACGCCGTTCGACGTGGCAATTACGGTCGCTATCGCCGGTGCCATCCTCGTTGAGGCAATGCGCTCGCTGCGCCACGCGTGTGGGATGGACGCAGCGAGCGCACCACTGCCCTAGTTGCGCCTGCCGCCGCCGTTGGCGCCCTGACGCCCCTGTGCCGCGCGATTGCGACCGGCGGTGTTCTGCGCGCGCGACATGCCGCCGTATCCTTTGCCGCCTTTGGGTCCCTTGCCGGCGGCGCCACCGTGGGCCTTGCCGCCCTTCTTGCCGGTCCCATGTCCGCCGCCAGCAGACGTCTCGCCCGGGCGCGGCGGTACGGGACGGATCAGGCAATGCTTGGTGTAGCCGATTAGATCTCGGCGGCCGGCCTTTTCCAGCGCCTCGCGCACAAGCTTGTAGTTCTCGGGCTTGCGGTATTGGATGAGCGCACGCTGCATGGCCTTTTCGTGCGGGTCGCGCGCCACGTAGATCGGCTGCATGGTGCGCGGATCCACGCCAGTGTAGTACATGCAGGTCGACATGGTGGACGGCGTGGGGTAGAAGTCCTGCACCTGCTCGGGCATGTAGCCCATGTCGCGCACGGCCTCGGCAAGGTCCACAGCTTCCTTCATGGTCGAGCCGGGGTGGCTCGAGATCAGGTACGGCACCACATACTGCTTGAGTCCGTATTCACGGTTCAAGCGTTCAAATTTGCGGCAGAACGCATCGTAGACGGCTCGGCTCGGTTTGCCCATCACAGACAGCACCGCGTCGCTCACGTGCTCGGGTGCCACGCGGAGCTGGCCCGAGACATGGTGTTCCAGCAGCTCGCGCAAAAACTCGTCCGAGGCGTCGGCCATGGTGTAGTCAAAGCGGATGCCGCTGCGGACAAAGACCTTCTTGACACCCGGCAGCTGGCGCAGGTCGCGCAACAGCTGCGTGTAGCCGCTCTCGTCGACCACCATGTTCTTGCATACGCTCGGCCACAGGCAGCGCTTGTTCTTGCACACGCCGTGCTTGAGCTGCTTGTCGCAGGCAGGACGGCTAAAGTTGGCCGTCGGTCCTCCCACGTCGTTGATGTAGCCCTTAAACTCGGGATCGCGCGTGAGCAGCTCGGCCTCGCGCATGATCGAGTCATGGCTGCGCATCTGCAGCACGCGGCCCTGGTGGAAGGTGAGCGCGCAAAATGAGCACTCGCCAAAACAGCCGCGGTTGGAGCTAATGGAAAACTTGATCTCGGCAAAGGCCGGCACTCCGCCCGCCGCATCGTAGTCGGGATGCCAATCGCGTGCGTAGGGGAGTTCGGCCACCTCGTCCATCTCATCGGTGGTGAGCGTCGCCGACGGCGGGTTTTGCACCACATAGACGCTGTTGGGGTAGGGCTCTACCAGGCGATGACCGGTGATGGGGTCCATATTCTGTTGCTGCACGTTAAAGCTGCGCGCGTAGTTGAGCTTGTCGGCGGTAAGGTCGTCCCAGCTGGGCAACAGGTCGTAGTCGTAGACCTCGTCGAGCGAGCCTGTGCGGTAGACGGTGCCATTGATATAGGTAATCTGGTCGACGGGCAGTCCCGCGTCGAGCGCGTCGGCGATCTCGACGATTGCGTGCTCTCCCATGCCGTAGATGAGGATGTCGGCGCCCGAGTCGAGCAGTACCGAGCGCTTGAGCTTGTCCTGCCAGTAGTCGTAGTGGGCCAGGCGGCGCAGGCTCGCCTCGATGCCGCCGATGATGATGGGGGCGTCCTTGAACGTCTGGCGGATGAGGTTGCCGTAGACCGTGACAGCTCGGTTGGGACGGTGCCCCTCCTCGCCACCGGGAGTGTAGGCGTCGGTGTGGCGGCGGTGCTTGGTCACCGAATAGTGGTTGACCATGGAGTCCATGTTGCCGGCACTGACCAAAAAGCCCAGGCGCGGCTCACCGAGCACGCTGATGCTGGCGGGATCGGTCCAGTCGGGTTGGCAGATGATGCCCACTTTGTAGCCGTGCGCGTCGAGTACGCGGCTGATGATGGCCATACCAAAGCTGGGGTGGTCCACGTAGGTGTCGCCGCAGATGTAGACGAAGTCACACTGGTCCCAACCGCGCGCGTCCATATCGGCGCGGCTGACGGGGAGGAACTTATCGCGGCCCGGGCGCCAGGGACGGGCGGGCGCTGCCGGGGTATGAGCGGCGTGGCCGCCCTGGGCCTTGCCGCCGCGCTTTTGCTGCTGGCCCTGTTTGCCCTGCTGACTGCGCTGGTTATTCTGAGCGTGCTGAGGCTTTTTTGCCACGATCCCTCCCGGTGTTTGTATGCTGCACGTAATTGTAACCAGTCTTTTTGGGACGGGGCTAAAAAGACTGGTGGAGTACATGGGCTGGCGGATCGGCGTGTCGATGCGGGTGCCGTTTGTTTCCAGACTGTGTATCCCCGTGTCGAAGGAGCCGTCTCGCGCGCACGCCATGTTGTCAATGGGTTACAGTATGAACGGCGGCTATGTTTCCGCCAACGCACGAGAGGGTCGTCAACAAGGAGGATGCACGACGATGCAGCGTGCCAAACAGATATCGGAGTCCATCGAACTGGGCATTATCCTGGCGCTCGCCGGCGGCTTTATGGATGTGTATTCGTACATTGGGCGCGACCATGTTTTTGCAAACGCGCAGACGGGCAACATTCTGCTCGTGGGCGTAAGCATCTCGGAGGGCAACTGGGCGCTGGCGGGACGCTACTTCTTCCCTGTGGTGTCGTTTGCCGTGGGCATTATGCTTGCCGATCTGGTACACGAGCGGTTTGGCAGCGTGATCCACTGGCGTCAGGTGACGGTGTTCTTTGAAGCCGTCATCTTGCTGGGCGTGAGCTTTATCCCCGGTGGCGGTTACAACCTGCTCGCCAACTGCCTCACTTCGTTTGCCTGCGGCATGCAGGTCGAGAGCTTCCGCAAGATCCACGGTCACGGCATCGCTACGACCATGTGCATCGGCAACTTGCGCAACGCGCTGCAAAACGTGGACGATTACATCATCACCCACAGGCGCGGCTTTTTGGAAAACGGCCTGCTGTACTTTGGCGTGATCTTTACCTTTGTGTTTGGCGCCGTGTTGGGCAACTGGTGTATTGAGCGCATGGGCCTGCACGCCATCGTCGTGGCGAGCTTGCTGCTGTTTGTCGCGTTTGCCATCATGTTCATCGACCGCGAGCGCGACTTGCGCTTACGCTGGAAGGTTGCGGCCGAGGCTTGGAAAGAGGGCTGCCGAAAGTAACCGAATGCGGCAAAGGGGCTGTCCCTTTGCCGCTTTATTTTTCATCATCTGTTGAAACGCTTTAACAATTTTGACGTTCTCACGTGCTTTTCGTTTCAAAAGCGTTAGGATGGGACTTATAGCGTGGGGCGTAATGGGCGCCCCGCACACGATGGGAGGCTATCAATGGCTAATCGTTTCGTTCTCAATACCATCTCTTATCATGGTTCCGGCGCCATCAAGGAGATCCCCGGCGAGCTCCAGCGTCGCGGCTACAAGAAGATCTTCGTCTGCTCCGACCCCGACCTGGTCAAGTTTGGCGTTACCGCTAAGGTGACCGACGAGCTCGACGCCGCTGGCATCGCTTGGAGCCTCTACTCCGAGATTAAGCCCAACCCCACCATCCAGAACGTCAAGGACGGCGTCGAGGCCTTCAAGGCCGCCGAGGCTGACGCTATCGTGACCATCGGTGGCGGCTCCTCCATGGACACCGCCAAGGCTATCGGCATCATCATCAACAACCCCGAGTTTGCCGATGTCCGCAGCCTCGAGGGCGTTGCTCCCACTAAGAACCACGCCGTGTTTACCATCGCTGTGCCGACGACCGCCGGTACCGCTGCCGAGGTGACCATCAACTACGTCATCACCGACCCCGAGAAGGTCCGCAAGTTCGTGTGCGTCGACACCAACGACGCCCCCGAGGTCGCTGTCGTCGACCCCGACATGATGGCTTCCATGCCCGCCGGCCTGACCGCCTCCACCGGCATGGACGCTCTAACCCACGCCATCGAGGGCTACACTACCAAGGGCGCTTGGGAGCTCTCCGACATGTTCCACTTTGAGGCTATAAAGCTGATCAGCGAGAACCTGCGCGACTCCGTCGCCGAGGCCAAGTCCGGCCAGCCCGGCTCCGGCCGCGAGGGCATGGCTCTTGGCCAGTATGTCGCCGGCATGGGCTTCTCCAACGTTGGCCTGGGCATCGATCACGCCATGGCTCACACCCTGTCCGCTCACTACGACACCCCGCACGGCGTCGCCTGCGCCATGCTGCTGCCGATCGCCATGGAGTTCAACAAGCCGGTTTGCGCCGAGCGCTTGGCCAAGGTTGCCGTTGCTATGGGCGTTGACACCACGGGCATGACCACCGACGAGGCCGCCGATGCTGCTATCGCCGCCGTCAAGCAGCTTTCCGCTGACGTAAACATCCCGCACGTCTGCGAAGCCATGAAGGCCGACGAGATCGAGGTCTTGGCCAAGGACGCCATGGCCGACGCCTGCTTCCCGGGTAACCCGCGCGAGGCAACGCTCGACGACGTCATCGAGCTCTTCAAGAAGATTTGCCCGGCTGCCTAACTTGGTTCGGCGGGCCCCTGCCCGTTTGCCCCACAATCGTCCTCGGACATGTCGGAGGCCCCCGCTGCGCACTTCGTGCGGCGGGGGCTTCCTCCGTCCTGCGGAAAGATTGTGGGGCTAACGGGCAGGGGGGCCGCCGGCTCGTTGTCGTGGCGGGCGCAGTTCTGGGGAGCTCGATGGGTCATCTCGCTAGGTAAAAAGATGGTTCGCGGTGGTATTGTTGCTGTGGGTTTAATTCGATATGAAAGGGTGACTTTGGTGTCCAAGATGGATTCTACGCTCTCCTATATTACTGACCAGTTGAAGGCGC
This sequence comes from uncultured Collinsella sp., assembly GCA_900540995.1. Classification (GTDB taxonomy): domain Bacteria; phylum Actinomycetota; class Coriobacteriia; order Coriobacteriales; family Coriobacteriaceae; genus Collinsella. The sequence goes on along the minus strand of UQHO01000051.1, from coordinate 2,624 downwards.
TTACCTCGATTGCTTCGCCTACGGGCTATACCCGTGCGGCGACTGATTATCTGATGGAGACCCTGCGCGATATGGGGTTTGGGCCCGAGCGTTCTAATAAGGGTAACGTGCTCGTTGAGCTTGGCGGCGAGGGCGAGCCGCTCGTATTGGCGAGCCATGTCGATACTCTGGGCGCTATGGTGCGCTCCATTAAGGACAATGGTCGCCTGCGCCCCACGACGCTCGGTGGGCACCAGTGGTCCACGGCTGATGGCGAGAACTGCACCGTTTACACGCGCGATGGTAATGTCTACACGGGTGTAGTCCTCAATACCGAGCCTTCGGCGCATGTGGCCGATGAGCCGGTCAAGACCATCGAGAAGAACATGGAAATCCTGCTCGACGAGAACGTCGACGGCAAGGACGATGTGCTCGAGCTGGGTATTCAGACCGGCGACATCATCGCTATGGATCCTCGCACGACGGTGACGGAGAGCGGTTACATCAAGAGTCGCTTCCTTGACGACAAACTGTCCGCGTCGATTCTGCTTTGTTTGGCCCGCGCCGTCGCCGACGGCGAGGTGACCCTTTCGCGCAAGGTTTCGCTGCTCTTTACGGTGTACGAGGAGGTCGGCCACGGCGGTGCCTTTGTGCCGGCCGACACGCGCGAGATGATCAGCGTGGACATGGGCTGCGTGGGCGACGACCTGGGCTGCACCGAGCGCATGGTTTCGATTTGCGCCAAGGATTCGGGCGGTCCGTACAACTACGACCTGGTAACCACACTGTCCAACATCGCGCGCGAGCTGGAGCTCGATTACGCCATCGATGTGTACCCGCACACGGCTCCGACGTCGAGGCCACGCTCTCGGCCGGCTACGACATTCGCCATGGTCTGATCGGCCCCGGCGTGTACGCGAGCCACAACTACGAGCGCAGCCACATCGACGGCGTGCGCAATACCTACGAGCTGGTTCGCGCCTACGTTCAGCGCTAGGGGAGCAGCGGCCTCGGCTGACACAGCAGTACCGACCGAGGCCGCCCACTGTAAGTTGCGGTGAAATAGGGACTGTTTAAGCGTTTAAAACCGCCAAACAGTCCCTATTTCACCGCAACTTAGGGGGCAGTGCTGTTATCTCTGCACGTGCCGTAGCACCTCAACGGCGGCGCTTACCTCTATCGTGCGGCGCTCGAGACCGCGGCGGATGGCCTTGAGGCGATTGCCTGCTGTTGCCCATGCGCTTTGTGAGAGGATTTCGACTGCCTCGTCGACGAACCCATCGAGATGCGACGCATCGAACCAATCGAGCGAGTCAGCAAATGCTAGCTGAGTGGAAGGGTCCGGACCAAACGGTTTGGCGGCAAATCCAAACTCCCCGGCAACGAGCACGGCGGTTGGCACGTTGTACCACAGGCAATTGCCACTATCGAACAGCGGTGCAGGCCGCATTTCCAGCGTGTCGACATTGCGGATGATGCCGAAGTTTCGCCAGTGGCGGTCGCTGTTGGCCAGGAGGGCATCGCAGACAATCATCTGCGACATGGATTTTCTTACCGTGGCTTCATCAGCCCTGTGTCTGCCAAGAAAGCGACAGTATCGATCGTATGTTGAGTTTCCTCGCTGGCCACCGAGTGCGTCCCTGATATAAGCGGCCGGCACGTATTCCTCACGGCCATTAAGAAAGTCATCGCATAGGCATACGGGCCCGTCGAACATGCGCTCGACCGTATAGGGAACAAACTCACCTTTGGATAGCAGACGCCGATGTAGAGCTGTTGCAACCGCCTCGTTAAACGGTCGCTGATCGTCCATTCCGCATCCTTTAACCAGGATGCGAACGCCATTGCGGATCATCCAGGATTTGGGGAGCTCGCCCTCGGACGTATTGTCAGGATTTTTGAGTCCGATGCCCTCAAGCCAGCCTGAACGATGCTCGGGTGCCGACCGTTCAAAATTGTTTTCGAAGTAATTGAGGTGCTGCCAATTGAGCTCGTCGCAGTTGACCGGTCTTAGCCAATAGCAATCCGAAAGCGAAAAACCCAGGCAACGAACGGGCACTTCAATACCGCTGTCAATTCCCAGCTCGCGATAGCGCGAGATGAGTCCGGGGCGGACGTCGGGCACCGACCGGTGACTCCACCACGTGTTGAGTGCTCGTTTATTCACCGTTGGAGAAGAACTCGAGCACGTGCCAAACGGCATCCTTCGTGCATCGAGTATGTCGGCAATTTCAAAGGAAAACTCGCGCGTTGGATCAAACGAGACATGCGCGACCTCGTGGTCGGCTGACATCAACGTGAACTTGCGCCCTACGTCAGCTGCGGGACGGCGCCCACGCTTACGGACCTTTTGATAACCAATCGCGGAATCGTACTGAACCATTTTCCGCCCACCGACGATATCGCACGCGAGCGTTCCCGACGCAGCCAGCTGCGATATACGGGCCTTCGTAACGCCCAGCAGGCGCGCGGCGTCACCCATGGTTATATAGTTGGAAGTATTCATCTGCTGCATCACCTCGTTAAGCATTCTAATCGTTAAATATAGCAAGCACAAACATCATAATACTTAACAAAGTTGCGGTGAAATAGGGACTGTTTAGCGGCTTGAAACGCTTAAACAGTCCCTATTTCACCGCAACTTA
>UQHO01000050.1 GCA_900540995.1 uncultured Collinsella sp. | reverse complement strand
ACAGGAGGCCACTTAATGTGGCCTCCGTCGTGAGCAGGACTGTAGAGCAGGAAACCTAAGCCGGTGTCCCCGCTCTCCCGGGGCCGACGGAACTAATTGTTCAGCATGCGGTCGAAGCTTCCCGAGTCGCCATCCCGATAGTCGGCGGTCATCAGGATCTCCTGTGGAATTCGCCCGCCCTCGCGCAGCACGTTGCGGAACTGCACGCGCGTGACCATGGGCAGGTCCTTGATCGTCGCCGCCAGATTCTGCGGTACGCCCTGGTTGGCAGCCGCGGGCTCACACTCTCCGCCGGCCTTCACGCGGCGCTTGTGCTCGGCGAGCATTGCGCGATACATGCCGGCATGCAGGCGAATCTCCACCACGTTGGCGTTGCGCGCCTGCTCGACGATGCGCGCACCCTCTCGATCGATGTCGCCCACGTAGTAGACATAGTTAAAGCGATAACCGATCTCGGCCAGGTAATCGTCCAGCGCATGCGAGACGCTCGCCTTGCAGCCGCCACCAAAGATGACGCCGCCCACCTTGGTGCCAAAGAGCTTGGCATGCTTGCGGCCGCGCAGGAGCTTGACGATCTCGTCGTAGGTGTCCAGGTTCTCGACCATAATGAACGGCTTGTCGGCACCCAGCGTAAAGAAGCCCGTAAAGTGCACGGGGCGGTTGGGGGCGACCTTAATCGCCTGCATGCTGATGCCCTTTTCGGTCATACGCCGAATTAGGCGCTCACCGTGCTTGCCGTCAAAAGCCTTCTCGTCGTTAAAGATCTGGTAGGCACGCTGGCGGCGCGAGGCAACCGGCGTATCGGCACCTCGGTTCTGCTCGATCCAAGCCTGGATGATTGCGATTTCCTCGGCAATCTTGCGGTTGGACATCTCGTTGTGCTGAGTGCGCTGCGGAGCCTTTTTGCCGTCCTTGCCCTCGACCTTTACGATCTGCGTCTGCTGCTCCTTGATCTTAGAGAGCGCCGTGGGCGTAGGGACAACCTTGAGCAGCTGCCTGCCTAAAACGCGGGCAAGGGCAAACGCCGATACCTCGCCGTGGACGGCCGACTCGGGCTGCTGAGTAGCAGTATCTGCTACGGCAGACTCCGGCTTCTTCTGAGACTTGCGCTTAGAATCGCCTTGGAAATTGCGCTCGCGCTTTGGCATAGACGCCTGCTTCTGCGGACGATCGGACTTGCTCTCCTTCGCCGGCTGGCGCTTAGGCTGCCCCGAAGAAACCTCGGCAGTCGCATCCTCGTCCTGCGGCGTGGTCTTCTCGGCTGCAGTCTCGGCATGGGAACTGCGGCCCCCACGATGGCGACGGCGGCGAGGCTTGCTCGACGCGCTCTGCTCCGTCCGCTCATCAGTAGGCTGCTGGCCCTTGGCCTCGGCATCAACCTCAAGCTGCGGCTCAACAGGCTTCTGCTCGCGAGTCGCCGGCTCAACGGTTTTCTCGGTTTGTTCGGCCTTCTCGGCCTGAGCGGTCGAAGCCGGCTCGCCCTTCTCCTGACGCTTTACGGGATACGCGCGTCCCGCAAAACCGCGGCCGGGACGGCACGAACCCGGAGCCCTCTTGGCAGACTCCTCAACATCGTCTGCAACCTCGGAAGGCTCTTCAACCTCACGCGCGACATCCTGCTGCGCAGCCTTAAAGTGAGCACCGCGACGACGCTTGGGCTCTTGGGCCTCCACGGGCTTTTGCTCCTTCGCGGGCTTCTGCGACTTGGCAGCAACCTCGTTCTCAACAGCCTCGGCATCCGTCTCACCCTTTTGAGCAACGGCGCGACGGAAGCGCTCCTGCTGGGCGCGGCGCTGCGCATCGCGCTTGCCACCCCCGCCAAAACCGCCGCGTCCTGCCTTGGCCGTAAAGGCGCGCACGACGTTCTCATCGAGCAACTCATCGGTATCGACATGCTCACGCGGAGCAACTTCTTCCACAGCAGGCGCGTCAGCGGAATCCTCGACGACAAAATCTTCGACGGACTCGGCAGGCTGCTCCTGGGCATCGCGGATCTCAGCATTGATGGTATAGAACGCCGGGCGCCCGTTAATGCCGCTACCCTCGATCTTGGTCACGATATTTGCCGCGATAAGCTCATCGCGCATCGCCTTGGTGTCGCATTCCTTATCGACGGAGCGGAAAATCTGCGCCAGCGCACTCGACTTAATCTTGAGCGCCTTGCGGCAAAGCAGGTCGTAGGCAACCAGCTTGGCACGCTCAGCAGAAAGCGACGTCTGGCTGCTCAGGCGCTCAGTCAGAGCATCGACATTGTTTTGATTATCGGAATATACCGTCTTGGCCACGGGGCCCCTTTCATATGCACACATATACGTCCATATGGTACAACGCACGAGCCTATCCACGCAAAACATCTGCGAGAACGCCCTTGCACCACCTGTTCTCACAAGAAAAAAGACCGGGTCCGCTTGATTGCGGACCCGGTCTTTCCGAGTCAAATAGATGGGAGATCCAACCCGTCCGACCGACTAGGCCTTGGCGGCCTCGGCGTCGGCAGGAGCTTCAGCGGCAGCGGCGCGACCGTACTCGGCCTTGCCCATCTCGGACCACTCGGGCTCCTCGTCAGGCATGGAGCCGGCCTCCTTGCCGAAGAACTCCTTGAGGCAGTTGACGGCGACGATGAGGCCCAGGACCATCAGCAGGACGGCGAAAACGAGCTGCAGGCCCTTGGTGGCGGCGACGGAGACGGCGGCCGTGGTGGCGGTAGCCGGGATGGTGCCGAAGAAGCCGTAAGCCTGGACAGCGGTCATGCAGCCCATGGCGCTCTGGACCAGCGAGGTGAAGGTGCAGCAGAGCAGGAAGGCGACGGGCACGTAGAGCATCCAGCCCTTGCGGCCGGTGCACTTGCAGAACACGGCGAGGGTGATCATGGTCATACCGCCGAGCAGCTGGTTGGAAGCACCAAAGAGCGGCCAGATGTTGGCATAGCCGCCAAAGGCGAGGGCGAGACCGGGAAGCAGGGTGACGACCGTGGCGAACCAGGGGTTGCCGAGAACCTTCATGTAGCCGGCCTTGGACTCGATGGCCAGGGCGTCGTTGGTCTGGGCAAAGAACTCGGAGAACGAGGTGCGGGCGATGCGGGCGACGGCATCGAGCGAGGTCAGGGCCAGAGCGGAGACGTTCATGGTCATGAAGACGGTAGCGAGCGTGCCGTCAACACCGAAGGCCTGCATACCGCGGGAGATGCCAGCGGCGAAGATCTGGAACGGGGTGGAAGCGACGCCGGCGTTGAGGGCACCGGTGCCGGCGGTGTTCATATCGGAGAACATGATGCCTGCGACGATGATGGCAAGGATGCCGACGAAGGACTCGACGATCATGGCGCCATAACCGACCTTGACGGCGTCCCGCTCCTTCTCGACCTGCTTGGAGGAGGTGCCAGAAGAAACGAGGCTGTGGAAACCGGAGAGAGCACCGCAGGCAACGGAGACAAACAGGACCGGGAACATCATGCCGGAGGCAGTGGAGAAGCCGGTGAAGACCGGAGCGGTGATGGTGGCCTGACCGTTGACGCCCAGGACGACGATGCCGAGGACAGCGCAAACGATCATGACGATCATCATGATGGAAGTGAGGTAGTCACGCGGGGTCTTGAGCATCTGGATGGGCATAGCGCCAGCGAAGACCAGGTAGACCATGACGACGGCGAACCACTGGAACTTATCCAGGTAGACCGGGAACTGCATACCGACGGCGAACATGAGAACCATGAGGACCACGCCGGTGACGAACTCGGCGGCACCGGTGAGGTTGAACTTCTTCTGGGCCCAACCAAAGGCGATAGCGACGAAGGTGAACAGGATGGAGATGGTGCCAGCGCAGCCAGCGGCATAGGACTTGGTGAAGTCGATGGCACCGGTAGCGGCGCCAGAAGCGTCAACGGCCGGGGTGAACATGAACGTCTTGCAGACCATGTCGGTGAAAGCGGCGATGACGATGATGCAGAACAGCCAGCAGAACAGCAGGAACAGGCGACGGCCGGTCTTGCCGATGTACTTCTCAATGAGCTGAGCCAGGGACTTGCCGTTGTTCTTCATCGAGGCGTACAGAGCACCAAAGTCGTGGACGGCGCCAAAGAAGATGCCGCCGACGAGGACCCAGAGCACAACGGGCAGCCAGCCAAAGGCCATGGCGACGATCGTACCCGTGACAGGGCCAGCACCGCAGATCGAGCTGAACTGGTGCGAGAACGCGGTAAACGCGGAGACGGGCGAGAAGCTCTTGCCGTCCTTCATGCGCTTGGCCGGCGTGAGGGCCTCTTTGTCAACGCCCCACTTGTTGGCCAGCCAGCGACCATAGCCCAGATAGCCGCAGGCGAGCACCGCCGCGGCCACAACCATGAGCAAAACTCCGTTCATTACATTTCCTCCTCTAAAAAGAACTTCCTAGACATAAAAAATGAGGGCCGTCGGTTGCGCTCGACGGCCCTCATCTTCATCAGCCGCCCGTTATCGTACGGGCTAGCTGTATGTGCTAACCCGCATCAGATAATTACTACGCTGATAATGTTTAGCTGATGCGTGAACATGTCTAAGAAATCCTCTTCAATCATGATGTGAACGATCCGTGCGTGTTCACATCCCCCAGTGGATGAAAAGGAGTATGAAACTTTAGTTACCTAAAGTCAACGCAAATAAGTAATGAATTTTCAACTTTTTTGAATTTCTCGTTATAAAACGCCACTGACCTCGGACTTTATCGAACGACAGTTTTTGCTTGAAAGATGCTCCTCGGGGGCGGGGCCGGATATAAGGTTTATCGCGAGTTCCGCACGCAAAGAAGGCCACTTAATGTGGCCTTCGTCTTGCGCAGGACTGTAGAGCAGGAAAGTTCATATGCGGCCGTTGGCGCCCGGGCAGCGCCGGGGACCGCACCCGTACGACTACAGCGTCATGTTCGGATCGGCATCGACGTCGAACGGCGAGATTTCGCCTCGGTCGAATTTACGGCGGGCGACCTCCGCGATCATGGCTGCGTTATCGGTACAGGCAGACAAGGGCGGCACCGTTACGCGGATCCCCTGACGCCCAAGCTTCTTGATCATCATCTCGCGCAGATGCGGGTTGGCCGAGACGCCGCCACCGATGCAGTATTCCTTGCATCCGGTAGCGTGCAGTGCGTTTTTGGCCTTCTTGTACTGCACGTCAAAGACAGCCGCCTCAAACGAAGCCGCCAGATCGGGCAGATGAATCGTGCGCCCGGCCTTGGTCTCCTGCTCGATGTAGAGCGTCACGGCCGTTTTAAGACCCGAAAGCGAGAAACGATAGTCTCCCCTGCTGTTAAGCGCACGGGGGAAGTCAATCGCCTTGGGATTGCCCGTCTCGGCCAGCTTGGAGATGATGGGGCCACCGGGATAGCCCAGACCCAACGCCTTGGCTACCTTGTCGAAGGCCTCGCCCACAGCATCGTCGAGTGTCTCACCAAGTACCTCGTAGTCGCCCCATGCCTTCACGTGAACAAGCATGGTATGACCGCCCGAGACGAGCGTGAAGATAAACGGCGGCTTGAGATCGGGCTGCGCCAGCAGGTTGGCAAACAGGTGCCCCTCCAGATGGTTGACGCACACGAGCGGTTTACCGGCGGCATAGGCAAAGCCCTTGGCGAAGGCGACGCCCACTACCAGAGCACCCACCAGGCCCGGACCCTGTGTCACGCCAACAGCGGCGAGTTCGCTCGGCGCGATGGCTCCACCCTCAAGACCAAGCGATGCTGCGGCATCCTCGAGCGCCGCATCCACGACGCTTACGATGACCTCAACGTGTTTGCGCGAAGCAATCTCGGGCACTACACCGCCAAAACGGGCATGGAAATCAATCTGAGTCGATACCTGGTTGGCAAGCATGTTGCCGTCCGCGTCGATAATCGCCACGGCCGTCTCGTCGCAGGAGCTCTCGATGGCAAGCACCAGACGACGACGCTCGATTTCGGCACGTTCCTCAACGGTGCGCTCGGGCGCGGGCAGCGGCCATACGCGCTGCTCTGCCGCCGTCGGCTCGGGCGAGGCGTTGTCGACCGGAAGCACCAGGGGCAATGGCGCCGTCATGACGATGGCATCCTTGCCGGTACCGTAGTACCCGCGACGGCGACCCGCCTCGGTAAAGCCCAGAGCGGCGTAGAGCGCAATCGCGCCCTCGTTACCGTCCTCGACCTCGAGCGAGGCCGTGGTGCAGCCGAGCATCTGGGCATCGTAGCTCACGTGCGACAGCAGCTTGCGGGCGATACCCTCGCGGCGATGCGCCGGATCGACGGCGACGTCCATGATCTGCACATCGCCGTCCACGACCATGCCGCCGGCAAGACCCAGCAGCTGGCCATCGTCGTGCGCCACCCACCAGCTGCGCGGAGCGGCAACGTCCTCGCCCAGCTCGGACAAGAACATGCCCGGCGTCCACGCCTCGTGTCCGGCACCCTCAAAGCAAGCAGCCTCTAGCGCGCTCGCACCCTCGGCATCTGCAGCGCCCATGGGTCGGAACTGCAGATGACGGCCGGCGAGCTCATCGGCGACACCCGTAACCTCACTTTGGGCGCTCTCGGCAAGGCCAAGACGTTTGCGCTCGTTTTCCTCGGCATCCGAAAGACGCGTATAGATCGGCAAGACACGGGCGGGATCGCCATCGCCCGTAGCGTGCGCCAACAACAGACCCTCGCCCGAGGGCCACCACAGGCCGCGCTCCACGCAGCGAGCCGTCTCATCCTCGCTCAGCAGCTTTCCGTATCGCACGAGACCGTCACCGGTTAGTTGAATCTGGCCCCAGTCCGCGCTCTGACGCCACTCATCGAGCGCCGCGGCGGCCTTGACCACGCGCTCGCGCTCAAACTGACGCTCGGGGCCCTCGTCACCCAACACATACAGGGCCGGATAGACTTCGCCGCGCATGGCGTCGGCAAGAATGCCGAGCTTGCCGCGCACGCCGGCCTTCCATGCCGTCCAAGCACAAGCATCAAGCGTCGACACGCCCAGCAGCGGAACGTTAGCGCCGCGCGCCAGACCCTTGGCGGTGGAAATGCCAATGCGCACGCCCGTAAACGAACCCGGACCACGACCGACCACATAGCAGTCGACATCGCTTCGATCCAGACCAGCCTGGCCCAGCACACCATCAACGGTATTCACGAGCTCCACGTTGGCATGGCGGCGACACAGATGGTCCCCGCTCACCAGTCTCGTCTCGCCCGTCTGCGCATCAATCCAGCTTGCCGCGCAGGCAAGCATGTCAGTCGAGGTATCGAGCGCCACCACCAGCGCGTTGTCGTTATGCAAGCTCATCTTGTACAGCCCTATCAATCAAATGGGAAAGCTCCGTTGCGCGATCGCCGTGCGCCTCGAGCGTTATCGTTCGCACGTTGCTGTCGTCCTCGTCGCGTTTGAGCGTCACCGAAAGATACTCATCCGTCAGCTCGTCCTGGAATTGTTCGCCCCATTCCAGCAGGCAAGCACCCTCATAGCCCAGCACATCGAAAATGCCCGTATCCTCGAGCTCGTAGGCATGCTCCAAGCGGTACAGGTCAAAGTGGAACAGCGGAATACGGCCCTGGTCATGAACCGCCATGAGCGCAAACGTAGGGCTCGTAACCATATGCCCGTCGCCCAGCCCACACGAGACGCCCTTGGTAAAGTGAGTTTTGCCCACTCCCAGGCCACCGGTCAGGATGAGCACATCGCCGTCTTCTAGACACGGCGCGACCAACTCGCCAAAATGCTCCGTATCGGCAGCACAGGTTGTTTTGAAAGTACCTACCCCCAGGCGCTCCAGGGACATACGCGCTCCTTATTATTCCGAGGCGGTCTCCGGTGCGGGGTGCCGCTCCAGATAGTCGCCCAGCATCTTAAAATCTTCTTCCAGCAACTCCTGCCACGCCGGATTGCGCAGCGCCGCCGCGGGATGAAACGTCGGCATCACCACAAAATGCCCCATCTGATGGAACCTGCCACGCAGCTTGGTAATGCCGATCTCGGTCTTAAGTACAAAGTGCGTCGCGGGGTTGCCGAGCGTCACGATAATATCGGGCCAGATGCTTCGAATCTGCTCACGCAAAAACGGCGAGCAGGCCAGCACTTCCTCGGGACGCGGATTGCGGTTTCCCGGCGGGCGGCACTTAAGCACGTTGGCGATATAGACATCCTCGCGCTTAAGACCTGCCAGGGACAGGATTCCGTTGAGGTCCTCGCCTGCCGCCCCCACAAAGGGCTCGCCCTGCAAATCCTCGTTGCGACCCGGCGCCTCGCCAATAAACATCACGCGAGCGCGGGGGTTTCCCACGCCAAACACAATGTTGTGGCGCGACTGGTAAAGCTGGCAAAGATGACAATCGCCTAGAACGGCCTCGATCTCCTCGAGTGCGACCTCGCGCGGGGCCTGATGGCTGTGGCCGGGGATGTGCATGACGCCCATAGCGGCTCCTACACGTAGACCTTGTCGAGGCGCATGCCAAAGCCGCAGGCGACCTCGTAGTTAATCGTGCCACGCAGGCGTGCCATCTCATCCATGGTGATCTCGGCATCGCCGTCGCGGCCGACAATAATCATCTCGTCGCCGTGCTCGGCCTCGGGAATCTCATGCGCGGGGTTGGACTGAATGGCAACCATAAACTGATCCATGCAGATATTGCCCACCTGACGCACGCGCTCACCGCGGTACAGCACGTCCATACGATTGGAAAGCGTGCGCGAAAGGCCGTCGGCATATCCAATCGGAAGGGTGCAGATCTGAACACGCGTACGCGGCACGCGATAGGTAAAGCCGTAACCCACGCCCTCGCCCATCGCAGGATGTGCCACGCGCGTCACGCGCGCATGGACGCTCATAACGGGATCGAGCTGCATCACGCGGCCGCTCAGCTCACACGGCTGCATACCGTACAGGCCAACGCCGGCGCGAATCATGTCAAAATGCATCGAGGGATCGAGCATCGAGGACGGCGTATTGGCGCAGTGCACGATGCCGCACTCAAAGCCAGCGTCCTTAATGGCCTGAACGGCCTCGGTGAAGCGCTGGCACTGCAGCTTGTAGTCCCAGCCCGAAGGCTCGTCAGCCGTGGCGAAGTGCGTAAACACGCCGTCACACTGAATACCGCGATGGAAATTAATGCCTCGGACAAAGTCGAGTACCTGCGTGTAGTGAACACCGATACGGTTCATGCCCGTCTCGATGGCCAGATGATACTTGCCCACTTTGCCCGCCGCGACGGCGCACTCACCATACGCGAGAGCAAAATCGGACGTATAGACCGAGGGCATGATATCGAACTCGAGCAACGTAGGGATTGCCTCGATAGGCGGCTCGCTTAGGATCAGGATGGGCTTGGTGATTCCACCCTGACGGAGCTCAACACCCTCATTGACCGTCGCCACGGCAAACATGTCGGCACCGGCCGAATACATGATCTTGGCGCACTCGACGGCTCCATGACCATAGGCATCGGCTTTGACCACGCAGCACAGGCGCTGACGCGGATTCAACAAGTTCTTATAGGCCCTCGTGTTGCGACGGAGCGCCCCGCGGTCGATCTCAACCCAGGACCAGCGCGTCAAATCGGCTTTATTCATGATTAGTCATCCGACCCTTCGTCCATGATTCCCAGATCTTCGAGCGCATCCTTTGCCGCCAGCTCCATGGCAGGACCGATCAAGTCGATAAGATCGGTCGCGATAACGCTCTTCTCACCATACTCCGTCGCCGCAGCAAAACCGGCATAGCTGTGAAGTGCAACGGCGTACGAATACAGCAACTCCCAACGATCCATCTCGTCGCGCATGGTGGCAAGCGTGCCGGCCAAAATACCCGCGAGAACATCACCCGAACCGGCAGTTGCCAGAGAAGCCGGACCCGAGAGCGGCAGCAGCACGCGCTCAACGCCACAGATAGCCGTCGTCGGCCCCTTGGCAATGACCACCAGATTGTCGGAGCCTGCAGCCCAGACAACCTTCTGCGCGGCCGCAATCGCGGTACCAAGGTCGTTCACCTCGTCACCGGCAACCAGACGCGAAAGCTCGCGATAGTGCGGCGTCATAACCAACGGCTGCTCGCGACGATACATCTCGGGGTTACTATCAATACCGTCAATGGCAATCTTAGCAAGGCAGTTGAGTGCATCGGCGTCCAAAATTAGCGGTACATCAAGCTCGAGCAAGCCCGAAACCACCTGCATAGCGCCGGCAGACGTCGTCATACCGGGACCGCACAGCACGCAGCTGTACTTCTTTGCGATCTCGCACACCGTCATGCGCGCAGCGGCGCCAAAGGAGCCGCGCGAATCAGACGGAATAGCAAAGACGGGAATCGAAGGAAGTGCCATGCGAATAAGATTGGCGCAGGCGTCAGGAGCCGCGACTGCCACGTAACCAGCACCCGCGCGAGCTGCAGACTTGGCCGCCATAATGGCAGCACCAGGATATTGCGCAGATCCGGCGACAATAAGCACAGAGCCACGGGAATACTTATCGATATTCGTAGGTAGTGGAGCAAAGTAATCAACTAAGTCACCGGGCTCGACAATCTCGGCGGCGTGGTCGACATCATCGATGACCTCGTCAAGACGGTCGTAAAGATTGCCGCAGATCAAATCGCCAGCATACTCAGGGCCATCAGCGCTATACAGACCAATCTTGGGCGCAATCATCGTCACCGTATGCTCGGCACGAATGCAGTCGTCATCAACAACGCCCGTCTCGGCATTCAGGCCCGAGGGGACATCAATGGATACGACACAATCGGCGCATTCATTGACCGTAGGAATCCAGATGGAGAACGGCGCACGCAGATTCCCGTGGAAACCGGTACCAAAAATGGCATCGACAACAACATCGGCCTTATCGATCAAAACCACGAGTTCGTCACGCGAGGGGCCGACGCAAACGTGCACATCGCGGCCGGCAGTACGACGAGCAACATGACGTGCCAGAGCAGCAGGAATCTCATCCGGCTCAACCGGAGAAACGATATCGACGTCCACACCCTTATGGCTCAGGATATCGGCGGCAACCCAACCGTCGCCGCCATTATTACCAAAACCGACCAGAACGAGAACCCGATCGGGATTGAGCTTCAAGACCTCGTTGGCGGCAAACTCACCCGCCAGCTCCATAAGCTCGGCCTTCGAAGTCCCTTCTCGTTCGATGATATCCTCGAGACGAACGACTTCTTCGGTACTCAAAACCGGTTTCATCTATGCTCCTAGCGTATCTTGCGAAGCATCGCCCAGGTGCTCCGTCAATGCTGAATTCTGCAGCTGCTCAAGCTCATCTAAAACAGAGCGAGCCTCTTTAAATGTCTGCGCAACGCGTTTCTTGGTGCTCAGTTTTTCATCTTTTGGCTTAGGTCGAGCATCTTCGGTAATCGCGATGGCATTCGCAACGGCCAAGTCTCCCGTAAGCGTAATGGAAAGAGCGACCTCAACAACACCCAGTTCTTGAGCGATCTCGAGAGCACGGCCCGAAAGCAGCGCCTTCGGTTTGCCGAGTTTATCACGCGTTACCGAAACATCCTTGCGACCCACGCCTTGACTAAAACCCGTGCCGAGAGCTTTAAGCACCGCCTCGCGCGAAGCAAAGCGACTCGCATAGTGAGCAGCGGGACGCGATGATGCATCGCAATACGCACGCTCTTCTTCGGTAAACACACGCCGAGCAAACGACGGCGTCTTTTCAAGAATTGATTTCATGCGGGAAATCTCGACGATATCAACGCCGATACCAGCTTCAGCCATGTTCACCTCCATATCGCACAGACTAAGTTATTGTAGCCCGTTCACAGAAGATGCGACAAACGAGGGTTATAAAACACAGCCACTATGTGAGACAAAAACCCGTAAACGCAAAAAAGGGGGAGGCCGCGAGGCCTCCCCCTTCTTCAGTTTCGATGACGGCTCGG
>UQHO01000049.1 GCA_900540995.1 uncultured Collinsella sp. | reverse complement strand
GCGGAGTTCGCCGACGAGGGCGCGGTGGCGGCCCTCCTCGGCGAGGGGCCCGGCGAGACGAGGCTGTTCTACTGCGACCCCAGGCGGAGCGACCAGAAGGGCGCCTGCGAGCGCAACCACGTCGAGATAAGGAAGCTGCTGCCCAAGGGCGCCGGCCTCAGGTTCGACCGGCTCTCCCCGGCCGACCTGGCGCTCGCGATGTCGCACGTGAACTCCGAGCCCCGCGGCGCGCTCGGCTTCGCGACGCCCGCCCGCGCCTTCAGGGCGATGCTCGGGGACGACGCGGCGGCGCTGCTGGACGCCTACGGCGTGGAGGACGTGCCGCTCGGCGAGCTCGACCTGACGCCGGGGCTGATAGGGCGGGCGCGCGCAGAGAGGGGCGATGCCCCGCTGTCCTAGCCTGAAGGAAAAAAAGAAATAGGCGGACCGACCGTCCGGCTGAGTCTGGGAAGAGGTGCCGGGCGGAGGGCGGAGCATGGCCACCGGACCCATCGAAACACATCTCCACCGTTCCTTCAACTGGGAAAATGCCGCCCCCGGGGCCCGGGAGGGGCCTCGGGGGCGTTCGGCTAACTGCGGGAACGGCCTATCCGCTCAATGTGTTCGGCTGAGATCGGAAATCAACCCCTTTGTGATGGTTACAGGCGGATTCCCAGCAGGCCGCGGCCGCGGTGACGGGCCTCGGCGGGCACCTGGGCGTGCGGGCCAGCGGCCTTTACGGACTCGGGCAGGTGCGAGTACTTCTTCTCAAAGTTCTCCTCGAACATCACGGCCAGGTTGTGCGCGGCCTCGTCGTAGCGCGCGGTGCTCTGCCAGTACTGGCGCGGCACCAGGATGCCATCGGGCACGCCGTGGCACGTGGTGGGAATGTCGACGTTAAAGATGTCGTCGTGCACGAACTCGCTGTCCTCGATGGTGCCGTCGAGGGCACGCGCGACCAGGGAGCGCGTATAGGCCAGCTCAATGCGATGTCCCACGCCGTAGCCGCCGCCGATCCAGCCGGTGTTGACAAGGTACACGCGCGTGCGGCCGTCGGCGATGCGCTCACCGAGCATCTTGGCGTAGACCATGGGGTCGAGCGGCATAAACGGCTCGCCGAACAGCGACGAGAACGTGGGCGTGGGCTCGGTGACGCCGACCTCGGTGCCGGGGATCTTGGCCGTAAAGCCCGTCACAAAGTGGTACATGGCGGCATCGGCCGTCAGGCGCGAGATGGGCGGCAGCACGCCAAAGGCGTCGCAGGTCAGGAAGAGCACAACGCTCGGGGTGGTGCCCATGCCCTTGGTCCACGCGTTGGGAATGTGCTCCACGGGGTAGGCCACGCGCGTGTTGTGCGTGATCGAGACGTCGTCGTAGTTGGGTTTGCGGTTCTCGTCGAGCACGACGTTTTCGCAGATGGCGCCAAAGCGGACGGCGTTGAAGATCTCGGGCTCGTGGAAGGCGTCCAGGCCCTCGCACTTGGCGTAGCAGCCGCCCTCGATGTTGAAGATGCCCATGTCGGACCAGCCGTGCTCGTCGTCGCCGATCAGCAGGCGCGTGGGGTTGGCCGAAAGCGTGGTCTTGCCGGTGCCGGACAGGCCAAAGAACACGGCTGTCTCGTGCGTGACGGGGTCCATGCTGGCCGAGCAGTGCATGGGCAGCACGTCGTCCTCGACGGGCAGCAGGTAGTTCATAACGCTGAAGATGGACTTCTTTATCTCGCCGGAGTAGCCGGTGCCCGCGACCAGAATCACGCGCTCCTGGAAGTTGATGACCACTGCGGCACTGGAGTTGAGGCCCTTAATCGCAGGGTCGCACTGATAGCCGGGGGCTGCGAGCACACAGAAGTCGGGCTCGCCGGTGCGCGCGATTTCGCGGGCGAGCGGACGAGCGAGCATCTGCTTAATAAAGAGCGCCTGGCTGGCACGCTCACAGGCGACGAGCAGGCGGCGCGTGTGGTTACGGTCGGCGCCGGCCATGCCACGGGTGACGAACACGTCGCGCTCGTTGAGATAGTCGACGATGCCGGCCTTGATGGCCTCGTAGCTCTCGACGGACAACGGTCGGTTGACCGCTCCCCAAGCGATCTTGTCGTGCACGTCGGGCGTGTCGACGATAAAGCGGTCGTTGGGCGAGCGGCCGGTTCGCTCCCCCGTCTCGATCACGAGTGCGCCGTTGGAGGCCATGCAGCCTTCTTCGCGGCGGATCGCATGCTCGACGAGTTCGGCCGCCGGCAGGTCAACCAGCAGGCGGGGCTGGTTCTCGGCGGGATCTTCGACCAACGTAAGACCAAAGTTGGACAGTACTTCTGCAGGGGTAACACCAGGCATGGGGCCTCCTTTAAAAGCGCGTCACGCGGGCGCGCGCTTTACTCACGTAGAGTCCGTTGTACCCGAAGTGCAAAAACGTTTTTGCGGCAACCACAGAGCATCCCGCCCAACGGTCAAAATTCGCAGGTAAGCGTAACCCGGCCTAGTCGTTTAAGAACGTCCCCAATGACTAATCCTAGAGCGGCAGGCCTTGGCCGAGCATGGCGATGGCGCTCATGAGGACCAGCATGCCAGCAGCGTAGGGCAGCACCGCGCCCAGGAGCTCGGCGTCCTTTCCGCGCACGTGCACGGCGGCAAGGCCAATCGCGAGCGTCTGCGGAGAGATCATCTTACCGGCGGCGACGCCCAGGGCGTTCAACGCGACCATCCAGTAGTCGCTCACACCCAGCGCAGCGGCAGCCTGGCTCTGAATGGGGCCAAACAGCATGCCCGAGGACGTGCCCGAGCCGGTCACAAACGCACCGACCGCACCAATCCACGGAGCCAGAATCGGGTACAGACCGCCGGCGACCGCAATGCAAAACGCACTGATCGACGAAATCATGCCGGCATAGCCCATCACCTTGGCGCAGCCCAGCACCGAAAGCATGGTGATCACCGTCGGCGTCATCTGCTTCACAGTCGCGGCCAGCACCTCGCCCATCATGCGCGGCGAAGCGCCCTGAATGGCACCGCCGACAAACGCCGCCAGGAAAATCCAGACGCCCGGCGTATTGATCCACGAAAACGTAAGCGTACCGGGATTCTCACCGCAATACACCTGCACGTGGCTCGCAAACGGCGCGAGCGCGGCGTGCACGACGGGAACCAGGTTGGAGGTACCCAGCAGCAGCACAAAAATCAGGATGAAGCACGACCAGGCAGAAAGCGCCGACTTAACGGTGAGCTTCTCCCCCGCCTCG
This sequence comes from uncultured Collinsella sp., assembly GCA_900540995.1. Classification (GTDB taxonomy): domain Bacteria; phylum Actinomycetota; class Coriobacteriia; order Coriobacteriales; family Coriobacteriaceae; genus Collinsella. Next base: position 9,884 of record UQHO01000049.1, on the reverse strand, counting down.
ATATTCATGTGGAAGCGCGCATCCAGGTGGCCGAACTTCTCGGCACGCATGGCAAGCGCGGCGGTCAGCGCGAGCGAAACGATGGATCCTACAACCACGGCCAGCTCGGGGCCCACAAACATGGCAACGACCAGAGCCGCGCCGACAAACGACACGCCGGAGAGCAACGCCACGCCGGCAACACCGTGCAGGCGCTCGCCCACACTCGCGGCATTGCCCTGGTCATCGGCAACACGGCCCGCAACCAGCACAATAAATAGCGGCATCACCACAAAGAACGGTGTGAGTTGCACCAGCTGAACGGTCGCCAGGTGCAGGGAATCCAGACCCACCAAGTCGGCAACGGACACCGTGGGGATGCCGATGGAGCCGTAGGGCGTGGGCACGCCGTTTGCCAGCAGGCAGATGAGCACGGCGGGCACGGCCTCAAAACCCAGGCCCGCGAGCATGCCGGCAGGAATGGCGACGGCAGTGCCAAAACCGGCCATGCCCTCCATAAAACCACCGAAGCACCAGGCCACGAGCAGCGCCAGCAGACGGCGATCGCTGCTGATGGAGGTAATCATGCTGCCGATCACATCCATGGCGCCCGTGCGAACGCACAGGTTATACGTGAACACCGCGGCGATGATCACCAGAACGATGGGCCACAGGGCCATCAAAAAGCCTTCGAGCGAGGCGGTCGCGATCTGCGCTGCCGGCAGGTGACACCATGCGAAGGCAAGCAAGCACGAAAGGACAAACGATCCGATAGCGGCCTTCCAAGCTGGCCATTTAAAGCACAGCAGCATCACGACAAGCCAAATAATCGGCACAAGAGCCAGTAAGAATGCGGCGACGTCCATAGGTAGAAGCTCCTTGGTGCCGCGTGGGCGGCATCGGGGGGTGTCACAAAACTTCAACAGGATACCGCACACTTACCGACAAATTACAGCCGCCTGCCGAAAATATTGAACAATCCGTTCAAAAACACGAGCGAACACCGTCGCGTCTATACTAAAGCGCAGCAATAGAAAGGACTCCGCCTTGAGCATCACGCCCCTCGATAGCATTCGCCGCGCCATCGCCCGCCGCAACGGCATCTCCAACCCCGCTGCATCGAGAGACAGCGCCGCGAAGGCCCAGGGCGGCCGCATCGAGAACGGCCTCTTCCCTGCCTCGCACACTGCCGAGGAACTCGCACGCATCCAGGAGCTGAGCCAGCGCAACGCCGGCGGGCCCGATAGCAGCCAAGCCACACGTCGCCGGCGCGAACGCGATCGGGAGCCCGGCCCCGTCCGCCGCATGGTCAACGCTTGGTGGAACCGTCTGCTCGGCGCCGTCTACGGCGGCGGCTTCTCCATGCAGGAAGCGGAATACGAGGAGCACGCCACCAGTCGCGACTATCTTTGGAACACCCTCGGCACCGCCGTGTGGGGCTTGGCGTTTCCGCTGCTCACCATCGTGTCTACGCAGCTCGTGGGCGCCGAAGAAGCAGGCAAATTCTCCATCGCCTTTGTCACCGGCACGCTCATCATGATCGCGTGCAACTACGGCGTGCGCAATTTCCAGGTCTCGGACATCGACGAAAAGACGTCCTTTGCCTCCTACCAGCTCAACCGCTGGCTTTGCGGAGCGCTCGCCCTAGGCTGCGGCCTCATGTACAGCAGCGCCCGCGGCTATGACGCGCAAATGGCGACGATCGGCTTGGGCGTCTACCTGTATAAGGTGATAGACGGCGTCGCCGACGTGTACGAAGGCCGCCTGCAGCAGGCCGACAAGCTCTACTTGGCTGGCATGAGCCAAACGCTACGCTCCGTCGGCGTCATCGCGGTCTTCAGCGTGGCGCTGCTCCTCACGCGCAGCATGCCCATCGCGGCCATGGCCATGGGCGTCACCGCGATCGCCTCGCTCGTGCTGGTCACCGCGCCGCTTGCCCTGCTCGAGACCGAAAAATCGCGCCGCGTGAGCCTGCGCGAGGTCGGCCACCTGTTTGTCCAGTGCGCTCCACTCTTTGGCGCGCTATTCCTGTTCAACCTTATCGAGAGCATGCCCAAGCTTGTGATGGAAGGCACACTGGCCTACAAATACCAGCTGTACTTTAATGCCCTGTTTTTTCCGGCTCAGGCTATTCTGTTGAGCATTGGATTTATCTATAAACCGCAGCTCCTACGCTTGTCGAGCATTTGGGCAACTCCTCGCAAGCGTCGTCGCTTTGACCTAATTATTGTTGCCGTTATGGCGCTGATCGTGGTCATCACCGGCGTGTGCGCCGCATTTATGGCAGGTCCCGGTATTCCCCTCATGAGCTTTATGTACGGCCTCAGCTTTGAGCGCTACCGTACGCTGGCGCTGCTAATGGTCCTCGCCGGCGGCGTCACCGCGGCCATCGACTTTATCTACGCCATCATCACGGTGTTGCGCCACGCCGGCGACGTCACCAAGATCTACCTGATCTGCTTCGCCGTAAGCGTAGTGCTGCCGGTGATCCTGATTAAGCTGCTGGGTCTGATGGGCGCTGTGGTGAGCTACCTAGCCATCATGGTCCTACTCCTGGTGCTACTGATTATCGAGTACGCCCACATCCGCCAACGCATTGAGCGCGACCGCAACCCCTACGGCGCCTAATTAGCTGCCCACGGTCACCGGAATTTGCGATGGAATCACCCCGGCTGGGGTCACATTGCGAACAATATGCATCACGCAAAACTAAGTGAGTAGACTTTTACCGAATCCCGCACCACACCGACAAAGCACAAGTCCGTGACCTGCGGTTTTATTGAGGCAAATATGTTGGGTGCTCGGCATTTCCAAAAAAGTCTACTCACTTAGCCAGCGGGCAGCCAAATGATTATTTAATCCCCGTCCCTGAAAAATCAATTTGCGGGCAGAAGGGCAAAAGTAGTCAAAAAAGGCCCCGTCCAAAATTAGCTACCCCTTGCACCGATTATTCGCCCGGGTTGATATTCGCGTAGAACTCCGCCCCATCATCGAGCCGCAGGATGCCCACGCGACCGAACTCGGAGCCGGTGGCGGCGGCGCAATCGATATCGATGCGATCGGGCACGCCGGCAGTGTCCTCGCCGCCCAAGCGCACGATCTGCCCTCGTCCCGATTCCTCATCGAGCCCCGCAAGACCACCGACCTCGCAATAACGCCCGAGCGACACCGTTGGCGTGTGGCCACTCACCACGACCGAACCCTTGCCCTCGGCAGAAAGCAGCCCCGTCGGGGCATCCCAATAGCCATGGCGAATCCAGAGCAAGTCATCGGACGACTGTACGGCGAGCATTTGCTGCAGCAGCTCGCGATCGGCATCGACCGCTCCCCTGCCGTCGCCGCAATCGACACCATGCTCAAGCAAAAACGCACGCGCCGCCTCGGTCTGAATGCCGGCGTGCACCAGCAGGTACGGCCGCTCGGCAGTCTCGACCACCGCGTAGAGCGGCAGCGCGGCCATCCATCGCACGAGCTCCTCGTATGCCTCAAATTCCATGTCGTTGAGCTGCTCGCGCGTCGTCCAGCCACCGTTGATATCCCAGGTCTCGGCATCGAGCGGATCCTGACCAATGATGGCATCGAGCATGATCTGCTCGTGATTACCCTTGAGCACGTGGGCGTTGGGCAGCGAGCGCACGAGCTTAATAACGCCGACCGGATCGGGCCCGCGATCGATCATGTCGCCCAGCACGTACAGCGTGTCGTCGGACGTCAACGAGATCTTAGACAGGGCCTCGTCAAGCGCACGCACGTGCCCGTGAGCATCAGATGTCACATAGATCGCCATGGTACGCCTCTCCTTGCATTGCGGCCGAAGCCCGGTGCCGCAACTAAAACTTCAAGTTGAACTTAAACGTTACCCATTGTACTCCGTTGCAATAAAGCTGGAAAGGGTTTCCGAGCAGAGGCAAAGACGGCAGCCGTCTATGACGATATCGCGCACGCCCGCAATCCAACCCCATAAACCCACCATCTTTGGGTACAAATAACCACAAACAACTGACCGTGCCACGCCAACCACCCAGGAGCGGACACTATCCATGAACCAGATCCTTCTCTTTATCGGCCTCGTCATCATTTTGTGCCTGACCATCAAACCCGTCGGCAAAAAACTCCCCTTCCCCACCCTGCTCATCTTTATCGCGCTGGGCATGCTGTTGGGCGTCAACGGCCCGACGCATATCGACTTTAGCGACTACGCACTCACCGAAACCGTCTGCAGCACGGCGCTGCTGTGCATCATGTTCTACGGCGGCTTTAACACCAATATCGACCGCGCCAAGCCCGTCGCTGCGCCGGCGGTGCTGCTGAGCACGCTCGGCGTCGTCATCACTGCCGGCATCACCGGCGTGTTCGCCCACTTCGCGCTGGGGATCGACTGGATCGGCAGCCTGCTGCTGGGATCGGTCGTGGCATCCACCGACGCGGCGAGCGTCTTTAGCGTACTGCGTGAGCACAGCCTGTCGCTGAGAGGTGGCACCGACTCGCTGCTCGAGGTCGAATCGGGCTCCAACGACCCCGTCGCCTACATGCTCACCGCTGTGCTCGCTACACTCGCGGCCGGCGGCGACATCAACATTCCCGCACTGCTGGCCAAGCAGATTATCCTGGGCGTGGGCCTGGGCCTTGCCATCGGCTGGGCGGCGGGCCGCCTGATTGAACGCGCGCACGCAACGGCCAAGGACGCGCAGACCATCTTCTTGTTCGCCGTGGCCATCGTCGCCTACGCGCTGCCGAGCCACCTGGGCGGCAACGGCTTTTTGGCCGTGTACCTGGCAGGCATTGTACTGGGCGCCAGCGACATCACCGGCAAAGTCGAGATGGCGCACTTCTTTGACACCCTCACCGAGATGGCCGAGATGACAATCTTCTTCTTGCTCGGCCTGCTCGTTACACCCGCACGCCTGCCGCAAATGCTGCTACCGGGCCTGGCACTCATGGCGTTTATGCTCTTTGCGAGCCGCCCCATCGCCGTAGGCATGCTGCTGGCGCCGTTTAGGACGAACCCTCGCCAGGTCGCGCTCGTAAGCTGGGCGGGCCTGCGCGGAGCAGCTTCGGTCGTCTTTAGTCTCTTTGCCGTGGTGGCCGGCGTTCCCGGCGGACACGACCTATTTGACCTGGTGTTTGTGGTTGCCGTGTCGAGCATTGTGGTGCAGGGCTCGCTTCTGCCGGCGGTGGCGAAGAAGCTCGATATGATCGATGCGACCGGCGACGTGCGCCGCACCTTTAACGACTACCGCGACGAGGACGGCATGTCGTTTGTAAAGCTCAAGGTGGGCGCTGGACATCCGTTTGCCGGACGCTCGCTCGCCGATATTGGCAGCGCCACAGATATGCTCGTGGTCCTGGTGCTGCGCGACGGTGCGCACCCGGTACTGCCCAATGGCGACACCGTGATCCAGGAAGGCGATCTGCTGGTGATGGCCGCCCCAACGTTCGAAGAGCGTGCCGAGGTTACACTGCGCGAGGTCACCGTGACACCCCACGGTCGCTTGGCCGGCCAGCGCCTGTGCGATGTGTCGCAAGGCAAGCATCCGTTTATTGTGGTGATGCTCAAGCGCGAAGGCCAGACGATCATCCCCGATGGCAACACCCTAATATACGCCGGCGACGAAGCCGTCATTGCCACGCTGGCGTCGTAGTGACCAGGAGGTGGCTAATTTGCGACGAAGACCAAGCGCCTAGAGAACCTTATGTCTTCGCTCGCCGATTTGGATTTGCCTGAGGAGTAAAGCGCCCCTCCCCCATGTAACCATCCTGTAAATCATAGCGGCGTAGTCGAGTTTTACCGTGATGCGGTCGCGCCTACCGCTCCACTGTGCTAAAGTATCCCGAACGTTCAAACGACTACGAGGGGAACCAGAAGATGGCACGTGTGCACAACTTCTCAGCTGGCCCGGCCGCACTGCCTACAAGCGTGCTCGCCGAGATCGCCGACGAGATGATGGACTACCGCGGTTGCGGCATGTCCGTGCTCGAGATGAGCCATCGATCTAGCATGTACCAGCAGATCATCGACGACGCCGAGGCAACCCTGCGTCGCCTGCTGAGCATCCCCAACAACTACCGTGTCCTGTTTTTGCAGGGCGGCGCCACGCTGCAGTTTGCGGGCATCCCCATGAACCTCATGCGCCGCGGCCGCGCCGGCTACATCGTGACCGGCAACTTTGCCAACAAGGCATACAAGGAGGCCGCCAAGTACGGCGAGGCCGTGCTGCTCGCGAGCTCCGAGGACACCAATTTCGACCGCATTCCCAACATGGCCGACATCAACGCTCGCATTGCCGCCGAGGCCGCGAGCGACGGGCTCGACTACGTTTACATCTGCCAGAACAACACCATCTTTGGCACCATGTACCACGAGCTGCCCGCTTGCGGCGACGTACCGCTGGTCGCAGATGTCTCGAGCTGCTTTTTGTCGCAGCCGCTCGATGTTGAGCGCTACGGGCTCATCTACGCCGGCGCGCAGAAAAACGCCGGCGCCGCGGGCGTGACCGTGGTTATCGTGCGCGACGACCTCATCGCCGACGGCCCCGCCTTTGCGCAGACGCCGCAGTACATGGACCTTAAGGCCCAGGCCGCCAAGGGCTCCATGCTCAACACGCCCAACACCTTTGGCATCTACGTGTGCGGCAAGGTGTTCCGGTGGGTCGAGGAGACCGGCGGACTTGCCGCCATGGCCGAGCGCAACTGGGCCAAGGCCAACCTGCTCTACAACCTGCTCGAGCACAGCATGCTGTTCCATGGCACCACACAGGCCGACAGCCGCTCCATCGCCAACGTCACCTTCCGCACCGACGACGCCGAGCTCGACGCGGCCTTTGTCGCAGGTGCGGCCGAGCACCAGATTCAAAACGTCAAGGGTCATCGCCTGGTGGGCGGCATGCGCGCCAGCGTCTACAACGCCGTAACCATGGAAGACGTGCAGGCACTGGCCACGTACATGAAGGACTTCGAAGCGCAGCACGGTTTGAGCCAGCGATCTAACTAGCCCGCAGCACGCGGGCCGATCAGCCACTTCAAACCACTTGTTTTAAACAAACCAGCTAAGGAGTTTTTCATGCGCAAGATTAAGACCATCGACGACATCACCAAAGACGGCAAAGTCGAGTTTGGCGAAGGCTACGAATTTGTAAGCACCGCCGAGGAGGCCGACGCGATCCTGATGCGCTCGACCGACCTGCACGGCTACGAGCTGCCCGAGGGCATCCGCGCCATCGCCCGCTGCGGCGCCGGCGTCAACAACATCCCCGTCGAGGAGTACGCCAAGAAGGGCGTCGTCGTCTTTAACTCCCCTGGCGCCAATAGCAATGCCGTCAAGGAGCTCGTCCTGGGCATGCTGGTGCTCTCGAGCCGCGGCGTAGTACAGTCGATGAACTGGGTGCGCGACAACGCCGACGACCCCGAGATTCAGGTCGATGCCGAAAAGGCCAAGAAGGCCTTTGTGGGCCGCGAGCTTAAAGGCAAGCGCATCGGCGTCATCGGTCTGGGCAACGTAGGCTCCAAGGTCGCCAACGCCTGCGTCGACCTGGGCATGGATGTCTACGGCTACGACCCGTTCATTTCCGTCGAGCACGCGTGGGTGCTGAGCCGCGAGGTGCAGCGCGTGGGCACGCTCGAGGATCTATGCCGCGGCTGCGACTACCTCACCGTGCACGTGCCCAGCAAGGCAGACACCATCGGCATGATCAGCACCGAGCAGATTAACCTGCTGGCACCCGACGCCGTGCTCATCAACTACGCGCGCGAAACCATCATTGACGAGGATGCCGTCGACGCTGCCCTGCGCGAGGGCAAGCTCAGCTGGTTTAGCTGCGACTTCGCCACGCCCAAGACGGTCAAGATGCCCAATACGTTTATCACCACGCACTCGGGCGCCGGCACCGGCGAAGCCGAGGCCAACTGCGCCGACATGGCCATCAGCGAGCTCAAGGATTACCTGGAGAACGGCAATATCGCGCACAGCGTCAACTATCCTGCCTGCAGCATGGGCAAGGCGCGCGCCGCAAGCCGCATCGCCTGCCTGCACGCCAACGTGCCCAACATGATCGGCCAGATCACGGCAATCCTGGCCAAAGACAACGCCAACGTGCAGCGTATGACCAACGAGTCCGCCGGCGAGAACGCCTACACCATGTTCGACACCGATGAGCACCTGGACAGCAGCACCATCGAGGCGCTCAAGCAGATTCCGTCGATGTATCGCGTGCGCGTGATCAAGTAGCGCCGACTGACCTGACGGGCAGCTCCCCATGTGGCCTGCCCGTCACTGACATTGAATGCCCGCGGGGGTGCCTTTCGCACGAGAGGCGCCCCCGTTTTTGTGAGCGCTCCATTAAATGCGCCGAGCCGCTTCTTGGCATACAATCTGTATGTTGACCTAACTATCTGTGAGGTGCCTATGGTTGATACAGATTTTGCCTGGCGGCTTACGCAAGGGCTCGTGCGGATCGACAGTTCCGACCCAGGTGCGTATGAGGGCGAGATTGAACGCTATATCAAAGCGTTGGTTGAGGAACGGTTGGCGCAGCTGAGCCATCCGGTACTCGATGCCGTGCAGGTTGAGGAACTCGAGGTGCTGCCCGGGCGCCGCAACCTTATGGTCACCGTGCCGGGACTGAGCGACGAGCCACGGCTCGTCTATATCTGCCATATGGATACCGTTACACTGGGCGATGGCTGGGACGCGGACATTCCGCCGCTCGGAGCGATCGTGCGCAACGATAAACTCTATGGCCGCGGTGCCTGCGATATGAAGGGTGGCCTGGCCTGCGCCATTGCCGCACTGGTCCATACGCTCGAGCGCGTGGCGGCAGAAGGCAAGCTGCCCCGCCGTGGCTTCTCACTCATTTGCTCGGTCGACGAGGAGGACTTTATGCGCGGCTCAGAGGCCACGATCGATGCTGGCTGGGTCGGCTCGCGTGAATGGGTGCTGGACACCGAGCCCACCGACGGACAGATCCAGGTGGCGCACAAGGGGCGTACGTGGTTCGAGATTGAAATGACTGGCGTGACGGCGCATGCGAGCCAGCCCTGGAAGGGCGCGGATGCCGTCGCTGCCATGGCCGAGGTCGTGTGTTCGCTCCGTCGCGCGTTTATGGCGCTGCCCGCGCACGATGAGCTGGGGCCTTCGACCATCACGTTTGGCCAAATCGAGGGCGGATATCGCCCCTACGTCGTACCCGACCGCGCCAAAGTCTGGGTCGACATGCGCCTGACCCCGCCGACCGATACGGCCGCCGCGACGCGCATGGTAGAGCAGGCCATCGCCGTCGCCGAAGCCGCCGTTCCCGGTTGCCATGGCAGCTACACCGTAACGGGCGACCGCCCCGCCATCGAGCGCGACCCGAACTCTCCCCTTCTAGCAGCGCTCAAGCGTGCCGCCGATGACGTGACGGACGCGGACACGACCGTCGGCTTCTTTACCGGCTACACCGACACCGCCGTCATTGCCGGCAAGACAGGTAACCGCAATTGCATGAGCTACGGTCCCGGGTCGCTCGCGCTCGCGCACAAGCCCAACGAATATGTGCCCCACGCCGATATCGTTCGTTGTCAGCAGGTGCTAATCGCGCTCGCCGATAACGTGCTCTGGGACGCGAGCGGCCAAGTTGGGGCATAATAAGCCGCGAACAAACCGACTCGTGCGTTAGGACCGCCCATGAAAGCACTTCCGTTTCCCTGCATCCGCCCGGCTCAGGACCGCGTGCTCGAGGCGCTGCCTGCAATGGGCAGCATCCTGAGCGGCAACGATGCTCTGCGCGGAGCCCTTGCCGATGGTCTGATGCTCAAGGACCCGGGTGCGGCGTATTACGTGTACGAATGCTCGGGCGAGCCGGGACGTGTGACGGGTGTCGTGGCGATCTGCCCGGTTGGTGCGCTGGCGGGCGGCGACGCGGTTACCG
>UQHO01000048.1 GCA_900540995.1 uncultured Collinsella sp. | reverse complement strand
CGCCGAGGCTGGGGGGGGGGGGGGGGGGGGGGGGGGGAGCCGCATCGGCTTGCCGTCGAGCGTACGGCCGAGGTGCTCGGTCGCGGCGGCCTGGCACTGATCCCGACCGAGACCGTCTATGGCGTCGCCGTGGCAGTCAATGCCTTCTCCGATGCCGTCCCCCAAGATACCAGCGAGTTCCCGTCGTGGTCATGCGACCCGCAAGCCACCGTCAACGGCGCCGCAGTCCCTGCGCTCGGCACCGGCTATCGCCGTATCTTCACTCTCAAGCAACGTGAACTCACGCAAACCGTTGCTTGGCTGGTCGATGGCGTCGAAGCACTCGACCGCTATGGCGTGGATATCCCTAACGAGGCCCGCGTACTCGCGCGACGATGCTGGCCGGGAGCCCTGACTATCGTGATTAAGGCAGCCCCCTGCGTGCCGACCTTTATGCGCGCCGCCGATGACACGGTGGCTCTTCGCGCGTCGGCCTCGCCTGTGGTGCAGGCGCTCATCCGCGCCTGCGGCAGTCCCCTTGCCTGCACGAGCGCCAACACGCACGGTGCGCCCTCGCCGGCAAGCTTTGCCGCCGTCGAGGGTCGCATCCTGGAGGGGGTTGATGTTGCCGTCGACGCCGGTGAGACCCCGTGTCGCGACGCCTCGACCATCGTGTCGTTTCAGCACGGCGGGCTCCAGATCCTGCGCCAAGGCGCACTTCCCGCATCAGAGATCGAACGGGTCCTGTCCGACCCGATGCAATAGAAAGGTGTAAGCGATGTCGTTGAATCTGGGTAGCCTGGGCATGGAAGATGCCTCGTTTAACTTTGGCGGTTCCTACATTATGGCACTCGACTGCGGCACCACCTCGGTACTTGCGACCATCGTCGACGAGTACGGATGCATCGTCGCGCAGGCACGTCGCAGCGTCAAAACCAGCTTCCCGCGTCCCGGTTGGGTAGAGCAAGACCCCATGGCGGTGCTTGCCAGCCAGATCGCCGTCATGATGGAAGTCCAGTTTAAGAGCGGTATCCACTCCGACCGCATTGCCGCCATCGGCATCTCCAACCAGCGCGAGACCACGGTGGTCTGGGACCGCGTGAGCGGTCAGCCGATCTATAACGCCATCGTATGGCAGTGCCGCCGTACCGCGTCGGTAATCGAGGCGTTGGTTGAACAGGGTTGCGAGGAGTTGGTGCGCTCCCGCACGGGACTCACGCTCGACCCGTATTTCTCGGCCTCCAAGGTGCAGTGGATTCTCGACAACGTCGACGGCGCACGCGAGAGCGCGGCGGCGGGCGACCTCATGTTTGGCACCATCGACACCTGGCTCATCTACAACCTCACTGGCGGCCAGGTCTTTGCCACCGACTACACCAATGCCAGCCGCACGGCACTCTTTAATATCCATACGCTCGATTGGGACGACGACCTGCTGGCGCTCTTTGACGTTCCACGTTCCATGATGCCCGAGGTTCGCTGGAGCTCGGGCGACTACGGCCGCGTCGCGAGCGACATCATGACCAACATGCCGCCCATCATGGGCGTGGCGGGCGACCAGCAGGCGTCGCTGTTCGGCCACTGCTGTTTCCGTCCCGGCCAGACCAAAAACACCTATGGCACGGGTTGCTTTATGCTCATGAACACCGGCGACGAGATCGTCGAATCCAAGAACGGCCTGGTCTCCACCATCGGTATCGCTGCGAACGGGAAGATCAGCTATGCACTCGAGGGCTCCATCTTTGCTGCCGGCTCCACCATGAACTGGCTTCGTAACAACATGGGCATCATCTCGAGCGTGAGCGAGTCGGCACAACTCGCCACTTCGATTAACGACAACGAGGGCTGCTACTTCGTTCCCGCCTTTGCGGGTTTGGGCGCTCCCTGGTGGGACCCGCATGCCCGCGGTATCGTGTGCGGTCTGACCGGCGCCTCGAGCCGTGCGACCATCGTGCGCGCCGCCTGCGAATCCATGGCATATCAGAGCTACGACGTGCTGCGCGCCATGGAGCAGGACGTGGGGCTTTCGATCGAGCGCCTGTCTGTCGATGGCGGTGCCTCGCGCAACGAGTTCATCATGCAATTTCAGGCCGACCTGCTGGATATCCCCGTGCTGCAATGCGAGACGGTGGAGACCACGGCAATCGGTGCCGCGTACTTGGCGGGTCTTGCCGTCGGCTATTGGGAAGACCTGGAAGAGCTGGAGCAAAATGCCCAGATCGTTAGGACCTTCCTTCCCCACATGTCCGCCGTGCGCCGCGAGCAAAACCTTGCGGGCTGGCGTGATGCAGTCAAGCGCTCGCTCAGTACCGCACAGTAGGGCCGCGGTGGGCTGCTCGATACAACAAACCGCTAAACTAATGCATGGCGTGCGGTGGCGACATTGCTGCGCGCCTTGTCAGCAAGGCCGTTTTGCGGCCGCAACGAAAGGGGCAATCAACCCATGACCGTCACCTACGATGCGTCCCGTGTGACGCTTGTCGATCATCCGCTCGTTCAGCACAAGCTGTCGATCCTGCGCGATAAAAACACCGGCACCAACCAGTTCCGCCAGCTCGTGCGCGAACTCGCGCTTTTTGACGGCTACGAGGCCATGCGCAACCTGCCCATGGAAGACGTCGAGGTCGAGACCCCCATCACCACCGCCACGTTTAAGCAGCTTGCCGGCAAAAAGCTCGCCATCGTTCCCATCCTTCGTGCAGGCCTTGGCATGGTCGACGGCATTCTCGACCTGGTACCCTCTGCCCGCGTGGGCCACATCGGTATGGAGCGCGACGAGGTTACCCACGAGCCGCATGAGTACTACTGCAAGATGCCCAAGGATATCGACCAGCGTATCTGCCTGGTCGTCGACCCCATGCTCGCCACGGGCGGTTCGGCCGAGATGGCCATCAGCTACCTGCGCGAGCGCGGTGTCAAGGACATCCGCATGCTGTGCATCGTCGCGGCCCCCGAGGGTCTCAAGTCGCTGACCGAGAAGGACCCAGATGTGCATATCTATACCTGCGCCATCGACGACCATCTCAACGAGGCCGCCTACATCGTTCCCGGCCTGGGCGACGCCGGCGACCGCATCTACGGCACGCTCTAGTCGTTGGGCCTTGTCGGCTACGGTCACAAATACGAAGAAACGGTGCGCGCGGGCGAGCAAAAGACGCCTACGCGCACTCCTGTTAACGGACGTTTTGCCCCGCAGGGTTCGAGAAAAACGTATTGCCGTACCTGCGGCATAAAGAAGGTCTTAAGAAAACGAACAGGTGCGTATTAACCGATGCTTTTTCGGTTGTACTTTAGCGATTGGCTCGTACAATAGTCACCAATGTTTGGCGGGAACTGTTCTGTGAGGCGTTAAAAAGGAAAGTGAGGACGCCAGTGTTTCAGATAGCCGATCTGCTCGCTATCGTTGCAGGCGCCATCGCGGGCGCAATTGCCTTCCTTCCCTTTGTCTTTACGCTCAAGCCGGTTCTTGACGATAAGCAGAATGCGGACATGCTCAAGGGTATGGTGAGTCTGGCGGTCTCGGCAATCGCCCTGCTCGTCTTTACCTTGGTTGTGTTTGCGTTGTTCGGAGAGGCGTTTCGCATGTTCCTCTTGGGCGAGGCGATCGGCTTCGTGGCCTTTATGGCCGCCTGCACGGTTCGTGTCGCCAAGGCGCTGCGAGATCCTCATGAGGTCGAAAGGTAAGTCGTGGAAATTTTTGAAAAGCTGCCTGATGAGATTAATCATCTGGTCAGCGAGTTCAGCTCCACCCCTGTCGTGGGCGATCTGAGCTGCGGTATCACGCAGTACTCGTTTTGGCTGATCGTCTCCACGATCGTGCTCCTGATCGTCCTGGCCGTGTTCAAGAAGAAGCAGACCCTGGTCCCCAAGGGCTTCTTCGTCAACGGTTTCGAGTACATCATCGAGTACGTCGAGAACGATATCGGCAAGGGCGTCGTGGGTGAGAACTGGAAGAAGCACTTCCCGTTCCTGTGCTCGCTTTTCCTGTTCATCCTGATCAACAACATGATCGGCCTGATTCCGGGAATGAAGCCCGGCACCGGCGCAATCGGCTCCACCGCTGCGCTCGCCATCTTCGCCTTCGTGTACTTCATCTACTACGGATGCAAGGCCCACGGCGTGATCGGCTATATCAAGAGCCTCGCCCCGCAGGGCGTGAGCTTCCCGATGAACGTGCTCGTGTGGGTCGTCGAGCTTTTCTCGACCTTCCTGCGCCTCATCACGCTCGCCGTCCGTCTGTTCTGCAACATGTTCGCAGGACACGTGGTCATGGGCTCGTTTGCCATCATGGCGAGCATGTTCATGCAGCCGCTGCTTCAGCAGGTTTCCGCGGCTCACGCCGTCGGCGCCCTGCCTTCGCTGGCCTGGCTTGCCATCCTCATCCTGATCTATGCGATCGAGCTTGTGGTCGGCGCCATCCAGGCTTACGTCTTCACGGTCCTTACCGCCGTGTATGTCTCCGAGGCAGAGGAGGTCGCGGAGGAGGAGTAGTCTTCCGTTCGTGCCTAAAGGTAAGGCAATTCGTTAAACCGCCGGTGCCCGTACCCATGGAGCCCGGCAGTTATAAAAAGGTTATCCTGCGTGAAATAAGACACGCACGACAAAGGAGGAATCGTGGGAGTTATCGGTTACGGTCTCGGTGTTATCGGCGCTGGTCTTGCTATCGGCCTGTCTGCTCTGGGCGCTACGGGTGCTATGGCCCGTCAGCCTGAGGTCCAGGGCCGCGTGTTCACCGTCTTCATCATGGGCTCCGCCTTCGGCGAGGCTCTGGCTCTGATCGGCTTCGTTGTCGCGCTGATCGTTAAATAGCACGGAGCGTCAAGTATGAATCTTTCATCCCAGAAGAGCGCGATCGCACTCTCCGCGTCCGCGGCCGCGCTGCTCATGCCGGTTTCCGCGTTCGCCGAGGACGGCGCTGCCGGTGCGGACATCCTCATCCCTAAGATGGCGGAGTTCATCCCGGCGCTTATCGCCTTCCTGATTATCTGGATCGTGCTGGCCAAGGTCGCCCTGCCGGGCATCATGAAGACCATGGAGGAGCGCGGCAAGAAGATCGAGGAGAGCCTCGACGAGGCCGAGAAGACCAAGCAGGAGGCCATCGCCAAGCGCGCTGAGTCCGACTCGATCGTCACCGACGCCCGTCGTCAGGCTGCCGACATCGTTCTCGAGGCCCGTAAGGACGCCGAGTCCGAGCGCGCCCGTATCATCGAGGCTGCTCACAAGGAGGCCGAGGAGATCATCGCCAAGGCCCATACGACCGTCGAGGACGAGCGCAAGTCCATTTACGCCGGTGCCGCGAGCTCCATCGCCGACCTGTCCGTTGCCGTCGCCACCAAGATCGTGGGCGAGGCACTCGAGGACGAGGGCGAGCAGAAGAAGCTCATCGAGCGCTACATCCAGGAAGCAGGTAGCCTGAATGCCGACTAGCCGCTATCAGGACAAGGTGCTCGAGACCTACGCGCGCTCCTTTCTGGAAGCCGCCAAGGCCGAGAACCATGTGTTCGAGGACCTCGAGATGATCGAGCGCCTGGCTTCTGCCAGCCCCGAGATCATCGCCGTGCTCGACACCATGTCCAAGCGCGACCAGCTCGACCTTCTTCCTAAGGTGGCAGCTGCCTTTAAGTATGTTGCCGAGGAAGACGAGGATGTAGTGGGCGTGACCGTCACCACGGCGATTCCGCTCGACGACGAGCTGCGTCAAACCATCACTAAGAAATGCGAGCAGGACTTCGGCCGCAAGGTATTCCTTATCGAGCAGGTCGACCCGTCTATTGTGGGCGGCCTGGTGCTCGAGGCCCGCGGCGAGCGTCGTGACATTTCCGTCAAGACGCAGCTGCGCATCGCGCAGGAGACCCTCGCAAACTCTGCTAATTCGTACGGAGGTGAAGCCTAATGTCCGAAACCCTCAATGCCCAGGATATCGCCAAGAAACTGCAGGAGCAGCTCACGAGCCTCTCCGCGACGGTCGATACGCATGAGGTTTCAACGGTCGACGAGGTAGGCGACGGCATCGCGCGCGTCTCCGGCCTCAAGAGCGCCATGGCAGGCGAGCTTCTGGAGTTCAAGAGCTCCGATACCGGTGAGACCGTCTTCGGCCTTGCCCAGAACCTTGACCGTGACGAGGTCGGCGCCGTTCTGTTTGGTGCCGTCGACTCCATCAAGGAAGGCGACGAGTGCCGCACCACTGGCCGCATTATGGATATCCCCGTGAGCCGCGCCATGCTCGGCCGCGTCGTCAATCCGCTCGGCCAGCCCATCGACGGCCTGGGCGACATCGTCGCCACGCACCGTCGTCCCATTGAGTTCAAGGCCCCCGGCGTCATCGACCGTACCCCGGTGTGCGAGCCGGTTCAGACCGGCCTGTTGGCCATCGACTCCATGGTGCCTATCGGCCGCGGTCAGCGTGAGCTCATCATCGGCGACCGTAAGACCGGTAAGACCGCCATTGCCATCGACGCTATCCTCAACCAGCGCGGCAAGGGCATGGTCTGCATCTATGTCGCCATCGGCCAGAAGGCCTCCACGGTTGCCAACATCCGCGAGACCCTCGCTCAGCACGGTGCGCTCGACTACACCATCATCGTTTCGGCCACCGCTGCCGATTCCGCCCCTATGCAGTACATCGCGCCTATGGCCGGTGCCGCTATCGGCGAGTTCTTCATGTACAACGGCGAGGACGGCAAGCCCGCCAGCGAGACCAACCCCGGTGGCCACGTGCTCGTCATCTACGATGACCTGTCCAAGCAGGCTGTGGCCTACCGTCAGATGTCGCTGACGCTGCATCGTCCGCCCGGACGCGAGGCCTATCCTGGCGACATCTTCTACCTGCACTCTCGCCTGCTCGAGCGTGCAGTCAAGATGTCCAAGAAGAACGGTTACGGCTCCATGACGGCTCTGCCGATCATCGAGACCCAGGACGGCGACGTCTCGGCCTACATTCCGACCAACGTCATTTCCATTACCGATGGTCAGATCTACCTGCAGTCCGAGCTCTTCTTCCAGGGCCAGCGCCCGGCAGTCGACGTGGGCATTTCCGTGTCCCGCGTCGGTGGCGACGCGCAGACCAAGGCTATGAAGCAGGTCGCCGGCAACCTCCGTCTGGACCTCGCTTCGTACCAGGAGCTCGCCGGCTTTACGCAGTTCGGCTCCGACCTCGACGAGGCCACGCAAAAGCAGCTTACCCACGGTGCCCGCATGACCGAGCTCCTGAAGCAGCCGCGTTACAAGCCGTTTGAGGTTGGCGAGCAGATCGTTACGCTGTTCGCTGGCAACGAGGGCTTCCTGGATGACCTGGAGATCGCCGACGTGCTGCCTTTCCGTGCCGAGCTCATCGAGTACATGGACAATGGCTTTGGCTCGCTGCTCGACAAGGTTCGCGCCAAGAAGATCGATGATGACACCAAGGCTGAGCTCTTGCGCGTCATCGGCGACTTCAAGCAGCAGTTCATGGCCAAGCACCATTCGGATGTTTCTGGATCAGAGGAGAACTAAGCCCCATGGCCAACCTTCGCGACATTAAGAAGCGAATCTCCTCGGTTACCACGACCAAGCAGATCACGCGCACGATGGAGATGGTCTCTACGGCCAAGATCCGTCGTGCCCTCGATCGCTCCAAGCAGGCCGAGCCCTATAAGGAGGCGCTGACCGACGTCATGTTGACGGTCGCCGGCGACGCCTCCTGTTCGGGCACCGATCCCATGCTGCAGAAGCATGAGAGCGTCAAGCATGGCCTGATTGTCGTTATTGCCTCGGACCGCGGCCTTGCCGGCGGTTTCAATACGACGGTGGAGCGCACGGCCGAAAAGCTCGCCGCTTCTTGGATGAACGACGGCATCGAGTGCGAAATCATCGCGTGCGGGCGTAAGCCGGCCACGTATTTCCGTGACCGCGCAAACGTCGTCATGCACTTTGAGGGCAACTCCTCTGAGCCCGATTTTAATCAGGCCCGCATGATCTCCTCTCATATCTGCGATGCGTATCGTGCCGGTGAGCTTGACCGTGTCGAGCTTGTCTACCACCACGCCAAGAACCGCGTGGATCAGGAGCTTCGCGTCGAGCACTTGTTGCCGCTCGACCCCGAGATGATCGCTATGGCCCACGGTCCGCGTAAGAACGAGACCGACGCCCCTAAGCGCATCTCGTCCACGTTCGAGTTCGTGCCCTCTCCCGAGCATGTTCTCGGCAAGCTTGTGCCGTCTTATATCCTGACGGTCATCTACCAGGCCCTGATCGATTCGGCGGCTGCCGAGCAGGGTGCACGCCGCAAGGCCATGCACTCCGCGACCGAAAACGCCACCGCGATCATCTCGACCCTTACCCGCACGTATAGTCGCGTGCGCCAGGCTTCGATCACGACCGAGATTAACGAGATCGTCGGCGGAGCCTCAGCATTGGAGGAACAGTAATGGCTAATAACACCGTAAAGCTTGCGGTCGAGGAAGCCACCAAGAAGACGACTGCCGGTGATGGTCGCATCGTGCGAATCATCGGCCCTGTCGTCGACGTCAAGTTTGACGGCGCGGTGCCCCCGATCTACAACGCGCTCACGGTCGAGGCCGAGACCCCGATCGGTCATCTGAGCACGATCCTCGAGGTCGAGAGCCAGCTTCCGGGCGGCGTCGTCCGCACGGTCGCCATGTCCTCGACCGACGGCCTGCAGCGCGGCCTCATCGCCACCGATACCGGTGAGCCCATGAAGATGCCCGTTGGCCCCAAGACGCTCGGCCGCATTTGGAACGTCATGGGCAAGCCCGTCGACGGCAAGCCCATGCCCGAGGTGGAGGAGTTCTACCCCATCCACCATGCAGCGCCCCGTTTCGACGAGCTCACCACCAAGACCGAGATCTTCGAGACCGGCATCAAAGCTGTTGACCTGCTCGAGCCCTACATCCGTGGCGGCAAGACGGGCCTGTTCGGCGGCGCCGGCGTCGGCAAGACCGTTCTGATTCAGGAGCTCATCAACAACCTCGCCCAGGAGCACGGCGGCACCTCGGTGTTCACCGGCGTCGGCGAGCGTACCCGCGAGGGCACCGACCTGTTCCTCGAGATGAGCGAGTCTGGCGTTATCGACAAGACCTGCTTGGTCTATGGTCAGATGAACGAGCCGCCCGGAGCGCGTCTGCGCATCGGTCTGGCCGGCCTTACCACCGCTGAGTACTTCCGCGATCGCGGCCAGGACGTTCTGCTGTTCATCGACAACATCTTCCGCTTCTCCCAGGCAGGTTCCGAGGTTTCCGCACTGCTGGGCCGTATGCCGTCCGCCGTTGGTTACCAGCCCACGCTGGCAACCGAGATGGGCGACCTCCAGGAGCGCATTACCTCGACCAAGACGGGCTCCATTACCTCCGTCCAGGCTGTCTACGTCCCCGCAGACGACCTGACCGACCCGGCGCCTGCCACGACGTTTACGCACCTCGATGCCACCACGGTTCTTTCGCGTAGCATTTCGTCGCTCGGCCTGTTCCCGGCTATCGACCCGCTTGCGTCTTCCTCCGACGCTCTCGATCCCTCGATCGTCGGCGAGGAGCACTACCGTGTCGCCGTCAAGGTCCAGGAGCTCCTGCAGGAGTACTCCGACCTTCAGGACATCATCGCCATTCTGGGTATGGACGAGCTGTCCGAGGAGCAGCGCCTTACGGTCAACCGTGCCCGTAAGATTCAGCAGTTCCTCTCGCAGTCCTTCCACGTCGCCGAGAAGTTCACCGGCAACCCCGGTGTCTACGTCCGCGTCGAGGATACCGTCCGCTCTTTCGCCGAGATTGTCGACGGCAAGGCCGATGACCTGCCCGAGCAGGCTTTCCGCTATGCTTCCACGATTGAGGACGTGCGCGAGCGCGCCCGCAAGATGGGGGAGAAGTAGGTTATGCGTATCCGCATCGTGTGCCCCGTGAGCTGCGCCTATGAGGGCGACGCTGCGTTTGTGTCGATTCCGTCCACGGATGGCGAGTTTGGCGTTCTGCCTGCTCACTCCAGCGAGATCTGCACGATCGACCGCGGTTACGTTCGCGTTTCCGATAAGGCCATGGGCACTGTCGACCACACGTTTGCCGTGGCCGGCGGCTATGCCCAGGTTGCGGACGATGTCGTGACCGTTCTCGCCGAGCGCGCTTGCGATTTGGCGACCGTCGATGCCGACAAGCTTAAAGCTGATATTCAAGGTTTTGAAGAGAAGCTGGGTAATTTGTCGGAGGATGATGCACGCCGCGCCTACCTCTATAATGAAATCGCATGGTGTAAGCTCAAGCTTGCCCAATAGTCAAACGATTTAGCGTTCGACCATTTGCGAACACATCATGCCCGGGATGGCCCAGCCACCCCGGGCATGCTTTTTGAAAGGGTAGACCTTGGATATTATCCGCGTTGAGGGTGGCCACGCCATCGGAGGCTCCGTGCCCGTCTCGGGTGCCAAGAACTCCGCGCTCAAACTCATGGCGGCAACGCTTCTGGCGCCAGGCAAGACGACGCTGCAGAACGTGCCCGATATTTCTGATGTTCACGTGATGGGCAAGGTGCTCAAGGGCATGGGCGCTACGATCGATGTTCTCGACGAGCACACGCTCGAGATTGATACCTCTCAGGTCGATTCTTGGGAGGCCCCCTACGAGCTCGTTGCCAAGATGCGTGCTTCCACCGCCGTCATGGGACCCCTGCTGGGCCGCTTCCATCGCGCCAAGATTGCCATGCCGGGCGGCTGCAACCTGGGTGCTCGCAAGATCGATATGCACATTCTTGGTCTTGAGGCCCTAGGCGTTGAGTTCGATACCGCCCACGGTTATATCAACGCTAATGCGCCCCAAGGTCTGCGCGGTACCACCGTCACGCTCGAGTTTGCCAGTGTCGGTGCGACCGAGAACCTCATTATGGCATCCGTGCGCGCGCAGGGTACCACGGTTATCGACAATGCCGCCCGCGAGCCCGAGATCGTCGATCTCGCCAACATGCTCAACGAGATGGGCGCCAAGATTGTTGGCGCCGGCACGCCCGTCGTGACTATCGAAGGCGTGGAAGAGCTCCATCCTGTTACCCATCGCGTAGTAGGCGACCGCATCGAGGCCGGTACCTTTATCGTTGCCGGTGCGTTGATGGCCGACGATCGCGGTGTCGATGTCACGGGCTTTTGCCCCATTCACTTGGGCATGGTGCTCAAGAAGATGGAGCTCATGGGTATCGACTGCGAGCGCGTCGAGGATGGCGTCCATGTGAACCGTGCCGAGCGTATCAAGCCGGTCGACATCCAGACGCTTCCGTTCCCCGGCTTCCCGACGGACATGCAGGCGCAGATTATGGTACTCTCCGCCCTTGCCGATGGTAGCTCCGTTATCACCGAGAACATCTTCGAGAATCGCTTTATGTTTGCCTCTGAGCTGGTGCGCATGGGTGCCGACATTCGTATCGAGAGTCATCATGCCATGATTCATGGCGTCAAGGGCTTCTCGGGCGCACAGGTTACCTCGCCCGATCTGCGTGGCGGAGCGGCCCTCGTCGTAGCGGGCTTGATCGCCGACGGGACGACCGAGGTTTCGGCCATCCATCATATCAAGCGCGGCTACGAGCAGTTTGTCGAAAAGCTGCAGGCGCTCGGCGCGCATGTCGAGCATGCTACCGTCCCCGATCCCGTCATCTACTAATACAGGTTGCCTATGTTTAATAAAAAGCCCCTCGCGGATACCACCGCCCGAAGACCCTCAACTGGTGCGCAGGCCAAGATCTACAGTCGCGATAACGTGGCTCGCTATTCCGAGCGCGCTCGTCAACGTCGTCGTAGCCACACGATTCGTCACGTCGCGCTCATTGTCGTGCTTGGTGTGCTGCTGAGTGCCACTACCGCTGCCGGCCTGTGGTTTGCCACCATTATGGGCAAGCTCGGCGATTCTAATGTCATTACCGATAATCTGCGTCGGGTTCTGGTTGACACCGATGAGGCAAAGGATCCGTTCTACGTGCTGCTTCTTGGCACCGACGGCCGTCCGGGCGAGGATACGTATCGTGCCGACTCGATTATCCTGGCACGCATCGACCCCACGCAAAAGCAGGCGACGCTCATTTCCGTTCCGCGCGACACCAAGGTCGAGTACAAGGGCGAGACCATGAAGATCAACGCCTGCCATACCGTTGGCGGCGCCGAGGCCATGGTCGAGGCGGTCAACGAGCTGTGCGGTGTTCAGATTTCCCACTATGCCGAGGTCAGCTTCGACGGTATGCAGGCGCTGATTGATTCGGTTGGCGGTATCGACATTAACGCAACCGATGATGTTGACGACCCCGAGCACCTGGATATTAAGATTACCGCTGGCCAGCAGCATATGGACGGTGCCACCGCCCTTACCTATGCCCGCTGCCGCTACACCTATGCCGACGGCGATTACACGCGCATGCGCCACCAGCGTCAGGTGCTTGGCGCCCTTGCCAACCAGATTCTCAATAACTTCGATGCCACGAAGATTTTTGGCCTGGTTAATTCGCTGTCCGATATGCTCGTAACCGATATGAGCGTTCAGGATATCGTGGCTACGGTCAACGCCATGCGCGGCATGGATGTCGACGGTATCTACTCGGCCAACCTGCCCTCGTACGCCGACGACAGCACCATGATCGACGGTGTGAGCTACGTCTTTGTCTACGAGGACGAGCTCAAGGAAATGATGGAGCGCGTCGATGCCGGCAAGGATCCCAAGGGTCCCAACACCATGGGTCTTTCCGACGGTTCCAGTTCTACGATCGGCGATCTGAACAACAACACGTCTGACGACTACGCAAACGGTACCGCAACTTCATCGGTCAGTTCTGACGATTCCGATGACTCAGGCGATTCGAGCGATTCGGACTACTACGAAGAGCCCACCGGCGACGGCAACGGCTACGAAGCCAACTACTAAGTTACGGCGTTTTACCAAACGCCGTAACGGCTCGACGCTGCGCGGGCCGCATTTGGACAATCTGACGTTCAACTTCAAGGGCGCGACCAGAAGGTCAGCGCCCTTTCGTTTCACGTCACCTTGTCTCAAATGCGACCCGCTCGCTGCCCGTCCTCAACCTGCGACGTTAGTCATTGGGGACGTTCTTAAACGACTGGTCAAAGGGGACACTCTTGATGCACTTGGCACTTGGGGACGTTCCTTTTAATATGAGCAGGACATTGTCAAGAGGCAAAATCGGGCCTGGCCCCAACGATA
>UQHO01000047.1 GCA_900540995.1 uncultured Collinsella sp. | reverse complement strand
TCGACGACCTGGCAGACCTCACCAACTCGTTCTACTTCATCGAGGCCGGCACGCTTGTGGAAAAGACCGAGTCGTCCTCGCAGACGCTCAAGCAGGAATACCTCGATACATACGAGGGAGGTGAATGACATGATAGGCAAGAGCTATGCAAAGATAGCGATTGTTGGCTTTGTACTTTGTCTTGCAATGGTGCTATGTGCATCATTTGCGAGGTATAGGTCCGAGCAGTCGTTCATCGATGGCGCTGAAAATGGGTTTGGCATAGACGGGATGTATGTCAACGATGGCGCGACCAGGCCGTCTATGGCGATTCTTGCAGGCGAAGACATGGAATGGCAAATCTGTAATGACGATGGCTCTTGTATGAGTGGTCGTTTGGCCGCAACGAGCGATCCGAATTCGTTTGATCTTCTCGACAATGATGGATCGGATTGCGGTTCAGTTCACCTGTCGTATGCATCACGAGACGGGATGGACGGCATTCTCTACGTCTCCCACGAGACTGGCGATTTCAAGATGCGCAGGACTAACCGAGTGCCGGCTTTTATCGAGGAGTGAGAATTCCCGGCGGTCTGCCGATCAGGCCGCCGGGGTATTGAACCCCGCATTCATCCGTACACACACGGATGAATGCGGGAAGTGCCCGGATGAAGTTGATAATCAAGGAAACAAAGCCGTTCTGCCTGGGACGGCTTTGGCCTGGACTTTAACTACAACATCGCAATCGACACTTATCAGCTCGCGCAACGCGCATGGCCAGATCTCGGACGCTGGTGCATGGAGGACCTTCGAGATTTACTGGACATCCAAAACGACGACGCACACCGCGTGCTCGCCGACTGCGAAGACGAGATGGCTGTCTACAATGCGATCAGAAACGGCGTGAAGTCCGGAGATTTTTCTGTGGAACCGCCGCGCCGTCGCGCGAGCCGACCGGGCAACCCGGGCAATCTGGTCCCGGCTCTCCCGGTCGTATTCCTACGATATCGCCCCTAGATCACCAATGTGTCAGATAAAGAATGAGGCAATGGCTATGATCACGCCTACGGCAGATGCAACGACTACGCCTTTTTTCCTCTCCTTTAGTCCGGCGAATAGGGTTGCCGTAAAGTAAAGGGCGGAAATGCAGGCTATGGCAAGCGAAACGAGTTCCTTGGGCGGTTTCAGCAAAAGGTCGCTAGCAAAGAGTAATGCAAGCAGGGCAAAGCCGATTGTGTTCAAGTATCTCGATTGATTTTGCGACAACATGGCAACTTCCTTTCAGAACATGCAAGTGAAAAGTCGGTACGATGTCATTGCGGTTGCAAAAAAGCCGCCGCTAGGACCGGTTGTCACGAGACCGGCGATAACTTCAGCGGTGCCAGCAAGGTAGGGATCGCGCAGGCAAGCCTCCTCCTTCGCGTTCAGCTTGACCTTGTGAGGGACGGGGCGGTTATTTGCAGATCCGTGAGAATCGCACCACGCCTTGGAATATGAATCCGCGCAGCGCCCGCGCTCAAAAAAGGGATATATCGTAATTTTCGTCGTAATTGACTCCGACGTAGATATCGCTGCTCTCGGCGGGAGATCCCTCGTCGGCATGGGCTGCCGCAACGGGTACAAATGGTGTCATGACAAGGGAGGGGCAAAGAGTTGCTGAGACGATGGAGGGTAGGCATTTCTTCATGGCTGGCTCCTTAATCTGGCCTTTGATAGTTACTCGATGTCGCCTCCTTCCGCTTTATATCCGTTGTATTCGGCGTATTTCTTTAATAAGGCAAGAGGTTCTTCCAGTCAAAGGTGAAACCCGTCACAAAGACACCCGATAACGTTGGCGGTAACTGGGGCGGTGCCCCCTCAGCGACGACCGACAAGGTTTTTCTGCTCTCGGCAACCGAAGTATACGGGGATATGCAATCCGACGGCATCCAGTACGAGTGTTACAAATCCAAGGGCGTGACGGGGTCGAACTATTCCGGTGCATCAGGCTATAGCCACTGGACTCGCTCCGTGAGACCGCGCAGCTCCACGTCCTTTCGCTATGTTCAAAGCGGCGGTATTTGCTACAGCTACAGCGCGAGGGACTCGTTTTATGTTCTCCCCGCTTTCTGCTTCTGATCTCTTTTAGCGCAAAGCCCTCGCAATCCTGCGAGGGCTTTTCTTTTGGCGATTACTCGAACAATTCGAGGTTCATAGCACAGGTAATCGGGTTGAGGAGAAATGGGGTCATACAGCGGCTCTCAGAGCGCCTGCCGCACTCCCCCGCCATTGCCTCTGCGGCGTCCTCGTATAGAGCCCATCCTGCTTGGCGTTTCGTTGCAACAGTCCACTTGTCCACAGATCAAGTGAACTGCTGGAATAAATACAGCGACACACTAGTTCGTTACAGTCGCCATATCTGCGTAAATCGCCGCGATAAATACAGCCTGTACTCGTCTGTATACCAGCTACGCGTATGTAGATTCATGTCGCGTTAATAAATCGGCTTAAGCGCGTGCAAAACGCGCAAGTAACCGCAAAAAGCGATTATCGCGCAGGTAGATTTTTGGCACCCTGTTGATTAATCAAATTTAAGCAATTACTTAAAACAAAAAAGGTCAGGCACTAGGTGCCTGACCTGCAAACTTCTGGTCGGGACGACTGGATTCGAACCAGCGACCCCTTGACCCCCAGTCAAGTGCGCTACCAAGCTGCGCCACGTCCCGAAGCTTTTGTCTGTTGCTCTGCTCTCGCTCGCAACAGGGAGTATATTAACCCGAAACTTTAGACTTGTGCAAGAACTTTTTTACAAATTTTGAAGCAAGTCAAAAATTGTATCTGCGAGCTGGGGCTTTGTTAGCACGGGAAGTTCTTGCGTGCCCGCTGTGCTCACGATCCAGGCCTTGTTAGTGTCGGTTCCAAAGCCCGAATCGGCGCGCGAGACATCGTTGGCGATAATGGCGTCACAACCCTTGCGGGCGAGCTTACGCTGCGCGTACTCCACGACGTTATCGGTCTCGGCCGCAAAGCCGATCACGCGCCGCTCTCCCTTTTGACGCGAAAGCTCGGCCAAGATGTCAACGGTCTCGACCAGTTCAACTCGATCCAAGGGCTCGTTGGACTTTTTGAGCTTATGGTCCGCTGGGGCCGCTGGAGTGTAGTCGGCGACGGCGGCGGCGCAAATGGCCACGTCGGCCGTCTGGAAGGCGCTCGTCGCCAAGGGTTGTCGGCCGGCGGGAAGGCCCCCCCCCCCCCCCTGCAGCATCTCTGCGGCGGTCTGCACGCGTACGCACGCCACGCCGCGGGGAACATCGAGCGATGCCGGTCCCAGCACGAGCGTGACCGCAGCACCGCGGCGAGCAGCCTCCCCCGCCAGGGCGATGCCCATCTTGCCCGACGACCGGTTACCGATGAAGCGCACGGGGTCTATCGGTTCGTGCGTGGGGCCGGCGGTAATCACGATGTGCTTACCTACCAGGTCCTGAGGCGCGGGGTTGAGCACCTCACAGACAGCCTCGACGATGTCCTCGGGCTCGCTCATGCGTCCCGTGTCCACGTCGCCGCAGGCAAGGTAGCCACTGCCCGGACCCACCACATGCACGCCGCGGTCGCGCAGCGTGGCCATATTGGCCTGCGTCGCCGGCGCCTTCCACATGCCGTTGTTCATGGCCGGCGCGATCACAATGGGGCGCGGCGTCGCCAGCAGCGTGGTGGAGATAAGGTCATCGGCGATGCCGTTGGCCATCTTGGCGATGATATTGGCCGTCGCGGGCGCCACGACCACCAGATCGGGCTCCTGCGCCAGCGAAATGTGGTGGATGGGGTCGGAGGGATCGTCGAATAGGCCCACGGCAACGGGCTCGTTGGTGAGCGCACGGAAGGTGAGCGGGCCCACAAACTCCGTGGCATGCTCGCTCATAACGACCTTGACGCGCGCACCGCGCTTTTGCAGCAGGCGCACGATATTGCACGACTTATAGGCGGCGATCCCGCCGGTAATGCCCAGCAGGATCGTTTTTCCCTCAAGTTGCATTGAATTGTTGGATGCCGCGTTCATCGCTAGGCTTCCTTGCTCGGGAGCACCAGGAGGCGGTGGCAGTACGGGCAGTGCGTAATCTCGCTACCGTCGTGGTTGAGGTCGCTCATGGACGATGCCTGCAGCGCGGTGTGGCAGACCGTGGGGATGTTGCCCTGGATGGTCTCGACGGCCAGGCCGCGGAACTGCTTGAGCAGACGCTCGTAGTCGGTGAGCACGTCGGCCGGCAGCGTAGCGGCAAGCGCGGTGCGCTCCTTAGTGGCGGCGTCAATCTGAGCCTGCAGGTCGGCAGCCTTGGCGCGGGCAGCCTTGGTATCGGCCTTCACGCCCTCCTCGAACTTGGCGATGATTGCCTGCGCGCGGGCCTCGCGGTCGAGCGCCTCTCTGTGGGCGAAAACGACATCCTTGCGGGTGTGCTCAATCTTGTCCAGACGCTTTGCCAGGGTGGCAAGCTCATTCTCCAGGTCCTGCACCTCGCGGTAATCAGAACCGTCGAAGTGACGCTTCTTGGCAGCCTCGATGGCGTTGTTGGTCTGAATCTCGGTGGTGTTGAGATCGTCGAGCTCAATGTCTAGATCCTTGCGCTTGGCGTAGAGCTTGGTCATCTCGGACTTGAGCTTCACATAGGTCTTGCGCTTGGAAGCGAGCTCCTTGAGCTCCGGCATATTGGCAAGTTCGCTCTTGTTGCGGGCGAGCTCCAAATCGATCTGTTGCAGCTTGAGTAGCGTAGCGCCGGCGCTCATAAGTTCTCTCCTTTTGTCACAGTCCACCATTGGCAAGGGTTCAGTATTTTAATCGCATGACGGGGGTCGACCCCGGCGTCAACTGCAGAGTTCATCAATATATCAACGAACGGCTCCTCAGAGCGGTCGTGGCCGAGCAGGATCACCGGTAGTCCGCGCAAGGCAAGGTCTTGCGCCACGTGATAGCCCGCCTCGCCCGTCACGACAACGTCCGCGCCCGCGGCGATGGCGAGCTCTCCAAAGTCGCCCAGGGAGCCGCCCAAAATGGCGACGGTGCGGCATGCGTGCTCGGCTTCGCCCCACACACGCGGGTCGCTGCCGAAGGCTGTGGCAGCACGGGTGGCAAGATCGCGCAGCGTGCACGGGTCGTTGAGCGTTGCAAGCGCGCCCAGGCCGGTGGCTTCGGGGTTGTCCACGTGTTCCAGTGAGCTCACTGGTGCAGCACCCAGCAGCTCGCTCAGGCAGACGCGGGCTTCGTGCGAGCGGTCCAGGTTGGTGTGGAGCGAGATAATGCTCACGCCGCAACGAGCCGCCTCGTACAGCGCAGCGCTGCACTGGGGACGCGCGGAATCGGCCGGACAAAAGGCCTCGGGCGCCTTGATATAGATGGGATGATGCGTCAGCAGCACGTTGACGCCGGCCCCGAGAGCACGGTGCACGTTGGCCTCGGTCGCGTCGAGTGCGCAGGCAACACCGGTGATCTCAGCAGCGGGATCTCCCACTGATAGCCCAACGTGATCCCAGCCCTCGGTGTCCGCCTTGGGGTAGCGCGCCAGCAGTGCACGCTCGAGCTCGGCGACGATCATGCGGCGCCTACGATCGAGAGCAGCGTCTGGGCAAAGTCGTCCAGATCGTCTGGATTCACGCGGTCATCGAAGGAGATACGCAGTGCACCCAGGGCCTGTTCGCGGCCAATACCCATGGCGCTGAGCACATGGCTCGGATCCATGCTGCCGCTCGAGCAGGCAGAACCGGCCGATACCTCAAAGCCGGCGGCGTCGAGCTTAATGATGAGCTCCTCGGAGTCCATGCCATCAATGTAGATCGATACCATGCCGGGCAGACGGTCGACCTGCTCGTAGTCGCCCATGGTGGCGTGAATGCGCGGATGGGCCGTAAGCATGGCGTAGAGCTTATCGGAAAGGGCTTGCAGCTTCGCGCGCTCCTGAGCCACATGGGGCGCCAGCGTGCGGGCGGCAGCGGCAAAAGCCAGCTGTGTACGCAGGTCCTGCGTGCCGGCGCGACGTCCGGCTTCCTGTCCGCCGCCAAAGATGCGGGGGCGCAGCGGCGTGCGGGTCTTAACGTAAAGCGCGCCGGATGCCACGGGACCGCCAATTTTGTGGGCGGCGACGGACATGGCATCTACGCCCAGCTCGGCGGCATCGAGCGGAATGTGCAGATAGCCCTGGATGGCATCGGTGTGGAACAGGGCGCCGGCAGCATGTGCAGCGGCGGCCAGCTCGCGGATGGGCTGTACCACGCCGGTTTCGTTGTTGGCAACCATGATGCTCACGAGTGCGACGTCGTCGCCGAGCAGCTCCGCGAGCGCGGCAGGCTCGATGTAGCCCGCACGGCAGGGCTGCACCAGGTCGACGGTAAATCCGGCGGCACGCAGCAGCGGCAGGTTGTCCAGAATCGAATCGTGCTCGATGGCCGAAACGATTACACGATCGCGCTTGCGATCGCGCTGACGAGCGCCCTCGGCAAGACCGAGCAGCGCCAGCTGGTTGGCTTCGGTGCCGCCGTTGGTCAGGACAATCTCGGACGGGCGGACGCGCGCGCCAAAGCTGCGGGCAATCTCGCGACGTGCAACCTCCAGACGCGCGGCGGCTTTGCGGCCAAGCGAGTGTAGCGAGTTGGGGTTGACGCCGGCAAGCTCGCTGTCGTCGTACTCGCGCTGCGCAAGGAGCGCCTCGGCGCGCATAGGCGTCGAGGCGGCATAGTCAAGATTAACGGGTATGCGGTTTTGACCTGCGGTCATAAGGGTTTATGCCTCCTGTGCGGCCTCGTTGCCCAGCTTCTGCAGCAGCGCAACCTCGGCAGCGGGATCTTGGGACTTAAATACGGCGGAGCCGGCCACCAGGACATCGGCACCGGCCTTGACGACCTCGGCGATGTTTTTGGAAGAGATGCCGCCGTCGACCTCGATCATGGGCGACACGCCGTGGCGCTCGCACATGGCTTTGAGCTCGTGGAGCTTGGCGATGGTGCCCGGGATAAAGCTCTGGCCGCCAAAGCCGGGGTTCACGCTCATCAGCAGCACCATATCGACGACGTCGATGATGCTCTCGAGCACGCACACGGGGGTGGCGGGGTTGAGCACCACACCGGCCTTGACGCCGCGCTGCTGAAGATGCGTGAGCGTGCGGTGCAGGTGCGTGGAGGCCTCATAGTGCACGGTGATCATGTCGGCACCGGCGTCGGCGTACCAATCGACCGTCTCGTCGGGGTTCGATACCATCAGGTGCGCGTCGACCGGCACGTCGGTGGAGCGCTTGACGGCCTTGAGGATATCGACGCCAAAGGTGAGGTTGCCGGTAAAATGACCGTCCATAACGTCAAAGTGCACGTAATCGGCGCCAGCGATCTTGTCGAGCTCGCCCTTGAGGTTGGCCATGTCGGCCGAAAGGACGGACGGAGCGATTTTGATAGAACCCATGGTAGTAGCCTTTCTGCGCTAGTCGTTGAGTCCGTAGAACTCTTGAGAGGGGACGCGGTCGGTAAGGATCTCGAGCGCCCTATCCAAAGTAACACCGTTGTAGAGCGTTTGCTCCACGGCAAAGGTGAGCGGAATGTCTACGCCCAGTGAACGGGCGAGCTCGCTGACGCTGCGGGCCGCAACGGCGCCCTCGACCACCATGTGCGTGCGGGTCTGGTACTCGTCGAGCGAGACGCCGTGGGCAAACTCGTAGCCAAAGGTGCGGTTGCGCGAATGCTCCGAGGTGCAGGTGGCGATGAGGTCGCCCATGCCGGCGAGTCCCATGCAAGTCATGGCCTGCCCGCCGCGGGCGTGCACCAGTCGGCTGATCTCGGCCAGACCGCGCGTCATGATAAGGGCGAGCGTGTTGTCCCCCGCGCCGGTTCCGGCGGAGATGCCGCACACGATGGCGATGACATTTTTCATGGCGCCGCAGACCTCGACACCGGTCATGTCTTGCGACAGATAGATGCGGAAGGCCGTGGACAGGAGCAGGTCCTTAAAGGTCTCCCCTATCTGCGGATGTTCGCTGGCGATGACGGCGGCAGAAAGCCCGCCGCGGCAGATCTCCTCGGCATGGTTGGGGCCCGAGAGCGCCGCCACGCGCGCCTCGTTGCCGATCTCGCTGGCGATGACCTCGCTCATAAGCAGGCCGGACTCGGGCTCAATGCCCTTGGTGAGGCACAGGACCGGCGTCTTGTCCGCGACGAACGGCGCCGCCTGATGGCACACGCTGCGCAGGTGCGTCGAAGGCACGGCAAAGATGATGGCCTGGGCGTCGTCGAGCACCTGGGCAAGATCCGTCGTGGCGACGACGTTTTCCGGCAGCTCGTAGTCCACCAGATATCGCGGGTTACGGTGCTCGGCGTTAATGCCGGCGGCCGTCTGCTCGCTATGGGCCCACATGGTCACGCGCTCGGCTCGCGCGGCGGCAAGGCCGGCGACGGCGGTTCCCCAGGAGCCGGAGCCAATCAGCGCAACATTCATGACTCTCTCCTACTTATCGTCGGGCTCGGTGACGCGCTTGGTAAACGAGAGCTTGGACTCCTTACCGGCCATGAGCTTTTGGATATTCGAGCGATGGGCCCACACCACGGTGATGCCGATCATCGCCATGCAAAACTTGAGACCCAGGCTGCTGTACGGAAAGACCGCGCAAGCGGCGATGGGAAGGCCGATGGCGGCGGCAAGCGAGCCAACCGACACGTACTTGGTGATGGCGACGGCCACGATAAACATGCCCAGCAGCGACAGGCCAACGGGCCAGTACCAGGCAAGAATCACGCCCAGGCCCACAGCGATGCCCTTGCCGCCGTGGAAGTTGAGATAGGGCGAAAAGATATGGCCCCACACGGCCGCAAGGCAGATGACGCCGAGCATCCAGTCGCCGGGGGCTCCGGGCGCCATGATGTTCGGCGGAAATCCATAGCCCGCGCTCGCGATGAGCGGACGCGC
Organism: uncultured Collinsella sp.; assembly: GCA_900540995.1. Lineage (GTDB taxonomy): Bacteria > Actinomycetota > Coriobacteriia > Coriobacteriales > Coriobacteriaceae > Collinsella. The sequence continues at coordinate 5,491 of UQHO01000047.1, read as the reverse complement.
GATAAGGACGCAGATGGCGCCCTTAAGGCAGTCGAGCAGCAGCGTGAGCGCGGCCACCTTGGGGCCGGCCACACGCAGGGCGTTGGTGGTGCCGATGTTGCCGGAGCCCGCCTTGCGGATGTCGGTGTGGTTAAACACGCGTCCCAGGATCAGGCCAAACGGAATCGCTCCGATAAAGAACGAGACCACGGCGCAGATGGCGGTCAGCAGAATCGGATTATGCATCCTTTTGCTCCTTCTTCCTAAAGAAGAGTCGAATGGGTGTGCCGGCAAAATCGAAGGTCGAGCGCATGCGGTTCTCCACGTAGCGCTGGTAGGTGTCGTTGACCAGGTCGCTGTGGTTGACGAAGAACGTAAACGTCGGCGGGTTGACGCCCGTCTGGGTCACGTAGTGCATGCGCAGGCGGCGCTTGCCGTCCACCACGGTATGACCGAACTCGCGCAGGTCGGTGAGGAACGTATTGAGGCGCGAGGTGCTGATCTTTTGCGAACGCGTCATCTCAGCGGCATCGACCATGGCCCAGATCTTCTCGACGCTGCGACCGGTGAGGGCAGAGATGCGCAGGTACTGTGCCCAGGGAGCCATGACGCCCAGACGGCGATCGACGGTCTCCATGCAGGCCTCGCGCTTGCGGTCATCGTCGAGTAGGTCCCACTTGTTGAGCAGCACCACGATGGCGCAGCCGCGCTCGATGGCAAGACCCATGACCTTCTGGTCCTGCTCGGTAACGCCCACGGAGGCGTCGACGACGAGCAGCGCCACGTCGGCGCGGTCGATGGCGCGCAGGCCGCGGACCATGGAGTAGTACTCGATGTTCTCGTACACGGTGCTCTTCTTGCGAATGCCCGCGGTGTCGACCATGCGGTAATGCTTGCCGTTGCGCTCCACGACGGTGTCGATGGCGTCGCGCGTGGTGCCGGCGATGTTCGAGACGATGGAGCGGTCGGCGCCCAGGATGCGGTTGAACAGCGACGACTTTCCGGCGTTGGGACGGCCGATGATGGCGACGTTCAGCGCGTCGGGGAACTCATCGGCGACCTCGTCCTCTTCCTCTGGAAGCAGGGCCACGATATCGTCGAGCAGGTCGCCCGTGCCATGACCATGCAGGGCCGAGAGCGGCGTGGGCTCACCGATGCCGAGCGAATAGAACTCCCAGATGCTGTCGTTCTCGCGATCGGGGTTGTCGAGCTTGTTCACCAGCAGAAAGACCGGCTTGTCGCAGCGCTTGAGCATGCGAGCGACCGACTCGTCCTCCTCGGTGACGCCGGTGCGGCCGTCGACCACAAACAGGATGACGGCGGCTTCCTCGGCGGCGGCGAGGGCCTGGTCGCGAATGGACGTGGCAAAGACGTCATCGCTCTTGAGCGGCTCGATACCGCCCGTGTCGACGATGGTGAACTCGCGGCCGTTCCAATCGGCCGTGTGGTACGAGCGGTCGCGCGTGACGCCGCGGGACTCGTGGACGATGGCGTCCGAGGTCTGGGCCAGGCGGTTAACGAGCGTGGACTTGCCCACGTTGGGGCGTCCGACGACGGCGACGATAGGTTTCATCTGCTCTCCTTTAATGGGTAGGTTCAGTGGAAGTGTTAGAGTCGGCAGGCATTATGCCAAGGATATGCTCCAGGGTATCGAGCAGCTCATGCGGCATGGTCGACACCACATGAACCTCGGCGCCGCGACTGGTAAGGCTTGCGAGTAAATCGTCACGATGATACTCGTCAAGCGTCATGCCGTCAGCGTTGAACATGAGCTTAGGCACAAAGAGCATAACCCCCGACAGGTCCTGCGGCAGCTGCTCCAGAATGTCACACGCGACGATGAGGCCGGTCACGTCCACGTTGCCGCCAAAGTAGCGGTTCTTGATGGCCGTGACAGTGCCGGCGAGTCCCCGGGGCGACTCCACAAAGCGGGCCACCGTGTCGCGTGCGCTGGCGCCCGAGAGGCACAGCAGGTGCTGGCCACGGGCGGCGATTGCCTCGCGAACGCGGCACAGGCGCTCGGCATCGGCGGCGAGCACGTTGTCGGTCTCGTCCAGATAGGAGCGGATCATGCCGATGCCGTCGTAGTACTGCGGGTAGCCGTCGTAAAAGTCCGCCTCGGGCGGCTCGATGCCGGCATCCAGGTAGAACTCGTCGCTCATCTGGAAGGTGTGGCGGCCAAATCGCTCGAAGGCACGGTCCTGGAAGGGCCGGATCATGGCGATAGTCTCGCGCGCCAGCTCGGGTTTGTCGCTGTAGGACCAGCTAAAACGGTTCTGATGCTTGGTAAAGCCGAGCGGCACGATGCCCAGGCTCGTGATCTGTTCGTGCTCCTCGCAAAAGCGCAGGGTCTTTTCCAGCTCCTCGCCGTCGTTCATGCCGGGGCACAAAACGATCTGCGCGTGAATCTCGATGCCGGCGGCCATGATGGCCTCAAGCACGTCCATGCCGCGCTGGGCGTTGCGGCCCATCATGCGGCGGCGGACGTCGGGGCTCACGGCGTGGACCGACACGTTCATGGGGCTCATGTTGCGTTGGATGACGTTTTGAACATCTTCGTCGGTGAGGTTTGTGAGCGTGACAAAGTTGCCCTGCAAAAAGCTCAGGCGGTAGTCATCATCGCGGATGTAGAGCGTGGAGCGCCCGCCCTTGGGCAGCATGGTCATAAAGCAGAACACGCAGGCATTGACGCAGGTACGCATGCCGTCGAAGATGGGGCCATCGAACTCCAGACCCCAGTCCTCGCCGGGAAAGCGGTCAAGCTCAACGGGGGTGACGGTGCCGTCACGCGGATCAAATACCTCCAGCTCGACAGTATCGTCATCTGCCTCCCAGAGCCACACGATCATATCGGTCAGCTGCTCGCCGTTGACCGTGAGCACGCGCATGCCCGGCTCGATACCCACATCCCATGCGGGCGATTCGGGGCGCACGTTTTTAACGAGCGCGCCCTCACCCGGCTCGGGGTCGCGGCTGCGCCCGTAATCGGCCACCTCGGCGGCGTATGCGGGTACGGTCTGGTCCATGATTAGCGGCAAAGCTCCTTGATGCGCTCGACGGCGCGCTCGATGTGTTCTTGCGGGGTGGAAGCGCCGGCGGTGATGCCGATGTGGCGTGCATTGGAAAACCATGCGGCATGGATCTCGGACGCTTCCTCGATGTGATGCGTGTGCTCGCAGGCATCGGCGCAGATCTGCGCCAGACGGCGGGTGTTACCCGAGTTCTTTCCGCCCACGACGACCATGCAGTCGCAGCGGTTGGCAAGTGCGGCTGCTGCCTGCTGGCGCTCACTTGTGGCGGCGCAGATGGTGTTGATCACGCGCAGTTCCTGCACGCGCGGCGTGATGGCAGCCACGACCTCGGCCAGGTTCTGCGCGGTCTGGGTGGTCTGCACGACGAGGCCTACCTTGCCCTTGAGCGGCAGCGCGTCCGCATCGGCAGCGCAACTCACGACTTGCGCGTTATCACCAGCGTGGCCCAGGATGCCCTCCACCTCGGGATGGCCCGGCTCGCCTACGACAAGTACGCGATAGCCCTCGCGCACCAGCCGCTCGGCGGCCACGTGGACCTTCTTGACGTAAGGGCAGGTGGCGTCGACGACGTTAAGGCTACGCTTGCGGGCAGCATCGATCACCTGCGGCACCACGCCGTGGGCGCGGATGATCACGGTGCCCGACGCTGCGTCGTCCAGGGTTTCGGCCAAGCCAACGCCTGCCTCAGCGAGCTCGCGCACCACGATGGGGTTATGGATGAGCGGACCCAAGGTATGGACCTGAGTGCACTCCCCTGCCTGCGGTGCGGCGGCCAGCGCCATATCGAGCGCACGCTGTACGCCATAGCAAGTGCCGGCGTGGGCGGCGATCTCGATGGTAGGCGCGGTTGCCTGGCCGGACGCAGTCGTGGCGGTGTTCGTCACATTCTCGCTCATGGTTAGAACCTGCCCGGATGCTCGGCGCACAGCTCATCTCGCATGGCGTAGACGCGGTTCATGGCCTCGGACTCAAACCATTCCAGGCGCTCCGTGCGCTTAAGCCCAGCCGGTGCGTCGGAAAGCGAGACGGCCTTGCCGGCACGAATCCAGCACTTCTTAGGGCGCATGAGCTTTTTGCCCGCGGGCGTGATATCGGACCAGCCGCAGATGGCGAGCGGGTTCACAGGTGCCTTGCCCATCTGGGCGATGAGCGCAAAGCCGCCGTGGACCTCGGGCTTGATTTCGCGCGAGCGGATGCGCGTGCCCTCGGGGAAAATCAAGACGTCCTCGCCGCGCTGCAGCGCATGCTGGGCGGCACGCAGGCACTTCATGTCGGCGGTGCCGCGCTCGACGGGAATGCCACCCACGCGGCTAAAGGCCCAGCGTACGATCTTGCTCTTGGCAAACTCGGACTTAAAGATGGGGCGAATGCGGCGGCCGCCAAAGAACAGCGCCGTCTCTACAGCCAGGAGCTCGGCCATCGAGGTGTGGTTGCAGATGACCACACTGCCGCGACCTTCCTGGCGCTCAAACAGCAGGTCGCTGTCCTCGACCTTCCAGCGCCACATGAGCTTGGAGAAGACCCACAGGATGCCCATGACTACTGCGACGGTGTCGCGGATGAGCGCTGGGAACTCTGCATAAGGAGCGTTGTAATAATCCTCGGGCGTCTGCTTAAACAGGCGCATGGGCTACCTCCTTTGGTTGATGAGGTCCTCGATAATGCGGACGACCTCGTCGATGGTGTGGGCGGTGGAGTCGACGTGCACGGCGTCTTCGGCGGGCACGAGCGGGGCGACCTCGCGGCTGCTGTCAAGCTTGTCGCGCTGCTTAAGGGCGTCGAGGGTCTCGTCGACCTCGGCCTCGAGTTGCGCGGGCGTGAGCGGCTGGGCGTCGTTTTGGTGACGCTGCAGCACGCGGCGGCGGGCGCGCTCACGCGGGTCGGCGGTCAGGAAGACCTTGACCTGCGCGTTAGGGAACACGACGGTTCCGATGTCGCGACCCTCGGCCACGATATCGCGGTCCTCGGCGGCGCGGCGCTGGTGAATGAGCATGGCGGCGCGCACGCCCGGGTAGGCCGAGACCTTGGACACGTTAGCGTCGACTTGCGTGGTACGAATGGCGGCCGAAGCGTCCTGGCCATCAATGGTCAGGCGCGTATCCTCGCCGGTGCCGTTGGTAAAGCGAATCTCGATCTTCTCGGCGAGGGCGTCGATGGCCGCCTCGTCGTCCAGATCGATGCCGCGGTCGAGCGCGGCGAAGGTGACGGCGCGATACATGGCGCCCGTGTCGAGCTTGTTAAAGCCCAGCTGGCGGGCGATCTCCTTGGCGATGGTGGACTTGCCGGAACCGGCGGGGCCGTCGATGGCGACGATCATGCAATGCTTCCTTTCGATGGTTGACGTGCTGGTATGGTTCGCGGGCGCTGGGGCGCGGCGGGTTGTCTAGCCTGTGTAGCGCTCGCGGTAGGTGTTGCGCTTGGGTGCGGAGCCGTGGCTGCCGGGGTGGAGCCGGCGGCTGGGGGGGGGTTGCCAGGGCGTC
>UQHO01000046.1 GCA_900540995.1 uncultured Collinsella sp. | reverse complement strand
GTTATGTCGTCCCCCCGCGGCCCCCCCCCCCGCCCCCCCCCCCCTGCCGGCGGACTCACCAGCTCGCTAAAAACGCTCCGCGTTTTCTTGACGCTCGCTCCTTCGCAGGTTCAAGTCCCCGCGGTGGGCCCATAACAAAAAAGCTCCCATTGCTGGGAGCTCTTTCAATCAATGGTGCGGGCGAAAGGACTTGAACCTTCATGGGGTTGCCCCCATACGGACCTGAACCGTACGCGTCTGCCAATTCCGCCACGCCCGCGTGCAGGAATTAGAATAACGGAGTGCTATCGCGAACGCAAGAACTATTTTTGAAAAAGTTTGCGGGCATTTTCCCAAGCGGCCTGCGCGATCTCCTCGGCATCCTCACCGGTACGATCGACACGGTCGTTGACCAGCGTATTTGCCGTGATAGATATCATTGCCGGCTCGCACTCTAGGCCTCGGATGGGCTCCGGCGCCATATACGGGCAATCCGTCTCGAGCAAAATGCAATCGAGCGGGGTTGCCGCAAATGCCTCGCGCACGTCGTCATTGCGCTTAAAGGTGGCTGCGCCGCCATAGGCAATGTAGCAGCCCAAACCCACGAAGCGCTCCATCGTGGCGCGGTCCTCGCCAAAGCAGTGCAGTACGCAACCGGCCTGAGGCACACCCACCTCACGCAGCACGTTGTACGCATCCACGTGCGAGGTGCGCTCATCATCCGTGTCCTCGTGACGCAGATGCAACTCCACCGGCACGTTACGGCGCACGGCAACTTCGAGCTGACGCGCCATGCAATCAATCTGCACGCTGTGGTGCGCCGGCGCGATGTCGTCGTCGTAATCCATGTGGTAGTCCAGACCGATCTCGCCAATGCCGGCGCACAAGGGATCATCGAGCGCAGCGACAACCTGCGCGTGAATGTCATCGGTATAGTCCGGCGCGCCATACGGATGCACGCCGGCGAGATACTTTATCTGCGGAATGTCCCGCATCGGCAGAATCTCGCGCGTCAGCCAGTCGCTATAGTCCGTCACGCTGCGCTTGTCGGCGATGGGGTCGAAGATCGTCACCAGCAGGTCGACGCCCGCGGCTTTGGCGCGCACAAGCGTCTCGGGCACCTCCTTGCCCCAAAACGAGAGCAGGTGCGCATGCGTATCGGCAAGCGGCGCCAGCGGCTCCGGACAGGCGACCGTTTTCTTTTTCTTGGTAAACGTCACGCGTTCGGCATTAGGCATCATGGGAAAGCTCCCGAGCCAGGCGCACAAAGTCGGCGACGTCGAGCGTCTCGGCGCGCGTGGTGGGTGCGATACCGCAAGCCTCAAAGGCGGCATCGAGCACGTCCTTGGCAAAGCCGTTGGCGCTCATGGAATTGCGGATGGTCTTGCGACGCTGAGCAAATGCAGCATCAATCACGCGGGCCACAAATTCGCGATCGAGTCCTTCGGGCACCACGCCGTCAACACGGTCAATACGCACGACGGCCGAGTCCACATGCGGCGCCGGCATAAAGCAACGCGGCGGCACCTCAAAGCGACCCGTCACCTGCGCATACAGGCCGAGCTTTGCCGTATAGCCGCCATAGGTCTTGTTGCCCGGTACGGCGGCAATGCGATCGGCGACCTCCTTTTGCACCATGACAACGGCGCGCTTGAGCGCCGGCATCGTCTGGAAAAATTGCAAAATGATCGTCGCCGCCACGTTATAGGGCAAGTTCGCGACAAATACCGTGGGCTCGCCGCCGGCGGCCTGCTCAATCTGCTCCGGGCCAACCTTAAGCGCGTCGCCCATGATAAAGCGGAAGTTGGCATAGTCGGCGGCGTGGGCGTCGAGCACCGGCTCGAGCTCGGGATCGGCCTCGATCGACGTGACGCACGCCGCCTCCTGCAGCAGGGCCAACGTCAACGTGCCGCAACCCGGGCCGACCTCGAGCACGCGCTCATCGCCCGCAAGCTCAGCGAGCTCACAGATACGTTCGATCACATGGTTGTCGATTAGGAAGTTCTGGCCCAGGCGATGCTTGGTCGCAAGGCCAAACTCCTCCAGCAGCTCCCTTGTTGCCGTGGGATTTGCCAAAGGCGAAGTTGTCATAGTTGCCTCCTTAGCATGGTGGCGGCGTCTTGAAACAAAAGGGCATGGACCGTTGCGGCCATGCCCTTACATCTAAACAGCAAATTGCCGATATGGCGCTCGCGCGGTCTCTACGCCAGACGCGGGAACAGCGGATCGCCCTTCTCGACGGGCTGACCACCAGCAAGCAGGCCCCAAGCGCAAATGCCCTTGAGGTCGTCGGTCGCGGCCTCGTTCTCGCAGGACAGGCGGCGCAGGGCCTCGGCAGAGGTCTGAGGCATGAGCGGCATCAGCAGGTGAGCGGCAATGCGGATGGCCTCGAGCAGGTTGTAGATCACAAACGCCAGCTCGTCAGCCTTGGCCTCGTCCTTGGCAAGCGCCCAAGGCTCGGAATCCTCGATGTAGTGGTTGGCGGCGTGGATGAGCTCCATGACCTCGTCCTTAGCTCCACCGTAATCGAGCGCGTCCATCTTGGCCATGTAGCGCTCGACCAGACCGTCGGCGATCTTTGCCAGCGGGTTGTCGAACGCATCGAACGATGCGGGCTTGGCGGGCGCGCAGCCATCAAAGTACTTGCCGCTCATGTTGAGCGAACGCGAGATAAGGTTGCCCCAGCTGTTGGCCAGGTCGGCGTTGTAGACCTGCTCCATGCGATCGAAGCTGATGGCGCCGTCGGTGCCGGGGACGACGTCGGTCATAAAGTAGTAGCGATAGCCCTCGACGCCCAGCATGTCGATAACGTCCTGCGGAGCGATAGCGTTGCCGCGGCTCTTGGACATCTTCTCGGCCTTGCCGGTCTCGGCATTGCGCACGGTCAAAAAGCCGTGGGCAAAGACATGCTCGGGCAGGGCCTCGCCGATGGCCATGAGCATGGCGGGCCAAATGACGCAGTGGAAGCGGATGATGTCCTTACCCACGATGTGGAACTGCGCGGGCCAGCGATAGGCCAGCTCGGCACGGGCCTCGTCGGTGTCGACGCCGTAGCCGACGGCCGTCATATAGTTGAGCAGCGCATCGAACCACACGTAGGTCACGTGGCCCTCGTCAAAGGGAACCTGGATGCCCCAGTCAAAGCTCGTGCGGCTCACGGAAAGGTCGTTGAGGCCGCCCTCGACAAAGCTGCGCACCTCGTTCATGCGGAAAGCAGGCTCGACAAAGTCGGGGTGCTCGTCATAGAGCTTGAGCAGCTTGTCCTGAAAGGCGGAAAGCTTAAAGAAGTAGGACTCCTCCTGCACGCGCTCAAGCGGACGGTGGCAGTCGGGGCACAGGTGCTGGCCGACGCTGCCGTACTCCTCGTCGCCCTTCTGGACCTGCGTATCGGTGAAATAGGTCTCGTCGGGCACGCAGTACCAACCGTCGTAGCTGCCCTTATACAGGTAGCCGGACTCCTTCATGCGCTCCCACAGGTACTGCACGGCATGATGCTGGCGCGGCTCGGTGGTGCGGATGAAGTCGTCGTTGGAAATCTCGAGCTTGCTCCAAAGCTCCTTGAAGTGCGGAGCCTGGCTGTCGGTCCACTCCTGCGGCGTCATGCCATGCTTGGCTGCGGCCTCGGCGACCTTCTCGCCGTGCTCGTCCATGCCGGTCAAAAACTTGACGTTATAGCCGGCGGAGCGGCGATAGCGAGCCTGGACGTCGGCGATGATGGTGGAATAAGCCGTGCCCAGGTGCGGATCGGCGTTGACGTAGTAGATGGGCGTCGTGATAAAGAACGAAGGCTTGCTTTGATCCATGGGGTTTGTCCTCCAGAAAAACGTTGCATACAGGGGATGATTCTAGCGCAAGGGCCGGATATCCTCCATCTATTGCATATCGAGCACCATGGCATAGACATCGCGCTTGCGGCGCGAATACTTCTGAGACAGGCGCTTGGCCACCGCAGAGGCGGGCTCCCCCTCCTCGAGCGCGGCGCGGATATCCTCGTGCAGGGCCTCGTCGGGATCTGCCGCCGCAGCGCCAACCGGCACGATACCGGCCTCCTCGTCCTCGCTCGGCGGTGCGATGACCAGCGCGATCTCGCCTTTTACCTCGCCGCGAGCACACAGCTCCTCGGCAAGCTGGGCAGCGGGCCCGCGCAAGACCTCCTCGTGCAGCTTGGTGAGTTCGCGGCAGACGGCAACCTCACGCTGGGGAAAGACCTCTGCCACGGCCTCGAGCGTCGCCACGATGCGATGTGGAGACTCGTAGAAGATGAGCGCGCCGGGCACCACGGCAAGGCGCTGCAAACGGCGCACGCGGTCGCCGTGCTTGCGGCCCAAAAAGCCTTCGAAGAAAAAGTGCTCGCAGGGAATGCCGGATGAGACGAGCGCCGTGACGCACGCGGACGGCCCAGGGATGACCTCGACGGGCACATCGGCCTCGCGCGCCGCCTCGACCAGCGCCTGGCCGGGATCGGACACACTCGGCATGCCGGCGTCCGAGGCAAAGGCGAGGGTCTCCCCCGCCAGCAGACGGTCGACCAGGCCGGCGGCGCGGCTGGCAATCACATTCTCGTCACAACGGACAAGCGGCTTGGAAATGCCCAGGTGCATCAGTAGCTTTGACGTCACGCGCGTGTCTTCGCAGCAGATGGCATCGGCGACGGCAAACGCCTCGCCAACGCGCGGGGACAGGTCGCCCAGGTTGCCGATGGGCGTTCCGACCACATAGAGTTTGCCCGTATGGGCGCTGTTTTGCGTCATATCAACCTATTCAATCATGCCGCGCTCGAGCGTACCGAGCGCCGCGCGGGCGTCCCATGCTGCAATGCGCTTCTCGGTCTTCCACGTTTGGAAGAACCAACCGGCGGCCGGCGCAAACGAAGCCAGCTGGTTAGCGATAAACACGCGCTCGTAGGCATTGCGGCCCTCGGGCGTAACCGACGAGTTGGCAAAGATCGCCGCGCCCGACCATTCGCCCACCAGCACGGGGAACCCTGTCGAAATCGCTTCTTTAAGCTCGCGCTTGTTGCGCGAAATCGCCGTCGTCAGCCCGCGGGGGCTCGTGATGTCGAGCGCATGCTCGTCGCGGTAATGGTACAGGTGAAGGTCCATGTAGACGTTCTTGTACTTGGCGCCGCGCATAAAATGCTTCCACTCGCTGGGATGCCCCGACGACGAAAAGACGACGATCTTGTCCTCGGGCATATACGAACGGACGAGCTCATAGGCATCGCGATAGAAGTTGCGCAGGTAGTGGGCCGGAATACCGTCCGTCATGGTAAAGAGGCCCTTGCGGACGCTCATCTGCGGCGTGTCCAGCAGCTCAATGCCCAGCAGGCTCTCGGCCTCGCCATAGCGATCGGCCAAGCGCTCGAGCACGTCGAGCGCGACATGGCGGCCGTTGGTGGACGAATGCCACTCGGCAACAGCCTCCGGCGTGGTGGGAGAATCATTGGAATCGCCCTGGCCACCGGGCACCGTCGCCAGATCGAGCAGCACGCGGATGTCGTACTTGGCAGCCCACTCAATCGCACGGTCGATGTAGTCGACAACCGAGATGTAGGACGCATCGGACTCCTGCGAGCCAAAGGCATACCAGGGCACCGGCAGACGCACGGCATTGAGACCGATCTGCGCCATGCGACGAAAATCGTCCTCGCTCACAAACGTCTCGTAATGGCGGCGCATGCGCTCGTTATAGGCGGCGGTACCCATGGCCTCCTGTAGCTCGGCCGCGTTGGATGCACCGGTCGCCGCGTACAGCGACGGGGTCACCCAAGGCTCGGGAATAAACCAGCCAGAGAGATTAACGCCGAGTATCCTCTCCATCACTGCCCCCTTCGGATCATGCAGGTCGAACCCGCATCGTATTGCATAGGATAAGTATCGTTTTGAGTATACCCGCGTGTGCGGACAGGCGACCGAATGGTCTGTAAAGTGGCGCAAAAGCGAGAGAAATGTCTGGGCAGACAGAACCCGAGATGTACACGCCAAGATGCACACGCGAGCCGGAAGTGAACGCCGGAAAGCGTGCCCCGTTTTTTCGCAAAAGACTGGGATGCAGTTTCCGTTCGAGGCCTCAAAGCGGAAAACGCATCCCGTTCTGAGCGCGGAATCTGGGATGCAGTTTCCGTCAAGGGCCGCAAAAGGAAAGCGCGTCCCATTCTGACGCCGGATTCCGGACCATGCTTTCCCAAACAGGCTCAAAGTGGAAAGCGCATCCCGCTTTGAGCCTTTATTCCGGGATTCAGTTTCCGCAGGAGCCCTCGGTAAAAGAAAAGGACCCCTTTGCAGAGGTCCTAGTCAATTCAAGGTGGCGGGGAAGGGAATCGCGTCCGCGCGCTGCGCGGACGGACCGCTGCGGCGCTTACGCGCCTTGCGAGCTGCGCTGGCAAACGCTTACGCGTTTACTCAGCTCCGCGCCCTCACGGGGTTCGATTCCATGTGGGGGCTGCATAAAAGAAAAGGACCCCTTTGCAGAGGTCCTAGTCAATTCAAGGTGGCGGGGAAGGGAATCGAACCCCTGACACGAGGATTTTCAGTCCTCTGCTCTACCAACTGAGCTACCCAGCCATTTGAGGTGTGCCTTGTTTCAAGGCTTGATTAGTATAACCAAGGACGCGCTCCGGTCAACCGAGAATTTGAAAAAAGTTTTTGAGCACAGTGCCAGCCACAAGTTCGACCCTATAGAACAGCACGTTAGAGACATCAACCCGCCGCAAGAAGTTTTTCGCTCAGGGCTGCACGGGCAAACTCACTTGGCGTCATTCCTTCAGCCGCCGCCCGTCGACGAATCGCCTCCTTCATCCCTAGGGGAATCTTGACCGATAGCGTTGCCGTCCCTTCACTTGAGAGTGGAGGCCGCCCGTGCACGATCCCCCCAACGGTATGCTCGCCGTCCGGAAACTCGCCATGTTCGTACGACTCGCACCACGTGTCAATCATTTCATCCGTTACAACCTGACCATTGGCAGCCGTATATGCCTTGCCCATCATCGACCCCTCTGCCGAGCTCGCTCGATCTCTTGCCAGAATTTCTTCTGAACCGGAGACAGAGCATGAATAATGAGCCATCCGCGAATTAGTTCGACCGCAACAAGTTCCACACTTCGACCATCTGGAAGCCATCCAATCGCAAGCCATCTCGGCGGCTCGTCCTTCGACTCGCGACGAATGCACTCAGTAACCGCAAGCCAAGCGCTAAGCACCTGCTTTTCCGTCAGGTGCTTTTTAGCGTTGGGATGGATCTCAACATCCATGCATCTTCTCCTCCATCTTACCCAATTTCGTATGACGAAAGTCCGCTGTCGCCAATTCTTAAGCCGGCACGCGTTGGAGAGCAGGGGTCGAAACAATGATTGAAGGGCGCTCTAGTGCGGCCCAGGCGCCGGGGCAGGAGCACATACGCCAGGGACGTACGTTTTCGTAGCGCGCGAGGATATTGCCGTCGCGATCGATGAAGGCGATGTCGATGGGATAGGCCATAAAACACGTATGGACCGAAGAGCAGCGTGGAAATGCCATGACGAGCGGCAGACCGTTGGCGGCAACCGGACACCGTCCCAGCATGCCACGCAGGCGCACGGCAAACGACTCCGCCACCGCAAACTCGGCCGGCGTCCAGCCCAGCCTATTGAGTGCCCGCGCGTAGGCGATGTAGGACGAGACCGCGGTCACATGACCACCCCCGGACGCCATGGATCGACCGTCACTGCGCGCTCGTGTGACAACTTTGCCGGTGCCCCCAGCGAAACGCCGGCGACGCTGAGCGAGCTCGGCCACGGCTCATAGCGCATGGTGCAGGTATAGGTCCTAAACGTGCCGGAAAGCGAAAGCAAACCGCCATCCGATGTCGTCGCACCCTGTTCGCTCGAGACCTCGATCAGCAAGTCATAGCCTTCCATGGCATGTTGGATCTGAGCCTGAACGGTCGCGGAAGCATCGATGGAGCTGCCATCGCCCTCCCCGCTCGGCGCCACGGCATGTGCTAGCACGATATCGGGCACCACGCGATCGAAGCGTGCGACCGCACCGGCAAAGACCATGACGTTGTACACGATAAGCGCCAGAACCAGCAGGACGGGCGTGACCACGGCCATCTCGACCGTCGCCTGGGCGTGCTCCTCGCACAGGCGCGTGCGGATGCCCATTACGACCCACCGCCCAGGGCACCCGCCAGTGTGGTGACATCGACGGTAAGTGGGATGGAACCGCCGCCGGGCAGCGGAATCTCCGCAAGCGTGAACGTCGTGCCGCTGATGGTGCGCTCGACTTGATATTCCAACGCTTCGCAAAGCGCCTTGGGGTCGGTCACGCCCAACGGAATACTTCGTAGCTCGTCCTGCGCATTAGAAAGAGCCGTGATGTCAGACCCCGGGCTCTTGATGACATTGGCGGTGTCGGTCAGCACCGGCTTTCGCAGGCGCAAGTCGCACGGCTCCAAGCCCAGCGCCGCCACGGACGCCGAAACGGTATCGCCAAGCCACGATGCGATGGAGCCCAACGCGCCGTTGCCCCCTCCTAGGCCCTTAATCATCTCGTCCATAAGTTCGTCGGCCGAACCTTGGATGTCTCCGTATCCCACAAGCAGCCGTCCCCAGACATCCATGACGCCATCGAGTACGCCGGCAACGCCACCCGAGCGTTCCTTCAATGTCGAGAAAAATCGCGAAAGCACGTTGTTTTGCGCCGTCGCCTCATCGGGCGCCAGCACCGCGGCAGAGATGGCACCGCGATCGCCAAGCCTGACTGCCGTGTTAAACGAAGAGTTGAGCTCATCGGGGCTCGAGATGGCACCCGAAACCGCAAAGGCAACCACGCCGTTGCGACCGGGCGGAGCGATACGCGGACGCTCGCCCGAAAGCGCTTTAATGGCCTGGTCAAACGCATTGCTCGCACGGTCGGCCTCATCCTCGGTCTGACGCATGAGCTCAAGCTCTTTGTTCCGACATTTGACGTATTCCTCCAAGGCCTTTTTGAACTCGTCGAAGTGATATTCGAAGCCGTTTTCGATAGAGGTTGAAGGCGCCGCAACAGCACCAAGCGACGAAACGCCAAAATGGCATTTGCTGCATTTATCCTGTCCATCGTAATCGGCAACCGAAGCAAATCCGCTCGGCGTCCCTTTCTTATAGTTAGGGCAGGTCGTCCCGTAATGCAGATACGCCTTGTCATCGTTCACGCTCGTCGGCCACACCGCATCGGTATAGAGCTCCGTCGCCCGAACCTCATCAGAGTTGCGCGGCAGCAGCGGAATATAGGAGGAAACCCTGTCTCCGTTCTCGGTTATATGTGCCCGATCGACCTCCGCGCTCGCATAGGTATAAAACGCCTTACGCGCCGCAGACTCTGCCTTCATCTCGACACTCGAGCCGTGGGGCTTCTCATTTGTCAGACGCCAATGGTAGTAGTCCTTCGCGCGATCAAGGGCAACTTGGGGCTCCCACGTAACGCTCGATGAGTAATGCGGATTTTGAACACCGGAGAGATCCGTTAGGCTTTTCGCACGCTCCCACATGCAAGAACAGCTGCCGACCGAGCCCTTGTCAGACCCACCACAATCCGCCAGCCAAGCACGCTCTTTAGCCTTCGCCGTGTCCTCAGAAGCCTTCCGCAGCTCCTCGGCCGCACCCTCTAAATCATCTGATGTGTCTTTAATGGTATCGGTCGAGATCTCTGATCCTTTGAGCGCAGCGAAGTCAGACTCGGATGTCCTGGGCACGGCAAGCGCCGTACCGGTATAGGTCACACTATCGGTATCCTGCGCCGACACCGTCTGCGTGGCACGCGCGGCGATCAGATACGGCAGAGCCGTCTCGATTTTCTGTAAGCCTTCCGATGCGCTTTTGGCAAACTTGTTGCGCGTTTTAATGATCTCAATCCCGGTGTCGACCATATTGCCGGCAACCGGCTCGGCACCCGGGATGAGGATGGCGACCAGGCCCGTCCCGATCGTGGCAAACCCCGCCAGCCCCAGACTCAAGATGCTCGCATCAACCACCGTGGCAGCCGTGTGATAGGACGACACTACGTTGGCACCCGCCAGCGCGCCACTATCAGCCGCCACCTGAGTATCCCCGGCACGCGACATGCTCCATATCGCCGCGGTCGACGAAAACAACAATGTGAGCACCACTAGGATGACCACGGCAGAAGAAAGCGTGGTATAGGCGCCGTCTTCGATAAACAGATCGACACCGGCTCGACCCATAAAGCCGCCTCGCTTGCGATGGCAGCTCGGACGGTGCGTCAAAACGCGTCTAGACCAGAAACGCTTAATCCCATGCAGCAATCCACGAATCATAATCTCCCTCCAGCCATTCGGGACGCGATTGATACGAGACATCGACCTTGAGCTCAACGTAGCCGCCCTCGGCGGTACCACCCATAGCCTGCGCAAACGCACCGATCACAGGCAACGGCTTGACCTCGCCGGAAACGGACACGGACGAGACGCCACCCGCACCGGCCCGGCCAAGCTCGATATCCCACGACAACGGCCCGCCGGCATGAAAGATCGAAACGTTGGGCACTGCGGCAAGTCGGCGGCGGGTGAACTCCTTAAGATCGTCGTCCTCCACCGTCGTCGTGGTCATGAGCCGCGCGGTCTCGGCGGCGGCAGACTCCATGACCGCGCGCGTATAGAGCAGGCACACCGGTTGCAGCGCGAGAAGGATGAGTGCCAGAAACGTCGGCAGCAAAAAAGCGGCCTCGACCGTAGACTGCGCCCGGTCCTCGCGCGCGGCATCAATACAACGCGATGTCCTTAGCGGCCGCAGCGGCGTCGATAACCGACGTCGAGGCAACGCCATGGGATGCCGCCCGCTCAACCAGTGCCGCCAAGCGCCCATCGGTGCCGGCACGCCAAAGTCCCGCGATCGCCAGCACGATCGATAACAGCGCCACCGTGACGATGGCGTATTCGACCGTCGCCTGGGCAGATTCCTCACGCAGGACATCATGCATTTCACGATCCCTCCTTTGAGTCCGTTGCCTGCGGGCTCAGGCGCACGGCGCGCAGACGACACGAAGCATCGCCAGCATCCGCGGCAATTGTCACCATATCGACCCAGCCGCGTCCGTCGCGCACGATGGCGCCCCACACGTTTCCCTTGATGTCGAGATAGCCGCTCAGAGCAAGTTGCGCCGTGGGTACCTCGCGATAGGCACGCAGCATATCCGCCGCCGCTTCGGTCATCGGTCGGTCCTCGGACCATGCAAGTCGGACCGCAATCGCGTTGCCCTCAGGCGAATCCGTCGCAGTGCCAGACCGCTTGTCGAGCGTCCGCAGAAAGTTTTGCGCCGTGACAGCGACATCCGAATCGTCCGCATCTCGCATCTCACTTTTTTGAGACGCCACCGCCGAATCTGAGCCCAAATCGGAGGCGGTCCCAGGACGCTGCTGCCGCGCGGCGTTAAGCCCCCAAAGCACCGCCGCTATCGCCACGGTCAGGCAAGCAAACACCAGCAGCACCCCGATGGGGCGCTCGCCCTCTACAGGCTGTTGATGCCCTCGCTGATAGCGTTCCATAGATCTTGGACCTTGCCCTTAAATGCGACGATGGCGATAATCGCGATCACCACGAGCACGCCGACCAAGATGGCATACTCGGTGGTACCCTGTGCACTCTCCTCCTGCAATAGTTCCTTGGCGCGCTGACGAACATGTGCCGCCCGGCAAAACGCCCAGCCCTGGACCTTGCCAGCAGCGTCAGTCATCGTGTTCATGTATTCCTCCCTACATCATCCCGCCTGCTCCCAGCAGCGGGCCCAATATGGACAGAAGCAGCGCCGGCAAGATGAGCGTGCCGGTGGGAATCAGCAGCTTGACGGGCGCACGCTCGATCTCGCGCTCGACCGCGGCGCGATGAGCCGCACGGATCTCGCGACTTTGAGCGGCCAGCGTCTCGGCAAGTGGGGCACCCAGGGCGAGCGCCTGCCCCACCGTGATGGCAAAGGTCTCGAGCGCTCGCACGTCCAGGTCGCGCGCGGCGGCCAACAACTCGTCCTCACGCGTGCCCACGCCCACCTGCCACGCCATGCAGGCGCGCTCAAGGCGAAGAGCCAGCACTGACCGGCGGTTGGCGCAGAAAATCTCAAGCGCCGCATCAAACGAAAGACCGGCCGAAAGACCCAAGCGCACAACATCGATCATCTCGGACACTTCGCCGAGCGACACTCGCGCCGGGCCGCCCGCTCCAACCGCGCCCTTCACTCGCGCGGTCAGAGCATCGACCACCGAGCGACCCGCGGCAGCGACCAGCACCGCCTCGCGCTTGCAGGCCCCTGCGATCTTGCGTGCATCCGCCCGATCCAAACCCGTCGCGACAAATACACTCAGGGCGCACAGGCAAGCCGCAACTGCAACCGAGGCGCTCATAGCTCCACCCGCATAATGCGCCGGATAACCACCAGGGCAACGGCGTTGAGGGCAAGACCCAGCACCACAGCGCCCGCGCCGGCAGGCGTCGCAAGACCGCGACGAAAATCTGCCGAAAGCAGCGCCAACACCGCGCACATGCCCGCCGGCATCGCCGCGACCATATGCGCAGACATGCGAGCCTGCGACGTCTTAACATCCAGGCGGCGCTTGAGCTCAATGCGCTCCCCCACCATGCTCGACGCCTCGGACAGTAAGTCGGCAAGCGGAGCGCCGGTGCGCTGAGACACCTTAAGCGCCAAGGTCACAAGCGAAAGACCGGGGGCGTCGATACGCACGAGCAAGTCATCGAGCGCGTCGGTCGCCGAGATGCCGCAATCGATCGCCGCCGCCACCCGCAAAAACTCGGTATGCACTGGCTCTTGCGCATGAGCGCCCACAAAGCGCATGCCCTGGGCCAGCGAATGTCCCGAGGCAAGCGACATGGAAAGTGCGGTAAACGCCTCGGGCATTGCCTCTTCTGCATCGTGTTGCTCGCGCCGGCTCTCAAAGCCATCCCGAGCGGCACCAACGGCAAACGGAGCAACAAGTCCCAAGGCAAATCCGAGGGGCGATAACGACACCATCGTTAGTAAAACGCAGCAGACACCGCTCGATAGCAGCAGAAACGCCAAACGTCCCGAAGCATCTTCGATCACGAGGCCAAGGCGATGCGCCGGAGCCAGCGATGCCCATGAACGGGCGATCTTTTTCAGCAGATCGTTTTCCACCAGCTCACGCGGCAGCTTCTCTGCCACCGTCTCGAGCGCCTGACGTGCCAGCTCCGCCGGCGGTACCTGCGGCACACGAGGTTCCGCCCCGCACGCCGTCGCGACAGAAAGCCCTGCCAAGCCCCCTACGACGAGGGGCACAGTGATCTCCATTCGTCCACCTCCTCTTGTGTGAGCGTCCCCGACCGCAGGCCTTCTGCGATAAACGGCGGCTCGCGGTCAAGCGTCCAGGTGCGCTCGGCGGCATCGAACGTCACATAGCGCTCGAGCTCTACGCCGCCCGATGCGGCGCGTCGCACCCCCGAATACGAGGAGACGAAGCGCCTGCCATCGGCGTGGCGCTCGGACATCACGATACCGTCGAGCGCCATGGCAATCTGCTCCTCGATGAGCTCGCTCGGCAGATCGATGCCATAACGTGCAAGCAACGTCAGACGCACCACGGTCTCCTGTTCTGAACCCGCATGAAGCGTGGTGAGCGACCCGTCGTGGCCCGTGTTCATGGCCTGCAACATGTCGCAGCACTCGGCACCGCGCACCTCGCCCACCACGATGCGGTCGGGGCGCATGCGCAGGGCATTAGTCACCAGGTCGCGGATCGTCACCGCGCCCTCGCCCTCAATTGAAGCCTCGCGCGCCTCTAGGCGCACCACGTGCGGATGATGCGCAAACTTGAGCTCGGCAGAGTCCTCGATCGTCACGATGCGCTCGCCGGTGGAAATCTCACATGACAACGCGTTGAGCAGGGTGGTCTTACCAGATCCCGTGCCTCCCGCAACCGCCAGGTCCTGTCGCAGCGACACCGCGCACGACAGCAGCTGCGCATACCAAAGCGGCAGCGACCCCAGCCCCACGAGCTCGTCCAGCGAGCAGATGCGGTCCGAGAACTTTCGGATGGTGAGAATCGGTCCGTCAATCGCCACAGGCGGAATCACCGCGTTGACGCGATAGCCCGTTTTGAGGCGGGCGTTGACGATGGGGCTGCGCTCGTCGATACGGCGGCCAAGTGGCGAGATGATGCGGTCGATAAGCACACGGATCTGCTCATCATCCTCAAACGCATGCTCGATGGGGTGCAAGACGCCGCCGCGTTCAAAGAAAGCCGAGCGGCAGCCGTTGATCATGATCTCGGTAACGGTGTCGTCCTCGATGAGCGGCTGCAACGGCCCCAGGCCCACCACGTCATCCAAAATCTCGTCGATGATGGTCTCGCGCTCGGGCGTCGCGAGATCGGTCGGCTCCTCAACATTGAGCGCCGCCTCCACCGCGGGACGCAATTCCGAGCGGGCAAGTGCCGGGTCGATATAGGCGCTGATACGCGCCACTTCGTTGTAACCCATGCGGTCCATCACGGCGCGCTTGGTGCGTCGTTTCACCGCGCGGCGACGCCCCGCATCTACAGGCGCTGCCGCCGCCGCAGCGCCGGCAGCCTTAATCCTTGTTTGCAGGCTCATCGCTGATCACCCTCGCGCGACCAGGGAAGGCGGATACGCGGGCGCTCGGTACGCGTTGCACGGTCGGCGACCATATCGCTCCAAGGGCCGACGGCGCACCCCAGTTCCACGAGCATCTTGCGCGTGGCCTCGCGCACGCTGGTCGCAAAAGCGCTGGTCTGCCCCACTGCCTCGTCAGCGCGCCCAAACGCCATGAGCGCGGCGAGATCCTGCCCGCCATCGGCGATACGAATCTTGGAGCTTAACGCACAGGCAATCTCAAAGCGCATGGCGACGTCCTCGTCTGCCCCGCGCGCACCGAACCGGTTGAACACGGCGCTCATGCGCGTGCGCGGTACACCTACTCGACCTGCCAGTTCAATGACGCGCGATGCCGATGCCGCGGACGACACCGCCGCATCGCCAACGACCAGGCAACGGTCGCTCGCCGCCACCGCAGCCGCCACGGCGTCGCCCCAAAAGACCGAGGTATCGATAAAGACCACGTCGGATTCGCGACGCAGGACATCAAGCAGTAGCTCCACCGGACGTGCCATGAGCTCGGCTTGCTCGGGCGCCGCGACGGGACCCCAGAGCGTAACGCCCGGTGCCACGCGCATCGATGTGGCTACGATATCCGGCTCGGTGAGCGTGCCCGCCGCGGACGGCTGGATAAGTGCCGCCATATCGCGCGGAGCATCGACGCCTAACAAGTCGTAAAGGTTTCCAAACATCAGGTCCAAGTCGAGCACGGCGGCACGCAAGCCCAACAGCGACGATGTGTGTGCCATGGTGGCAACGATCGTCGACTTGCCGCAACCGCCCGAACCCGAAATGGCGCAGATGACCGGAGCTCGATGCGGCGAAGCGGCAGCGTCTGCCGGCGGCATCGGAGGGCGGGGGGTTCCCCGGCT
>UQHO01000045.1 GCA_900540995.1 uncultured Collinsella sp. | reverse complement strand
CCTGCTCGCACGGAGAGCACATTAAGTGCTCTCCGGCTCGTGCGGAACTCGCGATGAACCTTACATTCCGCGCCGCCCGGGCAGACGCCTTGTTGTTGAAACACGGCTTGTCGTGGGGAGTATTCGGAGTGTCTCTGGTTGAATCGGGCTCTTGCCTTGAAGACTCTGATTTCTAATAAAGAGAAAACCCGGGTAGCCAGTTGTTTGGCTACCCGGGTTTTACTTTGTCGATATGTTCGACTGGGCGCTAGTGGGTCTTGCGGCGTTTGATTAGCATGATGAGGGCTATCACTACGAGCGTTGCTCCCGCTGCTGCTGCGGTGGCGACTAGGGCGAATGTTTGGTCGCCGGTGTTTGCGAGGTTCTTCGCTGTGGTCGTAGTCTTGACCTTGGTGTCGGTCTTAGCTCCGTTGTCGGACTTGGGCTTGTCCGGGTTCGTCGGGGTCTCAGGAGTCTCGGGGTCCTTTGAGCCTTCGGAGTCGGTGGGGCCGGCAGTGTTTACCAGCGTATGGTCCAAGAACTTCTTGGCGCCCGCACTTGCCTGTGAGAACAGGCGGCGCGTGCGGATCGGGGTGGCATTCACCGTTGTGGGTGCTGTCTCCTCGGTCGCGATATTCACGAGCGTCACACCGGTATCGAGGCCAACATCGTTGTAACCCACATGGCAGTAGTACTGCGCGCCGTCATCATCTGCGGTCAGGTCAATCCCAAGCGTCGAGGCCGTCCCGGCTGCGAGGTTGCCATCGGCAGCCACACGCTTGAACTCGGTCTCGCCGCGACCCTTGCGATACCACATATATGTCGGCGCCAGCTCCGTTTCGCTACCGTCGGCACCGAGCTGCGTCACGTTGCCGATAGCCGAGAGCGTTAGGTGGCTTCCCGCCGCGCGCTCAACCGAGGATTCGTATTCGACACTCTCCCCCTCTTCAACATCCGCCGCAGGTCCGCTCACGCTCATCGTCATGCCCTCGGGCATGGTCTTGACCGTGATGATTGCCGAGCGAATGCCTGTTTCGTTCGTTGAACCATTCTTAACGGCGGCAATGGCAAATCGATACTCCGTATTGGGCTGCAACCCGTCCCAGGTAAGCGAGGTCTGCGTATTGTCGGCGATCTTCCAGCTGTTGACGATGGCGTCGGCCGCGTTACTCTGCAGCATACCCACGCCGTAGCTAAAGCCACCCCTGTTTGCGAGCACGTCGTCCCAGCTAAACGCGACACTGGTCGAATCAACGGCGTTTGCCGTAAAGCCCGTCACGGCCGGTGCCTCGGGCATCTCGACATCCTTGACGTCATAGCCCACGATCCAAAACTGATCGGTGTCCTTGGTGCCGAGCTTGTCGCCCGAGCCGTCCTCGAACTTGTTGACATCCACCGCGTTGACGCCCAGGCGCCACGCAAAGCCGTACTTATCCTTCGCGGCCTCGGGCAGGTTGTCGACGGTGCCGCCGTATTCGGTCGATTCACTCGAGGAGTTACCCGTAGTAAAGCCGGCGTTGGCACCAAAGCACAGGCCGCCAAATAACTCGTGCTTTGCAAGCTTCGCGCCCATGACAACGCTGCCGTTCAGCGTAAAGCCGTACTCAAACTCCTGCTCCTTGCCCTCCTCGACTTCGATGGTCTGCTCAATGCTCGCCCCCGACTGCGCGGCGGCGCCGTTAAACCCATCGTGCGTGTAGGCGCGCGTTACGCCAGGCTTGCCCAGGCCAAAGGAATCCCCAACGGGAGTCTCGCCGTTGAGCGTCGTTTGATAGGTTCCGGGTTCTCCCGACCGGTTGGTCAAAAAGTAGCTGAGCGGCGTCATATTGTGCTGTTTGGCAATGCGGTCATAGGCCTCGACATTAACGACCGAGGTCTGCGCGCCGAGCGACACGGGCGCCGCCATCACGCCCTTGCCACCAGTTTCCTCATTTTCGATCTCATACTCGTAATAGACCATCGGAATCGTGTAGAGCACGGCCTTGTCACCCTCGCCGGCATGCGACTCATAGCTTACGCTTGCGCTGATCGTGCGCTCGCTCCGGTAGTCATAGCATCCCTCGGCGGCAAAATCGACCGAAGCATTCATCGCGACCAGGGGCGGACCGGTCTGCACCTCGACGGCAACGCCCAACTCGGCGCCAATGGTATAGCCCTGGGATGTCCCCGTGCCCTTTTCCTCTCCGTATGACGTGCCGCCCAACACCAGATAGCCGTATGCCTGCTCCAGATCCTCAACATAGGGCGCATCCTGCAGCACGGCAAGCACGCGCGGGTTGGTATAGACCTTGTAGCGGTCCTTGTACGTGATCTTGACGCTGTCGTTGTCGACATCGGGCAGCGCGAGCGAGATAAACGTGCCGTAGGTAGTGCCGCGACGGTTGCTCTCGCTAATCACCTGCTCCTCGCCGCGGCGTACCTTTCCGTTCTCGTCGAGCGAAAAATGCGAGGCGGTCATCCAATAGTAGTCATCGTTCTTACGCAGGTCCTCGTCGCGGTGCTTGCCCACCACGGCGATAAAGCTCTCGTTATAGCGGTCCGAACCCGAGACGCTGCCCGCCTTAACGTCGCTGATCCACACCTGCTCTATACCCTTGTGGTCATGCTTGTTGCTGCTGTTGTATTGCTGACCGCTCATGCTCATGGTTCCGACCATGGACCCCAAGCCCTGAGCCCCGCTCTGTGCCGTGTTGCAGGCAAAGTCGCGGAACACATCGCCGCCCACGAGCACCTCGTCGACCGCCAGCTGCTCGGACAGGCCGTCAAGGTTGGCAGTGGCAAGGGCAATAGGCGCCAAGGTGCACGGATAGCGCTTATCCTGAGCGCTATCCTTCCATGCGCTGTTGGGCACATGCATCAGCCCATAGGAGGCGAGGAGCCCGTCTCTGTATTCCTTGCAATCGGAAAGCTTGAACTCGCCAGACTCCGAGTCAAAATACGCGTAGCGGTACAGCGCGCCGTACAGCCCCTTGCTGCCGTCAGAAGCGCCGTAATCAAAAGCGCTGCGTTGCCAGTCATAGCCCGCAAGAATAAGGCCCGTGACGGTTTCACCCGTCTTCTTTCCTTCTTCATCGTAGGCGGCAAACGTGCCGAACGTCGCATTCGCAGCGACCATGGTCTTGCCGTTCGCGGAGAGGGAGATTGCGCCCGCGTCGCCCAGAGCATCGACATGGACGAGCGCACCCTTGGATGCATCCCACGAAAACAGCTCGCAATGGGTCGACTTATCAATATTCTTCTTGCCGTAGGGTGCCGAGACCACGATGGCGAGGTCATCGCAAAAATCGCGATCGAGGTCGCCGGCCGCTAGCGAAACGACAGGAGCTGACTGAAGCTGCGTCCAGGAGTCGTTCCCGCCCTTGTTGTGCGTGGTGTAGTCCGCGGCGTTACCGGCATCGATCTTGACGACGCTTTGCTTCCAGTTGCCGCCCTCCAAGTCATACATGTCGACTACAGCCTTGCGCACGCCGTTCTCGTCGACATAGCAGCCCGCGTAGACAAAAAGCTCGTCGACGCCGTCGCCATCGACATCGCCCGCCTCGACATCAAAGACGGCGTCGTGCTCTTGCAGGTAACCGGCATCCAGGTACTTAAAACGGCCTTCGTACATCATATTAGTGTTGACCGTCACCGGCAGGTGTGTGTCGAGAGTGCGCGTACGCCCGTTGCTAAACGAGTAGAGGACCAGCTCAACCTTTCCGGCGTATGACTTGCCGTCAATCGTCGTGGAGGAACTGTCGCCGTAGGCACGGAGCTCGGCAACGCGGCTCTTTTTGCCCGTGCTGGCGTCGCTGCAGAACTCAACACTCGTGGCGTGAATGCCCGAGAAACCGTTGTTGTCGTTGGCGAGTACTGTTGAGGACTCATTGTTGCTTAGGTACGACCAGGTGCCGCCACCGTAGTCGCTATGCTTGTAGAGATCGCTGTTCGTATCGAAGTTGTTGACGTTTTGCCAGAACTTTGCGGCGCCCCACACACTTCCATAGCCATCGGTGAGTTTGCTGCTGCCGCCAATGTCACCGCGCTCGACGTTCTCGAGCTTGTCGCGCAGAGTGTAGCGATTGCCATGGCTACCGTTAGCTGCCATATAGACCTCGCTGCGCGTGGCAAACGTCGTGGGGGTATCAGTGGAATAGGGGCCAACGGTATCGGCCGGAATGTCCTCGCTCGTGCCCAGACCCAGGGCTTGATAATCCTGCTCGGTCATATCGGTGATTGCAGGCGCGTCTGCCGCCTGGGCAACCTGGGGCGTGGCCGTGAAGCAGGCGACGCTCGTGGCGATCAACGCAGCAAGCGCCGCCGTCCCAACAAGCGGGATTTTCGACAGCCTACGGATACGGGGGTGTGGGACGTACATGAGGGACCTCGCTTTACTCGAGTGGAGTGGACTCATTTTTGTAAATGATACGTCCGATGCCCGATATCACGTGTCTCATTTTCGCCAACGGCGTGTCTCATTTTTGAGAATCCGAGATGCCGCGGAAATCTTATCCCAGCTCAAAGGCCATTTCTGGGATGTATTTTCCGTCGAGTGCCTCATCGGAAAACTGCATCCCATTTCAAGCGTCGATTCTGGGACGCACTTTCCCCTTAGACCCTCAACCGGAAACCGCATCCCACTTTGAGCGCAAATTCCGGGACGCATTTTCCGCTTGAGCCTCATTGGGAAACGGCGTCCCACTTTGAGGGCTGATTGTGGGATGCATTTTCCGGTTTTGCTCTCATTGGGAAAATGCATCCCGTTTCTTGACCGAATAATGGGACGCAATTTCCCGTTGGAGCGCCTTTGGGAAAGTGTGTCCCACTTCGACCGCCCAGAGTGGGATGCACTTTCCGCAAAGCACCTCAACGGGAAACTACGTCCCATTCCAAAGGCAAATTCCGGGACGCATTTTTCGAAAGCCTGCCCATCCGGAAAGCCCGTCCCACTTTGGACGCATCCGGGCACGGAACCATCGACCTATCAGGCCTCCCATCAATAAAGAGGCGTCCTCCCGGACGGCGGGGCACGAAGTTCATCGCGAGTTCCGCACGCAAAGAAGGCCACTTAATGTGGCCTTCGTCTTGCGCAGGACTGTAGAGCAGGGAACTTCGTGCCCCGACGCCCGGGAGGACGTTTCATTTAGAAAGATGGACCGATCGCCGTCAGCGATGGGAGCTACTCCCCCAGCACGGCCTTTTTGGCGGCTGCAGCCATGTTGTCCAGATCCTCCTTGGTGGGGTGATCCTTTGCGGCAACCCAGTTGTCGAGCAGCATCTTAAATCGGGCGTTGTCGGGATCTTGCTCGAGCATGGCCTCGTAGCGCTGCTTGACCGCGGGGCCCATCTTGCCCTGGCACATCGCCCAACCCGCAAGCTCGGCATCCCCAGCCAAATTGGAAGTTACGCGGTCGATAATCTGCTGGTAATAGCTCTGGTCGGCGCCAAAGCCGCAGGTACCAAACAGGAAGACGCGCTTACCGTGCAAGGCGGAGAGCAACGCCGCGACCGAAGGCGTGCACGCGCCCTTGTCGCACCAAAAACCGACGAGCACCGTGTTGGCCGCGCAGGCGCCCTGCGCCTCGAGCGCAACCTGATCTGCATCCGCATCGTCACTCAACGCCGCGGCATGGACAAACTCAACGCCCGCAGCCTGCAGAGCGCGCTTGATCGCACCCGAAACCATCCTGGTATTACCGCTCTTGCTGTTAACCACCAAAGAGCACGTCATAGTCACGTTGCCTCGTTTCCCCCAAAACTAAAGCCACTAATGCAATTTATTAGATGAATATCTTAGTACTAACGTGACAGATGTAAACCACCGTCTGTCGATTGATTAATTTGCCCCACGGGCTTGCTCACTGGGCGAACTGGCTGCGGTAGAGCTCGGCATAGAAGCCGTCTGCCGCCAGCAGCTCATCGTGCGTGCCCCGCTCGATAATCTCGCCGTCGCGCATCACCAAAATGCAATCAGCGTTGCGGATCGTCGACAGGCGGTGCGCCACCACAAAGCTTGTGCGACCGGCCATGAGCTCGTCGAATGCCGCCTGCACCTGCAGCTCGGTGCGGGTATCGATGCTCGAGGTGGCCTCGTCCAGCAGCAGAATCGCCGGGTCGGTGAGCATGACGCGTGCGATGCACAGCAGCTGTTTTTGGCCCTGGCTAAACGTGCCGCCGTCCTCGCCGATCACCGTGTCGTAGCCCTGTGGCAGCTGCACGATAAACTTGTGCGCGTGCGCGCGCTTGGCCGCCTCGATAATCTGCTCGCGCGTGGCGTCGGGACAACCGTAGGCAATGTTCTGGGCCACCGTGCCTTCGAACAGCCAAGTGTCTTGCAGCACCATGCCAAAGGCACGGCGCAGGCTTGCGCGCGTGTAGTCACGCGAGGAACGGCCATCGACCGCGATGCGACCGGCATCGATATCGTAAAAACGCAGCAGCAAATTGATGAGCGTCGTCTTGCCGCAGCCCGTGGGGCCGACGAGGGCAAAGCGCATGCCGGGCTTGGCCTCGATGCAGATATCCTGCAGCAATTTGCGGTCTGGCACGTAGCTAAAGTCAACATGCTCAAAGGCGACCTCGCCCTGCGGGGCGGCAAGCTCTACGGCGTCCGACGCATCGGGCTCCTGCTCGCGCGCATCGAGCAGCGCAAACATGCGGCGCGCCGAGGCGTACGCGGTCTGGATCTGCGTAATGACGTTGGTGACCTCGTTGAACGGCTTGGTGTACTGGTTGGCATAGGACAGGAAGATCTGCACGCCGCCCACCGTGAGCGCCGCGGGCACGCCCGTGATCACGCCCACGCAGCCGATCACAGCGACCACGGCATAGATGATGTTATTGATAAAGCGCGTGCCGGGGTTGGAGAGCGAACCCATAAACTGCGCGCGCTCACCTGCCGCATAGAGCTCGGCGTTGAGGGCATCGAAGCGCTGCTGAGCGTTGGGACCATAGGCAAAGGCGTCGACAAGTTTCTGCTCGCCTACGTACTCCTCGATATGACCGCCGAGCTGACCCTGAATGCGCTGCTGAGCCGTAAAGCTCTTGTTGGAGAGCTTGGCGATGGCGCCGGCCGCAAAGATGGAGAGCGGCGTGACGAGCACCACCACGAGCGTCATGGTTAGGTTGATGGACAGCATAAACGCGAGCGTGCCCACGATAGTGATGACTCCAGTAAAGAGTTGCGTGAAGCCCTGCAGCAGGCCGTCGCCCACCTGGTCGACATCGTTGACCACACGGCTCATAAGGTCGCCGTGGGCATGGCTGTCGATAAAGCTGAGCGGCATGCGGCTGAGCTTGTCGCTCGCCTCCACGCGCATGTCGCGCACCGTCTCGTAGGACAGGCGGTTAACACAGTAGCCCTGCAGCCACTGGAACGCCGCAGCGCCCATCACGACAATCGCGAGCTTGGTGACAAGCGGCAGCAGCGCATCGAAGTCCACCTGTCCGGCGGCAACGATGAGATCGATGCCCTCGCCGACGAGGATGGGCGTATAGAGTTGCAGAATCACCGAGATGGCGGCACTCACAAACGACGCCGCAAACGAAATGCGGTGCGGGCGCACATAGCCCAGCAGGCGACGGGTCACCGCGCCCACGGGATAGCGCTCGGGATCGCCGGGCTGGCGCGGGCCGTCGCCCAAGTCGTTGAGGTTATCGTTGCCGGAGACATTGGCCGTCATCGTGGCGACCGAACCGGAAGAAGTATACGGATTCATCTAGCAGCCCTCCTTTGCGCAGACGGATGCGGGGGCGGAGCCCGAAGCGGACGTCGCGCTCCCCTGCTGGCCCTCGAGCTCCTCGCGACGAAGTTGCGACTGGCAAATCTCGCGGTAGAGCTGGCAGCTTGCGTACAACTCGTCATGTGTGCCCAGGCCCGCAACCGAGCCGTGGTCGAGCACGCAGATCATGTCGGCATCGCGCACGGTCGAGACGCGCTGGCTCACGATTACCGTCGTCAGCGACAGCCCGCCCTCGGCGGCGCCGCGTACGCTGCGCTCGCGAATGGCATGGCGAAGCGCCGCGTCGGTCTTAAAGTCGAGCGCCGAGGCGGAGTCGTCCATGATCAGGATCTGCGGCGAGCCCACCAGAGCGCGCGCGATGGTCAAGCGCTGACGCTGGCCACCGCTGAAGTTCTTGCCGCCCGCCTCGACCGGGGCGTCGAGCCCCTGCGGCTTGTTGCGCACGAACTCGCTGGCCTGCGCCATATCGAGCGCCGCCCAGAGCTCCTCGTCGGTCGCGGACTCGTCGCGCCAAGTCAGGTTGCTGCGGATTGTGCCGCTCACGAGTGACGCGCGCTGCGGAACGGTCGCGACCACGTGGCGCAGCTGATCGAGCGGCCAGGCGCGCACGTCGGCGCCCATCACACTCACGCTGCCGGTGCTCGCATCGTACAGGCGCGGGATAAGCGAGACGAGCGTGGACTTGCCGCTACCCGTACCGCCGATAATGCCAAGCGTCTTGCCCAGCGGGAGCTCCAGGGTCACATCGTTGACGGCGTTGGCAGCGCCGGCGCCAAACGAGAAGCTCACATGGCTCAAGCTCAGCGCGGGGACCGGAACAGCGCCACCCGCCAGTTCGCTCGGCTTGGGCAGCGCGACCGGCTGGTTGCCCTCGTCGGTGATGCTCGGCACGCAATTGAGCACCTCATTGATACGCGACGCACTGGCGCTCGCCTTGGTAAAGACCACGACCAGGTTGGCAACGTACACGATGGAGGTCAGGGTCTGCGTCATGTAGTTCACAAACGCCATGACCTGGCCCTGCGTAAGCTCGCCCACGTTGACCTGGATGCCGCCCACCCACAGGATGGCGCACACGCCCAGGTTCATCACAAGAAACGTGACGGGGTTGAGAATCGACGAGAGCTTGCCCACCGCGATGGCGGTATGGGCCTGGTCATCGGCGGCTTGGGCAAAGCGCTCGCGCTCGTGGTCTTCGCGCACGAAGGAGCGAACCACGCGAGCGCCCGAAAGGCCTTCGCGGCAGATAAGCGCGATGCGGTCGAGCTTTGCCTGCAGCTGCTTGTAGTACGGGATGCAGCGCGCCATGACAAACCAAAACACCAGGCCGATAGCGGGCGTGCAGATCAAAAAGATGATGCCGAGCTTAAGGTCGATGGCAAGGGCCGCGACCATGGAGCCCACCGCCAGAAAGGGCCAGCGGATGAGCATGCGCACGCCCAGCGCCACAGCGAGCTGCACCTGGTTAACGTCGTTGGTAATGCGCGTGATAAGCGACGGCGTGCCAAAGCGGTCGAGCTCGGCATAGCTCAGCTTGTTGATGTGCTCGTAGAGCGCGCCGCGAATGTCGGTGCCCATGCCCTGCGAGGTGAGCGCCGCCATCTTTTGGCAGACGAGCGTAAACGAAATGCCAATCACGGCCATAGCGCCAAGTACCATGCCGTAGTGGACGACAGCATTCACGTCGTGCGCGCCGATGCCTTTATCGATCATCCGGGCAATCACCAGCGGCGTAAGCAGGTCAAAGATCACTTCGATCAGCTTGCACGCTGGGCCGATCACCATATACCGGCGAAACTTACCACCAAAACGCCTGAGCAGCTCAATCATGTATAGGCGCTCCCTATCATCATCCACATTCAATTCGAACCATGATAGTACGGTGAGCCCAAAAGAAGCGTAAACAACTCGTCATTTCTAATGGGATTCGGTTTCCAAAGAAGCGGAAAAGCACGCGCACACCCAGCCAGTGTCGGGTCGACCGCTTGGTATACTTACATTAGTGCTACCAAGTTAGTCGCCGACCCTTGAAATGAGGTGCCGAGATGAACGACATTCTCGCAAGAAGAGCAAGACGAGCAACTGTGGGCATCGCCCTTTCCGCGGCACTTGTCGCGGGAATCGCCCCCGCAACGGCGATCGCGGCAGAAACCAGCGCCCCCACCGGTGCAGTTGCCTTGCAGACGGAAGATGCGGCCGCCGCAAAAGAAAAAGCGTATGCAGCCATGCAGGAAGCGCTCAAAAACCTCGAGGCCGCAAAAGACGCCGCAAGTCCCGAGAAAATTGCGAGATTCAATGATGACATTGCCCGTTTTCAAGAGCTCCGCGACAAGATGGCGGCGCAAGCCGCCGAAGAGAGGGAACTCCTTCCCACCATGCAAGCGGACATCGATGCAGCCCAAGCCAAATACGACGGGGCCATCAACCGGGTAAGCGAGCTCCAGGCAGAATTAGACAAGAAACTTGAGATGCTTAAGACACTCGAAGCACTCGGCTACGAGGAGTTTGTCGAAACTGTTAAACAGCAAATAAAGCAGTTGCACAGTGAGATCATATCGGCAAAAACGCAAGTAAACTCTTGCGAAACGGAGCTCCGCGAGTTCCAGTACCGCCTCAGAAATCAGGAAAGACGAGTTAATAACTGTGAACGTGCTGTAGAGAAATATAAAGCCGATATCGACCGGTTCACAGCCTGGCGAGATGCGCTCCTCGACAATTTGAAAAAAGCGCAAACGGCCTATGACGACGCCTGCAAGGCATACGAAGAGGCGAAAGCCGCGGCAGACAAGGCCGCCTCGCCCGAGATAACGCAACCGACCGAGACGACGCCTCCCTCCAACTCGGCGCAACCGACCGAGACGACACAGCCCACCGGCTCGCCCGCGACCGGCAAAAACACCACGCCAAGCTCCACCAAGCAAGCGAACACAAGCAACGACAAGCAAGCAAATGCGACCGCCGACAAGCTCGCGAACACGGGCGACACAACACCAAGCGCAATCGCACTCGCAGCAGTCGCCGCCGCAGGCCTCGGAATAACCGCCACAGCCACACGCCGCATCAAGAACTCAAAATAGCCTCCGACCCTTGAAATGAGGTGCCGAGATGAACGACATTCTCGCAAGAAGTGCAAGACGCGCAACCGTGGGCATCGCCCTTTCCGCGGCACTTGTCGCAGGAATCGCCCCCGCAACGGCGATAGCGGCGGAAACCAGTTCCCCCATCAATGCAGTTGCCTTGCAGACGGAAGATGCGGCCGCCGCAAAAGAAAAAGCGTATGCAGCCATGCAGGAAGCGCTCAAAACCCTTGAGGCCGCAAAAGACGCCGCAGGTCCTGAGATATTAGAGACTATCGAGCATGTGATTACCGATTTGCAATCGCTCCGCGACAGGATGCTGAAGGAAGCCGACGACTCAAGGGGACCTCTTCTTTACCTACAAGCGAACGTCGATGCAGCCCAAGCCAAATACGATGAGGCCCACAACCGGACAAGCGGCCTTCAGGCAGAATTAAATAAGGCAATCGACGACGGAGCTTCTAACGAAACTATTAAGCAGTTGCGAAGTGAGATCATGTCGGCAGAAAGGCGAGAAAAATCTTGTGAAGATGATCTTCACCACTGCCAACGCCGGCTCGAAAGCCAGGAAAGTGTCGTCGCGAAGTTCGAAGCCAATGCGGAAAAATGTCAAACCGATATCGACGAAGAGACAGCCAAGCGAGATGCGCTCCTCGGCGATTTGGAAAAGGCGCAAGCGGCCTATGACGACGCCTGCAAGGCATACGAAGAGGCAAAGGCCGCGGCAGACAAGGCCGCCTCGCCCGAGATAGCAAAACCGACCGAGACGGTGCCTCCCTCCGGCTCAGCGCAACCGACCGAGACGACACAGCCCACCGGCTCGTCCGCGACCAGTAAAGACACCTCGCCAAGCTCCACCAAGCAAGCGAACTCGAGCAGCGGGAAGCAAGCAAATACGACCGCCGGCAAGCTCGCAAACACGGGCGACACAGCACCGAGCGCAATCGCACTCGTAGCAGTCGCCGCCGCAGGCCTCGGAATAACCGCCACTGCCACACGCCGCATCAAGAACTCAAAATAGCTGCCAGCGGTTATTGTCTTCGCCAATCCACAAGCCCAGAGACAAAAAGAGGCCCGTTTCCCCAACCCAGGGAAACGGACCTTTTTAACTGCAAAATCCAAGCAACAGCACCGCCGCCTCTTAAACTACGTAGCCATCAATGCCCAGACAACGCCAGCGAGCAGCAAAAGGCACGGGATTAAATTATTCAGATAAATGTGACCCTTCAGGCGGTTTTGGTCGGCTACCCGCGAGTGCCGGCAGGGCGCTTGGTAGTCGAGCGATCCCGCAGGCGAAGCCGAGGACCAGCGAGACACCAAACACCTCGCCGCCGGCCGGGCCATGTCGCGGCACCAAAAAAGCGCCCGTGCGCTCGATGGATTCGGATGCCCGACAGAGGCTCCTTATGGCTGCTTCCTTCCGGACCTGACCAGATTCGGAACATGTCGTCATCCGAACCCATCGAACGCGCTAGGCGCTCGGTATATCTTACCTGCTCCCGCCCAACAGGGCAAGTGGGGCGAACCCATCGGATGGATTCGCCCCACTCGTGCATATCGCTAACGGCGCCTGCGGTACAGGACCGCGCCGCCCACTGCGGTCAGCGCGCCGATGCCGGCCATGACCGCGAGCGCCTCGACCGGTAGGCTGCGGTCGCCGGTGTCGGGCATGCCGCCCTTGGAGCCGTCGCCGCTAGAGCCGCTGCCGGAGCCGTTATCTGAACCGCCGTCTGAGCCGCCGCCCGGCGTGCCGGGGTTCTCGGGGGTGCCGGGGGTCCCGGGATTCTCGGCGTAGCTGTTGGTGAAGACTGGCGGCACGTTGGCGTCGCCCTCGTAGGAGACCTTCGCCGACAGGTAGCCCGTCTTGGTGCCGTCGGCCGCCTCGTCGCTCACCGTGACGACGATCTTGTGCACCGCCTCGTCGTAGGTCACGTGCGCCTGGCCGTCGTCGACCTCGCTCACCGTGAAGGTGTAGGTGCCGGCCTGCTTGAACGTCAGCGCATCGAACGTGACGCTGCCGTCGGCGGCGTTCTTGGCAGTCGACATCACCTTTCCGTCCCGGCTCTTGAGCTCAAAGCTAAACTGGCCCGCCTTGAGCTCGGCGCCCTTGAGCACCTTGGCGGCGCCCAGCTTGAGGGTGACGGGCGACGACTCGTAGCCGTTGGTGAACGTCACCGAGTCGTCGCCCGTGGGATTGCCCTCGGCATCCGCGAGCTCGTGCTTGACGGTGAGCATGCCGTTTCCGGCATCGGTGACCGTCGTGCGCACGCGATAGGTCGCCCTGTCGTAGGTCACGCCGCCCGCCGCGCCGGCGACCTCGCGCAGCTCGTAGCTGTGCGTGCCGGGCGTGGTGTAGGTGACCGGGTTGAGCGCCGCCGTGCCGTCTGCGGCGTTCCTGCCCGTCGCTGCGACGATCTCGCTGCCGTCGGCGTTGATCTCGATCAACTGGAACTCGAACTCGCCCTTAACCAGGTCGCGGCCCTTGAGCTTCTTGTTCACCTTGATCTGGTCGGTGACGGAGCTCGGGGTGGGCTCCACGCCGTAGGTGTTGGTGAACTCGAACGCGCCCTTGCCCTCGGGCGTGCCCTCGGCGGGCAGGACCCTCGCGGCGAGCGTGCCCGTGTTGGTGTCCTCGACCACCTTGACCGTGAAGGTCTTGGCCGATGTCGCGTCGTTGGCCACGCCGTCGACCGAGCCGGACTCGCTCACACGGTAGGTGAACGTCTTGGAGCGCATGCCGGCGGCGTCGATCTCGACGTCATCGAGGTCGCTCGGCTGCCTGAACGTGACGCTGCCCAGCTCGACGTTGCCGGCGGCGTCGTTGGTCGCCTCGGTCACCGTCTTGCCGGAGGCGTCGACCGGTGCGGGCGCGCCGTCCAGCGGCTCAATCTTGAAGGTGTACTTGCCCGCGATGTCGGCCTGCGTGAGGCCGAGTCCGGCCTGGCTGAGCGCCAGCGTCTTGGTGCCCGAAAGGTCGACCGTTGCCTCGCCGGCGGTATAGCTGTTCACGAACGACAGCGTGCCGTCGGAGCCCTCGGGGTAGGTCACGGCCACATCCAGCCCGCCCTTGCCGTTATCGGTCGCCCTGACGGTGATGTCGAAGCTCGACGCGGTCGCCGTCACGCCCGCGGGCAGCGCCGCCGTGTCCTCGGACACGGCATAGGGGATGGACCAGGAGCCGTCGGCCGCCTTGGTGGCGGTACCGTCCGCCGCCATCTGCTCGAGCGAGCCGGTGGTGTAGGCGATGGGCGAGAACGTGAGTTCCGCCGCCTCGCCGTCATCGGAAGCACGGTTGGACGCGGTCGCGACCACGTTGCCGTGGGCATCGCGGACGGAGAACGAGAACTCGCCCGCCGCCGCGGCGCGACCCGTCAGCGTCTTGGTGGCGTTGATCGCCGCGCCGCCCACGCCGCCGAGCGTGCCGGTGGCCTCGTAGGAGTTCTTGAACGCGACCGTCACGGGCGCGGGCAGCGACACAGCGTCATCGGCCGTCGAGACCTCGCTGCGGGCGACTTCGACGCCGTCCCTGGCGACCGTGGTCGTGACCGTGAGCTTGCCCATCGCCGCGTCGTAGCTGGGCGCAATGGTCACCGTGCGCGGCTCGGTGTCGTTGGTGTAGCCCTCGCCGCCGAGCTTGGTCTCGGTGACGGTGAAGCTGTAGGTCTTGCCCGCGTCGGCGTCGGTGAACTTCACGTCGCTCTCCGCGGCACCGCCGACGAGGTCGACCAGGTCGGCCTCTCCGTCATCGGCCGCGGCCACGGCGTAGGCGTCCCTGCCGGTCTTGAGGCCGAGCTTGGCGGCCGTCTCGGCGTCGGCGGTCACGGTGAAGGCGAACTGCCCCGCCTCCATGGCGCGGCCGGAGAGCGTCTTGGACAGGCGCACGCCCGCGCGGGCCGAATAGTCGAGCTCGGTCGTGTAGGTGTTGACGAAGTCGCCGCCACTCACCTGCGCGATTGCGGGCGTCGTGGCCGTGAGGTTACCGGAGCCGTCGTCGGCCACGGTCACCGTCATCGTGGCGACATGGCCGTCGTAGTCCACGCCGGCGATGGCAGAACCGTCATCGGGCCTGACCTCGCGCACCGTGTAGGTGAAGGTCTTGGCGCGCACGCGCTTGCCGCCGACCTCGGCGAACTCGGCATCCTTGATGTCGTCGAGCGTGTAGCGAATGGAGCCGAAGTCGAAGGCGACCCTATCGCCCGCCTTGGTGCCGGCGGCGGCCGTCACGCTGACGGTCTTGGAGCCGTCGGAGGAGCCCTCGGGCATGGGCGCGCCGTCCTCGCCCGCGAGCGTGAACTGGAAGCTGTCGCCCTCCGCCCAGTCGCGGCCCTTGAGCGTCTTGGTGAAGAGCCCCGCCGTGGAGACGTCCCTGCCCTCGGTGGTCGTCCCGTACGTGTTGGTGAACGCAACGGTCGCGCCGGCCTCGGTCACGGTGCCCTCGGCCTTGGAGCCGTCGGCCCCGTCAACCGTAGTCGTGTAGCCCTCGGCGGCGTCCTCGGTCACGGTGTAGTTTGCGCCCACGGGCAGGCCGGTGATGGTCTTCTCCCCGCCGTGCTTGAGCGTGAAGGTCGCCCTGCCGTCCGCGAACGCCACGGCGTTCTCGCCCTTGCCGAAGGTGCCGGAGACGGGCTCGCCGTCCCCGTCGGTCAGCGTGACCGTGAAGCCGAACTCGCGCTGGCTGTCGCCGCCGACGACCGTCTTCTTGACGGTGAGGCTGGCGGGCCTTGGGGGGGGGGGGAAAAATGCCCAGGTC
>UQHO01000044.1 GCA_900540995.1 uncultured Collinsella sp. | reverse complement strand
TCCGGTCCGACCGGGCCGCGCGGCAAGGAGATATATTGCCAGACCGGAGGGGCCCCGGGGGCGGGAATCGCGCACTCCATATTTTGTTCACAAATGAATAGGTCCCTCAGTCGCATCACTGAGGTTAAAACTGAAGCATTGGCTTCTGATATTGGCGATGACCAGCTGTTTTATGAATATTGAGGCATCGGTCATCTCTGGAGCGCCACTTTACTCCAAAAGCGTCAGCTATTTGTTTCCCGTCGGTAAAAGGCAGGTTTTGTTCGCCAAGCGTTCTTATATATAGAGAAGTTCGGGGTCGGACCCGTGGCTCGGCAACAAAAAAGCGACCAACCGGAGTCGATCGCTTTCTTTTCTATGGTGGGCCGTCAGGGGTTCGAACCCTGGACCTTGGGATTAAAAGTCCCCTGCTCTGCCAGCTGAGCTAACGGCCCGCGGGTGGCATTGTACCACGGTCTGGGACTATTCCCAACTCCATTGGCCGTTCTGGAAAATCACAACTTCACGTCCATCAGGCGTAATGCCCGTGATATCGATGTCGTCCGTGCCAATCATAAAATCGACGTGCGTGCTCGAGACGTTTACGCCATGCTCCAGGAGCTCCTCCTTGGACATGTCATACCCACCCTCGATGCACTCGGGGAAGCCGACTCCCAGCGCAAGATGACAGCTGGCGTTCTCATCATAGAGCGTGTCATAGAACAGAACGCCACTTTCGCGAATTGGCGTGTTCTTGGAAATGAGCGCGACCTCACCCAGATGAGCGGCACCTTCATCGGTGTCAATAATGCTCGCAAGCGTCGCCTTGCCCACGCGGGCATCGTAGTCCACTACGCGACCGGCCTCGAACTTAATCCAAAAATCGTCAACCTTGTTACCGTGGTGAATGAGCGGCATAGCCGAATACACGATACCGTCGGCACGCATACGATCAGGCGAGGTGAAGACCTCCTCGGTGGGGATGTTGGGGAAGAAGGGGTGTCCATCGGGCGTCCTGCCCTTGCCACCGGCCCACTCGTGACCCTTCGTCATGCCAATCGTCAGATCGGTTCCATTT
The DNA here is from genome assembly GCA_900540995.1 of uncultured Collinsella sp. Lineage (GTDB taxonomy): Bacteria > Actinomycetota > Coriobacteriia > Coriobacteriales > Coriobacteriaceae > Collinsella. Next base: position 14,786 of record UQHO01000044.1, on the reverse strand, counting down.
GCCGAGGTGTAATGCAGCCGGTCAAAACGATTGTCGTTCAGGAAGCGTAAGTTCTTTTCGAACGCCGCGTCATGAAGCTCCCAGTCGCTCTCCGGGTCCTGGCCATCGGCGCGCGCGGTGTGCAGAATCGCATTCCACAGCTTATAGATTGCAACCTCATCGGCGTCTCCCGGGAACACCTCGTGCGCCCAAGCCACGACCGGAGCGCCGGCGATGCACCACGGATTGATGTTGTAATCCAGTCCACGGCGGAAAACTTTGCACTGCGTATTCCTCGCCTTGGATGCCGCGGCCGGCTTGGCCGGATCGATGCCCTTGAGGGCTGCAGGATCCGCACCCTCGATAAAGACAAAGCAGGCACCATCCTGGGCCAAGGAATCCAGCTGCATGCGCTTCCACTCGGGCGTCTGCTCAAAATAGCTTTTCTCGACATGCTCGTACGTGAGCCTCGTCACGGCATCATCGGCCCAAATGACCGTCACGTGGCCGGCGCCGGCAGCATAGGCCTCCGCGACCACCACGCGCGCAAACGGCGCGCACTCGACCGGAGACTGAACGACGACCTCCTGGCCGGGCTTGACGTTTACGCCCTTGCGGACGACCAGGCGCGCATAGTTTTTAATCTTGGGCTCTAGGGCCTTCATGCCCTCCAGAGCCTCTTCGACCGTCAGGGCAGCTCGAATCATGTGCCACTCCATCTATCTATAGAACAGTAAAAAGGCGCGCCGCAAAAACGACGCGCCTTATATCTTAGCGATAAGTATGTATGCAAACGCTACTTCTTCTTGGAGTCCTTCTTGTCCTCCTCGGCAGCCGAGCGCTCGATAAGAGCGTTGAGCTTATTGTCGGACATGCCCTCGGCCTGCGTGCGATACATGTTGCGTAGGGGGCGGATGCGTACGAAGTCATAGATAAAGTCGCCCAAAATGATGACATAGGACAAAACGATGCCGACCATCTGAACAGGACTGGACACCGTGCCGCCGGGAGCGAAGTAGAGCGAAGCCCCAATTGCCACGACGAGCACCATGCCGATAGCGAGCACAGCCCACCAAATACGGCGGCGCTTGGTGTAGTCCTCATCCTGCTTGAGAAGGATATTCGACACCGTGTAGATGCGGTCCTCCTTGGCGCGCTGCTTAGCCTTGCGGGCGCGCTTCTCCTCTTTAGAGAGGCCCTCGAGGTTCTCGCCCTTCTCGAGCTCTTTGCGGCGAGCTTTAGACGAAGCTGGCACGACGCGGACAGAGCTCGCTGCCTGACGGGCGGGCTTAGCAGATGCGGCGGACTTGCGCGCAACCCCGGTAACCTCGTGGGATTGCGTGCGCTTGTTCGTGGCGCTACGGGTACTCACTTATGCGTTCTCCTTCATGCTTGTGAACTGGGAGCCCGTGATGATCTGGAAGGCCTCGCGATAGCGCTCGGACGTGCCATCGATGACCTCGGCGGGCAGGTGCGGGGTCTCCCCCGTCATATCCCAGTTGGCCTTGAGCCAATTGCGGACGAATTGCTTGTCGTAGCTAGGCTGGATCTTGCCCTCCTCGTAGCTGGCAGCAGGCCAGAAACGGCTGGAATCGGGCGTGAGGCACTCGTCGATCAGCGTGACCTTGCCATCAATAACACCAAACTCGAACTTGGTGTCGGCAATGATGATGCCACGGGTCGCGGCGTACTCGGCAGCGGCCTTGTAGATCTTGAGGGAAAGGTCGCGAATCTGCGTGGCGATGTCCTCGCCCACGATCTCGCAGCAACGCTCGAACGAGATGTTCTCGTCGTGGTCACCGATCTCGGCCTTCGTGGACGGCGTGAACAGCGGCTCGGGAAGCTTGGAAGCCTCGGTCAGGCCCTCAGGCAGCTGGATGCCGCAGACGGTGCCGTTCTCGTCGTAGGTCTTCTTGCCCGAACCGGTCAGATAGCCGCGGACGATGCACTCGATAGGAATCGTCTGGGCCTTCTTAACCAGCATGGCGCGGCCAGCGAGGTAGTCACGATACTCAGCAAACTCCTCGGGGAAATCCGCCGGGTCGATGGAAACGAGATGGTTGGGGACGATGTCGGCAAACTTATCAAACCAGAATGCCGAGATGCGATTGAGCACCTCTCCCTTAAACGGAATCTCGTCGGGAAGAATGAAGTCGAACGCAGAAATGCGGTCGGTGGCGACCATCAGCAGGTTTTCACCGGCATCGTAAATATCACGAACCTTGCCACGGGAATCCGGACGACGCTCCATCGTTGTCACGTGAGTCACTCCTTACCTAAATACGACAGAAATGCGGGTTCTTTCCCGCATGTTTTCGCAAACTCGGAGCGGCAGGGACGCGGCCCCTCCTTCACCGAATAGCGAAAAGCTAGTGCTCCATTGTAGTAGATGCCGCGTCTGCCGTGTGCTCGCGGGGCAGATGAATTGTAAAAGTCGTACCCTTTCCAAGCTCCGACTCCACGGATATGTAGCCATGGTGACGCTCGACGATCTGCTTGGTCACGGCGAGGCCAACGCCCAGGCCGCCAGCTTCGCGGGCGCGGCTGGCATCGGCGCGCCAAAACCGCCCGAAGATGCGCGACAGATCGTCCTTGGCAATACCGATGCCGGTATCAGAAACGGCAATGCTGACGTGTTTGCGGTCACTGAGCACCGACACCACGACCCAACCGCCCTCGGGGGTGTAGCGCATGGCGTTGCTCATGAGGTTGATAACGCATTGCGTGATCATGTCGGGATCGGCTTCGACGACATCGTCGTGACCTTGGGTCTCGTCAGCAAAGCGCAGGCGCAGATCGCGGTCGACGAACAGGCGCTCCTGGGCATTGACGATGGAACGCACGAAAGGAACCATGTCCACCGGCTCAAGGTTGAGCGGAGCCGTGCTGTTTTCCATGCGCGACAGGTCGAGCATCTGCTGCACCAGACGAGCCAGGCGACGCGTCTCGGAAGCAACGGTCTCCAAATGCTCATCGTCGGTGGGATACACGCCATCCTGCATGGCCTCGACCGTTGCGAGCATGGCCATAAGCGGCGTGCGAAGCTCGTGTGCAACGTCTGAGGTCAGGCGTTTCTCATGTTTCATATCCTTCTCGAGCGAAGTGGCCATCTCATCGAAGGTCTCACCCAGCTGATCGATCTCGTCATCACCGCGCAGTCCCGTGCGAGCCGACAGGTCGCCGTCACGGATTTGCTTTGCGGTACTGGTGATGCGATGAATCGGCTTGGTGAGCATGCGCGACACGAGCGATCCGATAACGACCGAAATGCAGATTGCAACAACCGCGGCGAGGGCCATGGCGTTAAAGGTCTTCTCCCTAAACGCAGAGTCCGCCTTGGTGAGCAGAGCGTCGGAGCCGATGGCCCACAGCTTTACCTGTCCGACATGCTCGCCGGAAGACGTTACAATCTCGACGTTAGCAACGCTATCGGAGTCGGTTGGAGCAGACGAGACCGGGCTATGCGATGCCCTCTTGCCGCTCGTGTCGTCGGTCGTAGCCTGGTTTTCGCGCACATCGGCGGTGGCGCTTGCCGAAGGCCAGGAATCGTCATAAACGATCACGCCCTTTTTATTGACGACCTGCATACCCAGATCGTCGGAAACCAAACTCGACGTTGCGACCGTGCGCAGTTCTCCCGCGGTCCAAGAGCCGTTTTCCTCATATGAGGTTGCCAACTTCTCGGCAGCGGAATTTGCGATTTCGACGATATTGGAGCGTGTGTAATCCGAAAAGACCGTGCCCCACACAACGGAGACAACACCCACCAGCACCAATACCGTCATGAGCGATGTCAGAGCAAAAGCAAGTGCCATGCGCGAGGGATAGCTCATCGTTGGCCGTGAATCGGAACGAGGCGTGTTCCAACTAGCCTTGGAACCCGCCTCGCTCTCCTGCTTGTGCTTTTGTCCGATTTCAAAGCGCGCAGGTGTCATATGTGATTTCCCTATTTCTCGTCCGACTTATCGGTCTTGGCCGGAGCCTCGAAACGATAGCCGACACCATGGACGGTGTAGAGCCACTTGGGCTTCTTGGGATCATCGCCCAGCTTGGCGCGAAGGTTCTTCACGTGGCTATCGATGGTGCGCTCATAGCCCTCAAAGTCGTACCCAAGCACCTTCTCGACCAGCTCCATACGGTTGTAGACACGGCCGGGATGACGAGCAAGTGTGGTGAGCAGCTTGAACTCGGAAGCCGTCAGATCGACTTCCTTGCCCTCGACCAAGATCTTGTGGCCCGAAATATCGATGACCAGATCGCCGAAGTCGAGCACCTCGACGGCGGGCTCGTCGGCCTGGTGGGCACGGCGGAACAGAGCGCGAACGCGGGCGACGAGCTCGCGCGGCGAGAACGGCTTAATTAGATAGTCGTCGGCGCCGAGCTCAAGACCGATAATACGGTCCTCGATCTCGCCCTTAGCCGTCAGCATGATGATGGGGACATCCGAGGTATCGCGAATGGTGCGGCAAACGCGCTCGCCGGGGATCTTGGGGAGCATAAGGTCGAGCACGACCAGGTCGAACTGATGCTTCTCGAACTCCTCGATCGCGGACTGGCCGTCGCCGACGCCCACAACCCAGTAGCCTTCGCGCTCGAGATAGGCAGCGACGGCGTCACGGATTGCCTTCTCATCCTCGACCAGCAGAATCTTTTTTGCATCTGAAGCCATAACACGGCCCCCCTGTCTCAATTAGCTAAGAACAAGCCCATTTTAACGCACCTGAGCCCGCCGGATGCCGCTATGACGCGGCAGCTCGGCAGGCGGTACTCACAATTACAACGCGTTTATTCCCCTGTTGGCGCCTTTTTAACCCCTCTAAGCTTAAAGAGAGAATAGGCGTGCAGTGACCGTCTCTGGTATACCCTGGCTGTTGCGCACCGTGGCGTACGTAAGGAATGAGTCCGATTTTCCCGCCGAAGCTGGATAATCGCCATACTCCAAAGCGCGGTCGGGCGACAGCAGCGAGCCATAGGTCTTGGCAGAGGTGTCGATCAGGAAATGCGACGCCTGTACCTTAACAAGGTATTTATTCTTCTTGCCAGCCGCACATGCGAGCGGCTCGCGTGACAGGAAGAGGTACGGCCCTCCCTCATTACCGATATACGTGCCCATATTGCCCAGGCTGCCCACGCCACTATAGGCCGCCTCGATAGAAAACACGAAGGTATCGCCCATATATACGGCCTCGAAAGGCGAAACTGACGAAGGGAGGACCAGCTGGGCACGCTTGGTGTTGTTGCCGTCGGTCAGATCGATTGCCGTTATGCCGTAGTAGACGCCCTCGTCGTTGCGGACACGCGGCGAGATGGTCAAAATGCCGTCGCTCGCGCGCGGGGCCGATGCAAAGCGGCCCGTCGATTTCCAAATTGCCTCGGCCTTGGATTCATCAAGCGAGCGACGATAGCAAAACGAATCACTACTCGTTTTATTGCCGCCTGCCGAAGGCATTTTATACCAGATAACCGATGACTCGAACGCCGTAAACAGGGGCGGATCATAGTCCTTGCCACCTCGATCGAGCTCAACCACATCGCCAGAGAGCGAAGCGCCCGACAGATTTTGAGCGTAGAGCTTCCACGATGAATTGGCAAAGTTCATCTCAACCCACGCGAATACGCCGTCGCCGGCACGGACATCGTAGAATGCATATCCCGTGCCCTCGATAGGATCCTCGATTAATGTGGTAAGCGAGCCATCGCCCAGGTTAAGCACACCGAGTGTGTTGGCATGCAGTGCCGATGCGGGCGCCATCATCGCCGCGGCGTAATCGCCGTCGCAGTAGTACAGCAGCGTACCCAGAGGCAGCGTCCACGACGCCGCCGGCTCAAGATCGATGTCGACAGCCTCATACTCATCCGTAATCGAGATGATTTTGGAATCGTCCTTGATAACCTGCGGCTCGCCGGCGGCATCATCGCTGGTGCCCGTTTTTTTCGAGCATCCGGCAAGCACCGTGGCAGCGCCCGCGGCAGCCCCACCGAGTACAAAGCCGCGACGCGATATTCCGTTCTTGATGTGATCGGTGATACCCATTAGGCGATCTCGGCGCGAGCGGCCTCGATAGCGCGTGTAAGCTGGTCGGCGCAGGAGGTCTTTTTCATACCGCAGGTATTACCGGCGAGAACCTCGATTACCCGATCGGCAGGAGCACCCTCGACCAGCCTGGAGATGGCCTTGAGGTTACCATCGCAGCCACCGGTAAACTCGACGCCCAGCACCTTGCTGCCGTCGTCGGAAAGATTGAGATGGATATTGCGAGAGCACACGCCCTGAGGCTTGTAGTCAAAGCTAATCATTGAGATCCCCTCTCATAGAGAAATTTCAGATGTCTATTATCGCCGCCCGGGCCGATATAGTATCGCGGGCACCGATTCAACATCCTACGATGCACAAACCGGTGACTGCAATACTAACGATTCGCGTCCTGAGCGTGAACTTCACGCTTCTCTTGATACATGTTATGGTCGGCAACGCGGTATATCTCGGCTAGCGTACAGCCGGGTGTCTCTACCGTCGCGATGCCAAATGACGCGCTGACGGCCAGCGCATCATCGCTCGCCGCAGCAAGACCGCGGCGAAGATCTTGCACCAATTGACGCGCGGACTCGCGATCAGTGTAGGGGCATATCAACAAAAACTCATCTCCACCAACGCGCATGGGCACAAACTTCTCGCCCGCCACCCGCCTCAATACAGACGCCGTACGCCGCAGCAACTCATCGCCCATTTCGTGACCGTAAAGATCGTTGGTACGCTTGAGGTGGTTGCAGTCCATCATGATCACACTCACGGGCAGGGATTTGTTCACCGAGTCGTCGCCAAGGGACTCAAGGTAATTTCTATTGCGAAGCCCCGTCAGTTTGTCCTGAAAAGAAAGCTCTTCGGCGCGCTTTGCCATCGAGATGTTATGCGTCGCCACGACGACCGATTCCAGTCGGCCCCGCTCATCGCGACGCTGCGGAACAACCTGCAGCGAATACCAAGCACCTCGGCAATCTCGCACCTCGGCATCCAAGTGCGGCACGCCCTCCATACGGTCCCGAAGCGTACTTGTATCTATAAGTTCCATGACCACTTCGCGGCTTTCGGGACTCACAACGTCTCGACAAACCGTGTCCAAAAAGTCATATGCCTCGGTATGCTCAGCAAATATTTTCGCCATCGACGGCGACATGTTAATTCCCTCGATCTCGAGCGTATCGAGATGCAACAGGAAGGTCGACTCATACGCAGAACTGATGGCATTGATGATGCCGAGCTGCTTGTCCTTTTCGGCCAAGTTGCGACGGTCGGCAATAGTGCGCACCAACAGCACTACGACCCAAAACGCCAGGCACGCCAGCACGCCGGCAGCGACAAATGCAATCCTGCCAGACATGACCTCAGATTTGGGGTAGAGCGCAAACAGGCGGTAGTCCTTATACGCCGCACGCACGGCATACCAGGTAGTTCCCTGATATTCGACGCGCGTTAGGCCTTCGTCTTTCCAGTCAGTTCCGCTATCGGCAAGAAGTCGGGCAAGGGCTATATCGACGGTCGAATCGTTTGAGGATACGATTTGCGCATCGCGCATCGCGAGCACCGTTGGACCCTGATGGAACGTGTTGTTCACGAGCACGTCAGCGATAACGTATGAATAGTCATCGGAGGGCTCAGCCGCAAGCGATTGATACCCCAACGCCACCCCATCACCGTACGGGATGGCACTCACGGCAAAGTCGACGCCGCGACGCTCTACGACGGTCGAGTAGGACACTTTGGAGCCTCGATACATCGATGCGACCGGCGAACAGGCCAGCTCCTCTCGCCACAGCATCAGTGGATCGCGACCGTCAGTATCGTAATGAGCGGCCATATGGCCGTCGGCGTCCATGACCAACATTCCCGAAAGACACTCGGTATGGACATATTCCTCGACCAGATCGTCGTTGACTTCAACGCGATCAGGCGGCAAGAACGCCGCAAACGACTCGAGCGCAGCATCCAAATTGTGCGTCGCCTCGGTTTTTCTTCCCTGTTCATATCGGTCATATTTTTTGCAGGCGTTTTTTAGAAACACCATGGTTTCCTGGCCAAACCCAAGCGTTTTATCGAGACAGCGATGCGTACCGACCATGTAGAGCAAACTCAATAGGACAACGCTGGCCACAACGCCGATAGCCGCGGCGACCAAACCCTTTCGACGCAAGCGGCACTTGTCATTTGTCATGATTCCGCCCTTTGCCCGTCCGCCGTCGCTCCTGCCTTGTAATTGCTCACAATACGATCAATCGTGCCGTCCCGATCCATGTCGAACAGCACGGTATTGAGGTTTTTGACGTACTCCCCCTCATAGCTGTTCTCAAACGCAACGCCCAGGTCAACTGTCATAACGTTGTCGGCAAACACGCGATAAACACCGGGATACTGCGCGACGAGCCGGTCGAGCGATTGAACGTCCGCCATCCAACAGTCAACATAACCTTTGACCAGGGCAGCTTTGCAGAGTTCGGCAGAGCCATATGATTTGATGTGCACATCCGGCGAGATACCCAGGTCCCCGGCAAGCAATCGGCGTTCACTCACCGAACCCGCAATCACCGCAATGGTCTTGCTTCCATCGAGAGACGTCAAACCCTTGATACCACTCGTTTTCTTGGCGGCGACCGAGACTGTCACGGTCAGATACGGCTCAGTCCAGTAATAATCGTCTTCGCGATAATTGGGCGAATAGTCGCACCACAGACAATCGATATCGCCGTTTTTGAGCAGGCGATCGCGATCATTCCAAGATATGTCAACAAATTGCGGTTTGGTTCCAGCACGCTTGCAGGCCTCGCGGGCGATATCGATATCGATACCGGCGTAATCGCCTGTGGTATCGACATACACATAGGGGTCATTATCCGTAACGCCAATCTTGAGCACCGGGAGATCTTTATCGGCTTCATTCGAGGAGGAAGGACTGCGTCGAACGGTATACGTCAGGGCGCCCGCGCAGACGGCAACAAAGAGCATGAGCACAAGCGAGACGATAGCGCCTCGTTTAATACGTCTGGGCACGTGCCTCCTTTCATCAAAACAGCAGCCGAATTTTCATTCTATTACCGGAGCCTGCGGCAGCAACGAAAAAAAGCGCCTCGCCCAAGACGGGCAAGGCGCCAATGGTTGAAATGTATCCGCAAGCGGTCGAATAAAGCCAGCCTACTCGAAGCTCAGCTGCTCCAGACGATCAAAGACCGTGTCGATACGGGTGAGGAAGTCCCACGGATCAAAGATCTCGTCGAGCTTCTCCTGGCTGACGGTGCAGCGCGGGTCGGCCTCGAGACGCTCCTTAAAGGTGGGTCCGGAGACGCAATCCTGCACCTCATGCCAGGTTGCCATGGCGTCCTCCTGCACAATGGCGTACGCGTCCTCGCGGGTGATGCCCGTGTCGACGAGGGCGAGCAGTACCTTGGAGGAGAAGATGAGGCCACGGGTCTTATTGAGGTTGGCCATCATGCGGGCAGGGTACAGCTGCAGGCCGTCGATAACGCGGATGAGGCACTGGAACATGTGGTCGAGCGCGATGAAACTATCGGCCTGGGCGACGCGCTCGGCAGAGGAGTGCGAAATGTCACGCTCGTGCCACAGGGCGACGTTGTCGAAGGCAACCTGCGCGTTGGCCTTCACGACGCGCGACAGGCCGCAGACCTTCTCCATGGTGATGGGGTTGCGCTTGTGCGGCATGGCGGAGCTGCCCTTTTGACCCTTACGGAACGGCTCCTCGGCCTCGAGCGTATCGGTCTTCTGCAGGTTGCGAACCTCGGTAGCGATGCGCTCACAGGTAGCCGCGGTGGTGGCGAGAACGCCGGCAAGGTAGGCATGGTGATCGCGGCTGATGACCTGCGTGGACAGCGGATCGTGAACCAGGCCCAGGTGCTCGCAGACATACTCCTCGACAAACGGTTCGATGGAGCTGTATGTGCCAACAGCGCCCGAGATGGCACCGAAGGCAACATTCTTGCGGGCGTCCTCAAGACGATCCAGATCGCGCTTGAGTTCCCATGCCCAAGAGCCAAACTTCATACCGAAGGTCATCGGCTCGGCGTGGATGCCGTGGGTACGGCCGGCGCAGAGCGTGTTGCGCTCCTCGAAGGCGCGGCGCTTGCAGATCTCGCCGAGCTTCTTGACGTCCTCGATGATCAGGTCACAAGCCTGGGTGAGCTGATAGCACAGAGCCGTATCGCCCAGGTCGGAGCTGGTCATGCCATAGTGAACCCAGCGGCTGGGCTTGGGGTCGCCCTCGGGAACATCGGCGTCGATGTACTCCTTCATGTTGGTCAGGAAGGCGATGACGTCGTGGCGCGTGACCTCCTCGATCTCGTCGACCTTCGCCTTCTCAAAGTTGGCATGGTCGCGGATCCACTGGGCTTCGTCTTTAGAAATACCGATCTTGCCGAGCTCCGCCTGGGCCTCGCAGGCCAGGACCTCGATCTCCTGCCAAATGGCGTACTTGTTTTCGAGGGAGAAGATGTGTCCCATCTCCGGGCGGGTATAGCGATCGATCATAGCGGCTCCTTTTTGGTTATTGGCACGTTGGTCGTAACTCAACCATTGTACCGTGCGCGCGTGCCAGTATGGGCAGCGGGTATGAACCTAACATTTTGGAATTGGAGCGGGCAACGGGACGTCTGCGTATTTGCTTCGCAAATCCGCACCGGCTGCGGTCGGCAGACCCGGTCCGCGCACACGCACGGGCACAGCGGGTTGGACCCGACGTTCCCGAGGTCCCCCGTACTCGATGGAGCGGGCAACGGGACATCCGCGTATTTGCTTCGCAAATCCGCACCGGCTGCGGTCGCCTATCGGCGCCCTTGCCTGCTCGCTATAAACGCTTCGCGTTTATTTAACGCTCGCACCCTGTCGGGTTCGAGTCCCGGCGCTTTGTTGAAAAAAGCACGGCACCGAAACGGTGTCGTGCTTTTACTTTTTTGGAGCGGGCAACGGGACTCGAACCCGCGAGTGTCAGCTTGGGAAGCTGATGCCTTACCACTTGGCGATGCCCGCATATGTGGGGGATAGTATAACGCGGTTGTCTTGTTCGATACAAGGGTGGCGATGCTTGTTTTAGCTGTGGAGATTCGTTTAAAAATCGCGTCAATTGTGGAGACGAGGACCTTTGACTTCCTGTTCACCTTATCTTCTACCTGCGCTTTTGCTTGATTGTTGTATTTGAGCTCAATTTGTCAGGAATTGGGCAAGCTTTTGGTCAGGCTCCGGTACTTACCCGCATGAACCTCGGGGGTAGCCTCGTCCTACGCGTCGCAGCCTCCCCGTGCGGCGCACGAGGGATAAGGAGCAGCCATGTCCAACGCACCCACGCACTCTGTCCACAGCGCAATCGCAACAGGTCCGCTGCTCCTGCTCCTCTTCCTGCTGTTCGGCTGCCTGGCACCGGGAGCCGCATTTGCCGTCGATGGCTACGACCAGCTCGGCTTCCGTACTATTAGCGATGATTGTGGGCCCTTCTTCATCGGCAAATATGAAGCTCAAGACGCCTCGATTGCCTACTGCATGAACCAGGAGCGCCCCGGCCCCACCAAGCCGGGCGGCCCATGGCTCAACTTTGATCAAGGCTGGGTGTGGCTCGACGACGAGTTCGCGGCAATCGTTTGTCACGGATATCCCACCACCACGTCGTTTGGCGGTTACCATCTTTCACCAGATCGCGCCCGCGCCGCCACCCAGCTTGCCGTATGGATGCTCAACGGCACTACCCATGTCGACGGCACCTACTCCTACACGACCGCTCAGGGCAAAACCAAGAGTGGACACTTTACCGCCGACAATGAAGTCGTGGCGGCTGCGCGGTGGCTCCACGACAGCGCAAAATCAGGAAGCATCAAAGCCGCTCCGCACCGCGCGCGGCGCTATCTAGGAGCCGTATCGGGCGGCAGCAAACGTCAAGACATGCTCTATGTACTGCCGGCGGTCTCTGTTTCCTTCCAAAAGCAGTCTGCAAACGCTGCCATTACCAGCGGAAACAATACTTATCAGTTTGACGGGGCAACATTCGATGTTTTTGAGAGCGCCAGCGGCGCGCGTGTCGGCACCATCCAGATGGACAGCAACGGTCGAGCGCAGGCAACACTTCTGCCCAACACGGCATACTACCTAGTTGAAACAAAGGCGCCGGCCGGCTATGTCCCCCGTCGTGATCGCATCGCCTTTACCACGGGGAATGACGGTGGACAGGTCGCCATTGATGAACAGCCCGGCACCATCAACCTGCGTATCGTAAAACTCGATGCCGCGACGAATGCCGGCCCCCAGGTGGGATCCTCACTCGCAGGAGCAGAGTTCACGTGTGTGTCGCAATCAACCCCTGGATGGGCGCAAATCCTCACGACCGACGAAAGCGGTCAGGCCACCCTCGCCGATGTCCCCTTAGGAACCTTTACCATCTACGAATCAAAAGCCCCCGAGGGCTACCTGCCATCCAACGACAGCTGGACCTATACCGTTGGAGCCGACCAACTCGGCGATTCAGGCGTGGTCGAGATCGAATCGCGCGTTTCCGATATCCCCATTGCGTTTGACCTTGAGATTTCCAAATTCAAGGACTACGGCAATAGCGATCAATCCGGCCTGGAGCAGCCGGCAGGAGGTGTTGTCTTTGAGGTTGTCAGCAACAGCTCTCAGCAGGTTGTTGGCTCACTGACTACAAACATCTATGGCTTTGCCTCCACCAAAGACCAGACCGAAGCATGGTTCGGCACAGGCAAGCGACCAGCCGGTGTCCACGGAGCCGTCCCATACGACCGCGCCGGCTACACGGTTCGTGAGGTTCCAGAAACCGTCCCCGAGGGTTTTAAACGTGCGGGGGAATGGACCGTCGAGGCCAATCAGATTTCCGACGGCGCCGAGCTTCAATATATCGTGGACAACCACGCTCTGTCGACACATCTCCAGATTGTAAAACGCGATGCCCAAACAGGCGCTTCTGTTCCCCTAGCCGGATTCACCTTCCAACTCCTCGACAGCAATCACAAACCTGTCTCACAAACATGCTGGTATCCAGCACATAACGTAATGGACACCTTTACGACTGACGCGACCGGGACCGTCACACTGCCCGAATCGCTCGTGCCGGGCACCTATTATGTACGCGAAACCTCGGCCAAAGAGCCCTATCTTGTCGGCGGAGAAATCGAGGTAAACATACCCGCCGATATAAACCTAACGCCCGTTGCAATCGTCTCGTATTATGACCACGCCGCGACCGGAAACATCAGGATCGTTAAAACCGATGCCGTAGACGGCAGCAGCCTCGCGGGCGCCATCTTTGAGATCCGTGCCTCAGGTGATATCGTGCGCCCCGACGGTAGCATTGCCGCGCTCTACGGTGAGACTGTCGCTACCGTCACGACGGATGAAACTGGAGAAGCACGCGCGGACGACCTCCCGCTGGGATCTGGCACCGCACGCTACGAGGTTGTCGAGACTCAAGCGCCGACTGGCTTCTTACTCGACCGGACGCACCATATCGTCGACCTTACCTATGCCGACCAGAAAACACCCGTTGTGGAAGCACGGCTTAACGTATCCGACGATTACACCAAGGTTGATATCTCCAAGGTCGATGCAAGCGGAGAGCAGGAAGTGGAAGGCGCACAGCTCACCTTATATGGTCCCGATAAAACCGAAATAGACTCCTGGACTTCATCCGACAAGCCACACCGCGTCGAACATCTTGCACCCGGCACCTACTCGTTGCGCGAAATGATGTCTCCGCGGACCTATGACCTTGCCGGGGAGATAACGTTTGAAATAAAGGATACGGGAGAAGTCCAATCCGTCTCGATGAAGGATGCGCCCATCGAGATCAAAGGACAGGTCGACAAGCGTCAGGAGCTTGTCCAACCTATCGAAAAGGGCCTGTTGGCCAACGGCGATGGTAAAAATCGCGCCGCGACGCAAACCAATACGGACGGACTTTTCTCCTATACCATCGACGCTCGAAACGATTCAGCTACCTGGGTTGATGAGTTTACGATTACCGATGATCTTGAGTGTGCCGAGGACGATACGGCGAGATTCGTCTCAATCGAAACCCCCGTCGCCATCGGTGACCTCAACGGTCTGTGCAACGTGTGGTATCGCACGACGCCGTTGGACTCGACAGACGTCGATGAGCCGGCAAACGCGACTCTTGACGATGGGCACGAAAATCCTTGGCTTGAGTCCGACGAAGTAAAAGAGAGCCTTGGTGAGGACTGTCGCCTCGTCGATTACGACGGCTGGAGCCTCTGGAAGGCGGATGTCCCGACCACGGAATCCACCACACTAGAGGCGAAAGAACTCGACCTTGCATCCAATACCGTCGTAACGGGCATTCGCATTGAATACGGTGCGGTAGCCGCCGACTTTACGACTCGAAGCGATGCGGATTCCTGGACCCGCGATGATCTCAAAGATGAGCACGACGACCTTGACGATGCCAAAGCAATCCTTGGCACAGACGCTCGGGGCGCAGTCGTGCACATGCAGGCGACGTCGGCTTATACGCCCCAAACCGCACTCACCAACAGCGCGCGCGTCGATCTTTGCCGCAACGGCGGCGGCGATAAACTTGAGTCACATGACGAGGACCGTGTCATTCAACGCTGTACCCTACCGCAGGATCTACCGGCAACAGGATCAGTTCCCATCACCGCTTGCATCACCGCGCTTCTGACCTCGGGTGCCGCAGCCCTATGGTTCGCTCGCCTTAGGTCGATCCCAAAGAACCGCTAGCGCGATGAAAAAAGCGGGCGAGCCAGGGGCCCCCCCCCCTGATTTTGAC
>UQHO01000043.1 GCA_900540995.1 uncultured Collinsella sp. | reverse complement strand
TTGCGCGCCCGGCCCCGCCGTGTCTATATGTGCTCGGTTACTTGTCGGCAGCGGTCTTTTTGGTAGTCGACTTCTTGGCAGTCGTCTTTTTGGCCGTCGTCTTCTTGGCAGCAGTCTTCTTTGCTGCCGTGGTCTTCTTCGCCGTGCTCGCCTTGGTCGCAGTCTTGCGGCCGCGGGCGGGCTTCTTCTCCTTGGTCGGGCAGTCCATGTTGACGCAGATGCGCCACGGGCCGCGCGCGGTGTTGACCACCACGATGGGGGCGCCGCACTCGGGGCAGGTCTCGCCCGTCGCCTCGAGCTTGCCGCGCGCCGGCAGCGGATAGCTCACGCCGCAGTCATCGTAGTTGGTGCAGCGGATAAAGCGCTTGCCGCTCTTTTCGCTCTTGTGCGCGATCAGGTCGCCATGGCGTCCTGCCTCGGCGCACACCTTGCACTCACCCACCTTAAGGTCGGGCTCGTAGTTGGTGGGGCACATGGGGTTCACGCAAATCTCGAAGGCCTTCTGGCGGAACGGCTGGCACTTAATGCGCGGCGCGCCGCACTCGGGGCATACGGCCGCCTCGCCCTCGAGCGGGCTGACCTTGACGCCGCTCGGCACCGGATAGGTCACGTCGCAGTCGGGCCAGCCCATGCAGCCAATGAAGCTGCCGCGGGTCTTGGCGCTCGTCTTCATAACCAGGTCCTTGCCGCACTTGGGGCAAGCGCCCACGCGCGCATCGGCCGTGACGGCGTCGCTGATGGCGTCGCCCAGCTCCTGCGTGTGCTTGAGCAGCTCGTCGAGCACGCCAGCCAGCAGCGCGCGCGAGTGCGTCACGACATGCTCTTCGGTGTCCTCGCCGCGCTCCACGCGGGTCATATCGCCGTCGAGTTCGCTGGTCATATCGGGGCTCGTGATGCGCGGGGCAAATTGCGACAGCGCGTCGATGATGGCGATACCCAGCTGGCTCGGCTCAACGGGATCATTTTTGAGATAGCGCACAGCGTACAGGCGCTCGATGATGCTCGCGCGCGTGGACTTGGTACCCAGGCCGCGCTTCTCCATCTCCTGCACGAGCTTGCCCTGGCTGTAGCGCGCGGGCGGCTCGGTCTGCTTGGCCTCGAGCTTAATGTCGAACACGTCAACCGTATCACCCTGCTCCAGCGGCGGCATCTGCTCATCGCGCTTAAGGCCGTACGGATAGGCCTCGCGAAAGCCCGGGGTCACGAGCACGTCGCCCGAAGCCACGAACGGCTCGCCGTTCACATCGAGCTCGAGCTTGGTATTCTCGATGGTCGCGGGCCCCATGAGCGTTGCCAGGAAGCGACGGGCGATGAGGTCGTAGAGCTTGCGCTGGCCGCCGTCGAGCGTGGACGGATCGCCCTCGCCCGTGGGATAGATGGGCGGGTGGTCGGTGGTCTCGACCTTGCCGCGCGTGGGCTTCATGGGGCCGGCGAGCACCTTCTTGCACACGGGCGCCAGCGCCGGGTTGATCTTTGCCAGGTCGCTCACCACGGCGCCCAGATCGAGCGTCGCGGGGTACACGGTGTTGTCGACACGCGGGTAGCTGATGAGGCCCGCCATGTAGAGGGACTCGGCGATGCGCATGGTACGCGCGGGCGAGATGCCCTCGGCTGCGGCGGCAGCCTGCAGCGAGGTGGTCGCAAACGGCGTGGGCGGCTGCTGCCTGCGCGAGCGCTTGGTCACCGCGGCGACGGTTGCCGTCGCGACGCCGTCAACATGGCCGTACGCCGTCTCAGCAGCATCCTTGTCGGTAAAGCGTGCCGTCTTGTGCGCAATCTTAAAGCGGTCGTCCTCGGCAGCGCCCCGTGCGGCGCCCATGCCGCGGATCTGCCAATAGTCCTCGGGCACAAACGCCATGCGCTCGCGCTCGCGCTCGACCACCAGGGCAAGCGTCGGCGTCTGCACGCGGCCGGCAGAGCGCACGTTACCAAAGCCGCCAAACTTGGCGAGCGTCAGGTAACGTGTGAGCACCGCGCCCCAAATGAGGTCGATGTGCTGGCGGCTCTCGCCGGCGTCGGCCAGATTCTGGTCGAGCGAGACGAGATTATCGAAGGCCTGCGTGATCTCGGCCTTGGTAAACGAAGAATACTGGGCGCGGGCAACCGGCAAGTCCGGCGCAACCTCGCGCACCTTGTTGAGAGCGTCCGAGCCGATCAGCTCGCCCTCGCGGTCGAAGTCCGTGGCGATAATGACGCTGTCGGATTTTTTAGCGAGGTTCTTGAGCGAACGAATGAGCTCCTTCTCGGCCGGTAGCTTAATGACGGGCGCCCAGGTGAGATAGGGCAGACTCTCGAGCTTCCAGCCCTTGATGGAGATGCCATCGGCAAGGAACGGTTTACGCTTGGTGTCGTAGGGCGGACGCGCCAGGCCATCGGGCATGTCGGCCGGCAGCATCTCGCCGTCCTCGGTGACCGAATACCATCCCAGCTTTTTATCGAACAGCACGCTGTCGCAAAAATCGGGTGCAAGGATGTGACCGGCAAGGCCGATCGTCACGCACTCCTCGCCCTTCCACTCAAAACGATAGATGGCGGTGTTGTACACCTTGTCCTTTTTGGGCTTACCCGTGGACAGCCGCTCGGCAATCTGACGCGCGGCGTCGTTTTTCTCGGCGATGATGAGCTTCAAAAGAGGCTCCTATCTCGTATCTCTGCGGCTACGCCCGCCCGTATGGCGGCCGACTTACGCCCTTGCTTGCTCAATCTGCCCGATGAGCCAATCGCACCAGGCATCCATGCCCTCGCCCTTGCGCGCGCTCACGGCAAACCGCGGCGCCTGCGGATTGAGGTCATCGAGTGTCTTAGTATACCTATCCATGTCAAAATCGAAAGCCGGAGCCACGTCGACCTTGTTGAGCAGCTGTGCGCCGGCGTGCTGGAAGATACCCGGGTACTTGATGGGCTTGTCGTCTCCCTCGGGCACCGAGAGGATCATGATGGACAGGTTCTCGCCCAGGTCAAAGTCGACTGGGCAGACCAGGTTACCCACGTTTTCGATAAAGATAACATCGATGTTTTGAAGGCCCACTGCCTGGTCGAAGGCGTCGACGGCCTCCATGATCATGTTGCCCTCAAGGTGGCACAGGCCACCCGTGTTGATCTGAATGGCGGGCATGCCGGCTTCCTTCATGGTAATTGCGTCGACGTCCGAGGCGATATCGCCCTCGATGACGGCGCAGCGCAAGCCGGCCTTATCTCGCAGGCGCTCGTTGGTACCCAAAATCGTGGTGGTCTTGCCCGAACCGGGGCTCGACAAGACGTTGATCACATAGGTGTTTGTCTCTTTAAATCGCTGACGCAGCTGATCTGCCAGGCGCTCATTGCGCGACAGAATCGGCGACGCGATATCAATCGTTTTCTCGGCCATATCCGGCACTCCTTAACTTCTAACATTTATACCCCGTCCCCAGGTGGCTGGCGGGCTAATCGTCAGGGGTTTCGATTTCTATACTGGCGATGTCGAGCTCACGGCCGTGCAGCAAGCGCACGTTGGCGCCGCCACAGTGGGGGCAGCGGCAATGGAAACGGTCGTGCTCAAAGACCTCGCCGCAGTCCAAACACTCACTTTGTGGATGGACTTCCTCCACGGCAAGCTCGCAGCCGCGCGTAAGCGGATCCTCGTCGCGAAACGTCTCCCATGCAAAGTCGAGCGCCTCGCGCACGACCTCGGTCATATCCCCGATACGCAGCGTAACCAAAACGGCGCGCGAGGCCCCCGCCCCACGCGCCGCGCGAATCACTGTATCGAGTATGCCGTTGACAATGCCAACCTCGTGCATACCGATTTACTCCTCGTCGTCCTCATCGTCCGAGAACAGGTCCTGACGACTCACGAACAAGCCCTCCTTGCCCTCGCGCGCGGTAATGACCACGCGGGCGATAGCGAGCGAAATCTCGTAGAGCGAGAGCAGGGCACCATACATGAGGCCCAGCGTAACGGGCGAGCCGTCGGGCGTGATCACAGCCGAACCCACGAGCAGGCCAACGTATACGTAACGCCAGGCGCTGCGGAAGGCCGCGTAGGAAACGATGTGGAAGACGGACAGGTAGAAGATGATGAGCGGCAGCTCAAACGCCACACCAAAGCCGATCATAAAGAGCAGCTCCATGTTGACGTAGTTCTCCAGATCGGGCAGCGCCGTAGCGACGGCCGAGGTCTCGCCGATGAGCCACTCAAAGCCCGCAGGGATGATGATGAAGTAGCAAAAGATGGCGCCCAGGAAGAACAGCACCGTCGAGGCGAGCACCGTGGGCACGACCCACTTGCGTTCGTTGGGGCGAAGCGCCGGCAGGAAAAATGCCAGAATCTGCCAGATGATCATGGGCGTGCACATGACCACGGCCATCTTGATGGCCAGCGAGAAGCGCAAGCCAAAGCCGCCGAGCGTGGTAGTGATGTAGAACTTACCGTCCGGCACAAAGGAGCGGATGGGGTCTTCCAAGATGTCGAGCACCACGGGCGTGGCGAAATACAGCACGATGGCGGCGGCAAACACCGACACGACCACGATGGTCAGGCGGCGACGGAGCTCTCCCAAGTGATCGAAGAGCGGCATGCGCGCAGGTCCGATAGGCATTACTCATCGCCTCCCTTCGGGGCATCGGCGGCAGCGGCGTCGTCCTCGGCCTCGAGCTCGCGAGCGAGCTGGTCGACGACGGCCTTGCGCTTGCGGGGACGACGGGCGTAGAGGTCAGCCGTCGTGGGCTCTGCCGGCTCGGGCTCGGGCTCTGCAGCGGGAGCGGGCTCGGCGGCGTCAGCCTCGGATTCGGCGCCCTCGGCCTTAGGCTCCTCGGCAATACCTTCGCCCTCGATAGCACCCTCGCTTGCGGCCTTCTCGGCAGCAAGACGGGCGCGACGCTCGGCAAAGGTCTCCTTCTTGGCGGGCGCTGCCGTCTCGGCGGCATCCTCGTCCGCATCGGAATCGTCATCGACGGCAGCCTTCTTGGGCTTGACCGGAACCGAAGCGGCCTCACTCACCGGATCGATAATCTCGGACTGAACAACGGCCGTCATCTTTTCCTGCGTCTCGCGGAACTGACGGATGGCACGGCCGATCGTGCGGCCCATCTGCGGGAGCTTATCCGGGCCAAACAGCAAAAAGCCGAAGACCACGATGATCGCGAGCTCACCCTCTCCAATACCAAACACACATACCTCCAAGGCTCGATGTGAGTCGAGCCCGCACCGCGCCATTCGGCCGGAACTCGTCTATTCATTCGGTCAAGTATAGCGCCCGGACGCCAAAACGTCCGAGCGCATCACAAACATATGCCAAACGGCACGCCCTTTTGGGGGCAAAGATTATGCAGCGGTGATCGAAATCTCCTGGTCGACGCCCAGCAGCTGGACCACACGCATGACGGGGGCCTGCACGTTGATGCAGCTAAAACGCTTGTCGTGGTCAACTGCGTGATGCGCGGCGCCCACGAGCACGCCAATGCCCGTTGAGTCAATGTAGCTCACCTGGGCAAAATCGAGCTCGACGGCCTCGGTGGGCTGCTCGAGCGCCAGGTCGATGGCGTTGCGCAGGCTGTCGGCATTAGAGATGTCAATCTCGCCGGCCACCTTGATGGTGTAGCACTCCGGCGTGGGGTTGGTGGAAATACCCAAATCCATGTATACGCTCCTTTGCGTATTGAGGGTGTGGATGATACAGAGCTGGCGGACGCGGGGCCCTACGCACTAGGCGCGCTCGGCGCGCGCGAGCTCGGCGGCGACGAGCTTAACGGCAAGCACGAGCACGTCGAGCGCCGCCTCCAGGTCCTCGACCGTGGGATAGCTCGGGGCGATGCGAATGTTGGTGTCGCGCGGATCCTTGCCATAGGGCCAGGTGGCACCGGCCGGCGTGAGCTTAACGCCCAGGTCGGCGCAGAGCGCGGCGACCTTTTGGGCCGAGCCCTCGGGACCATCAAAGCTTACAAAGTAGCCGCCGCGGGGATGCGTCCAAGTGGCGCAACCCGTATCGCCCAGGCCCTCGGTGAGCTTGCGCTCAACGGCCTCAAAGCGCGGGCGCAAAAACTCGGCATGCTTTTTCATGTGTTCCTTGACCGCCTCGATGGTGGGAAGGAAGCGCACGTGACGCAGCTGGTTGAGCTTGTCGGCGCTGATGAGGCCGGCCTTCAAGCGCTTGGAGAACTCCGCGATGACCGCGGGGCTCGCACCGATAAAGCCGATGCCGGCGCCCGGGAAGGTGATCTTAGACGTCGAGGCAAAGGCCACCACGCGGTCCTCGGTACCCGCCGCGCGAGCGAGGTCAAAGATGTTTGCGAGCTCGTCGGTCTCGTCGTACAGGTCGTGCACGCAGTAGGCGTTGTCCCAGAAGATGCGGAAATCGGGCGCGGCCGTGGGCATCTCGACCAAGCGACGCACAGTGTCCTCGCTAAAGGTGATGCCCGTGGGGTTGGAATACTTGGGCACGCACCAGATGCCCTTGATGGAGTCGTCGGCGGCAACCAGGCGCTCGACCTCGTCCATGTCGGGGCCGTTGTCGGTCATCGCGACGGGAACGTTCTCGATACCCAAGTCGGCGGTAATGCCAAAGTGGCGATCGTAGCCGGGAACCGGGCACAGGAACTTGACCTTCTTGCCGTCGTGCGCTGCCTCGTAAGCCTCCCAAGGGTCGCTACCACACGAGCCGCAACGCCAGAACATACCGGCGATATCGTGCTCGATCAGCAAGCTCGACGAACCCAGCACGAGCGTCTGCTCGGCGGGGCAACCCAGGAACTCCCCCGCCAGCTTGCGTGCCGAGGGAATGCCCTCAAAGCAGCCGTAGTTGGAGCAGTCGACGTTGCCGTCGTGCAGATCGGCGTCGGCATTGAGGATATCGAGCATGGGTCGAGAGATGTCCACCTGGGAGGGCGACGGCTTGCCGCGGGCCATGTCAAGCGCCAGGCCCTTGGCCTTGACCTCGGCGACCTCGGCCTTGAGTGCCTCGATGGCGGCATCGAGTTCGGTGGTTTCCATCTTCTGGTAGATCGTCTGCATGGGTGCGACCTTTCACGAAGCGGTACGTTGCAATTCTTCTAAGTATAGACCGCCACCGTCGCAACGTTATGAAGCCGTGATAGATTAAGTCCATCGCAATGAATTACGAATCGCCGCGCATGCCGGCATGGAGCGCCCAAGGAGGCACTATGGAGTACGGATCGTTCCAGGCCGAGGAATTCGGCGACCTGCAGCGCCTGGTCGACGGACTGTTTTACGACCGTCACGCCATCGACCGCCTGGATCTGATCGTACAGGCCGAAATCTTGGACCTGGCACCCGATCTCATGGAAATCGTCAACCTGCTACCGCCCGGCTATTACGACCGCCAGTCACTTTGCGACCAGCTCAACTCCGCCTTGGCCGCCCACGGCTGGGGCGCCGTCTACGGCACCGTGGAATGAGCCTCGAGGCCGACGATTTGGCCCGTTTCCCGACCCTGGCGAGGCTTGTTTTAGGGCTTGTGGCCAAAAAAGGGCAAATATGAGTACTGTTACCTTTTTAGTAGCAGCGATTAAGCCCCCAAATCGGCGTTTTTTCGCCTGGATTTTCTTTCCGAGTAGTAGCTATCGCCAAATTGGAGTCAAGCGATTACTCGTTAACATACAGATAGCATGATTGTGTTCATTATTTTCCACACCTAAAATGAAACGCCGTTTGTGACAGTACTCACAAACGGCGTTTTTTGACCACGGGGGTGTCTGGCAGGCGGCAAGCACCGCCCGAATCCGCATTTTGAACGCGCCCGAATCGGTTCTGGAGCCGGTTTTCGCGCTCTTACTCGTCCTTGGGCGCGGGGTGTTTGCAGATCACACTCATGTAGATCATGCCAAGTACGGCCGCGGTGACAGAGCCGGCGAGAATAGCGGCCTTGGCGGCCAGAACCTCAAACTGGGCCGTCGGGAAGGCAAGGCCGCTGATGAGGATCGACATGGTAAAGCCGATACCACCCAGAATGCCCACACCGGCAATCATGTGCCAGTTGACATTGCGCGGCAGCTCGCAGGCCCTAAGCTTAACCAGGGCAAACGTCATGCCAAAGATACCGATCGGCTTGCCCAGCAGCATGCCAAAGTACACGCCGAGCGTCACCGGGTCGGTGAGTAGCGTGCTCATGTCCACGCCCACTAGGCGAACCTGTGCGTTCACGAACGCAAAGATCGGCAGAATCACAAAGTTGACCGGCGTGGAGATCAAACGCTCCATGCGGATGAGCGGCGGAGTCACGCGGTGCATGACGCGCTCGACCTTGGTGGTCGAAACGGTAAAGTCATGCTGGCCCAGGATGTGTGCCTCGTCGTCGTAGCGATCATCGAGCAGCGGCAGGCACTCGCCCAACCAATCGGTGAGGCTATCGAGCTTGACGCCGCACTTGGCCGGGATGGTAAAGGCCAAGATGACGCCGGCGAGCGTAGCGTGCACGCCGCTCTTGAACATGCAGAACCACAGCAGCAGACCCAGTACCGAATACGGGGCAAGGCGGTAATGCTGAGTCTTGTTGAGCCACACGAGCGCGCAGGTCACAAGCGCGGCGGCGCCCAACCAAAACGGATTGGGGCTCTGACCGTAGAAGATAGCGATGGCGGCGATGGAGATGAGGTCGTCGGCGATGGCGAGCGTCGAGAAGAACACGCGCACGCCGTTGGGCACGCGATTGCCCAAAAGCGACAGCACGCCCAGCGCAAAGGCAATATCGGTTGCCATGGGAATGGCCCAGCCGTTGTGCGCGCCGGCATGGTTAAAGATCAGATAGATGCAGGCGGGAACGACGACGCCGCCCACGGCCGCCAGCATGGGAAGCATAGCCTGGCGCGGGTTTTTGAGCTCGCCAACTGTCATCTCGTACTTGAGCTCAATGCCCACCAACAAAAAGAAAATCGCCATGAGGAAGTCGTTGACGAATAGCTCAACGGTGAGACCGGCCGTAAGGTTGCCCAGACCCACATACAGCGGGGTCTCCAAAAAGTGATGGATGGCCTCATAGGCATCGGTATTGGCGCAAATGACGGCGGCGATGGCGGCGAAGACCATGACGGCGGCGGAAATCGTGCCGTTCTCGGCGATGCGCTCCCAGATGTCGTGACGCTCAAAGCGCTTGCGCTCACGAACGTTGAACAGCTGCTCAGTTGCTGCCATGGGCGGCTCCTTTCACGGGAAAGCTCCCGTCTTAAAAAAGCACGGCCCGCCCAAGTGGCGGCGCCGCGCTCTAACGTATTACGCTTGCATCTAGCCTACCCTGCACGACAGGCACGCAGGCATGGCCGAAAAGCGGAACCACAGGTTGAACATTATTTGTTCAACGGCGCGGGCTCGCCTGTCCAAGAGACGACGCGGCGCCGTGCACAAAAAACGACCGGAGCGCGGGGCGTCCGCGATCCGGTCGTGGCGTTTGGTCAACTAAACCTAGCAGGCGGCCATGATGGGGGCAGCGACCTGCTTCTTACGGGAGAGGACGCCCGGCATCCAGACGCCGTCGTGCTCGTCGGCAATGCCCAGGCCCTTCTGAGCAGCCTCGGTCTCGCCCTCGAGCAGGACCTGCGAGCCCTCCTCCATGATGTCAGTGATGCACAGGACGATGCCGTCGGCACCCTTCTCGACGGAGTAGGCGCGCATGGCCTCGCGAATCTCGTCGATCATGCCGAGTGCGCGAGTCTTGTCGACAGTCTCGTACTGGCCGATGAGCAGCTTCTTGCCGGCAGGCTCGAACATCTTGATGTCGTTGCCGACCATCTCGGCTGCGGTGAAGGAGCCAGACGGACGGGTGAGGAAGACCTCCATGCCAAACTTGACCGGGTCGACGCCCACCTGCTCGCCGAGCTTGGCGGCGACGGCGCGGTCGACATCGGTGGTGGTGGGGCTCTTGAGCATGAGCGTGTCGGTCATCATGGCCGAGAGCAGCAGCTTGGCCTGGACGTCGGAAAGCTCAACGCCGAGCACGCCGGCGAGCTTGGTGACGATGGTGCAGCTGGAGCCCCAGGGCAGGCAGATGTAGTGCAGCGGGCCGGCGGTCTCGAAGTCGCCGATGCGGTGATGATCGACAACGCCAAAGACCGTGGCGTCCTTAAGGCCGGCGACGGACTGGGCAGACTCGTTGTGGTCGGTGAGGACGACGAGCTGACCAGCCTCGACGGACTCGATCACGCGGGGCTCGGCGATGCCGGCGTCGGCGAGCAGCTTGGCGGACTCGGCCGGAAGCTGACCAAGGGCGCAGGCCTCGTAGGTGTTGCCGGCATACTCAACCTGGTTGAGCAGCTGGGACAGGACGACGGCGCTCATGATGGCGTCGTTATCGGGGTTCTGGTGACCAAAGACAAGAACGTTTGCCATGGATATCCTCCACTTGATATGTGTACTTGGACGTAGCTATGGTAGCACGCCGATGCCGAGCCTTCGCAGACGGAAGGGCCACGGCATATTTTGGGGCGCAGGCACGGGGGCCAAGGCTGTCCCTTTTGCACCATGTTGGTGCAATGTAACCTGTCCCCCTTGCACCAGCTATTTACCGGCAGCGCGCAGGGCTACGTAGGCGGCACCGATGATGCCGGCGTCGTTTCCGAGCGAAGCGACCTTAATGGGCGTCTCGCGCGAGGCGGAAAGCGCGTACTGCTTAAAGTGCTCGCGAACCTTGTCGAGGTAGACATCGGCCGAGGCGGAGGCGCCGCCGCCGATGAGGAACATCTCGGGATCAACCACGTTGGCAATAAGCGCCAGTGCGCGGCCGAGATAGTCGGCCATGGTATCGGCCGCGGCCAGCGCGAGCTTGTCGCCCTCGCGACAAGCCTGGAACACGTCCTTGGAATCGGAGGGGCCGGTCAGCTCGATGGGCTCGACGCCCGCCTTCTTGCACTCGGCAAGGTAGTTGCTCACCACGCCGGTGGCGCTGGAATACTGCTCCAGGTGGCCATGGCCGCCGCAGCCGCAGGTGCGCTCCTCGGCCGGGTTCAGGCACATGTGGCCAATCTCGCCGCCAGCACCCACAACGCCCGATACCACGTCGCCGTTAACGATAACGCCGCCGCCCACGCCGGTACCAATGGTGACCATCACCACGTTCTGTACGCCCTTGGCAGAGCCGAGCCAGGCCTCGCCCATAGCAGCAGCGTTGGCGTCGTTCTCGTACTTAACGACCGCGTCGGGGCAGTGCTCCTGGATGGCGATCTTGAGCTCGGGCAGGTTGATGGCGATGTTCGCCTTGACCTTGGCATCGCCCGATGCCGGGATGGGGCACGGAACGGCCAGGCCAATGCCCGACACAAAGGCACGCGGAATCTGGGCCTTGGCGACCACCTGGTCGATAGCCTCGGTCACCGCGGCAAAGCCCGCGGCGTCAACGATGGGAGGCGTGGGCACGCTGGCCTTGGCCAGCAGGTTGCCGTCCTCGTCGAACAGGCCCTCCTTAACCGAAGTGCCGCCGACGTCAATGCCGATGTAGTACTGCTTAGGTTCCATGGGAGCCCACCTTTCTCGTTTAAACATTGCCTGTATGGTACCGCTCCCAAGGCAAAAACCTGCCAAAAAGGGGCAGGTTTGTTTTGGCAGGTTTTATCTGTGAAAACGCAAACGACTGCTCAAAAGGTCGCGCAGGGCCTTCGCCAAATATAAGGGCGCCGGGAGGCGGAGACTCCCGGCGCCCGTCAAAGGGACTGTGTTGTCTGTTGGACCGCACGGCCCATCGCGGCGATAACGCCAACTAGGCCTTAAGTGCCTGCAGCTGCTTGTGGATCTCGATGAGCTCCGTCGCCATGACGCGCATGGTCTCGGTGCCGGCCATCTGGTCCTCGGCATGCAGCAGAATCAACGGGGCCTCGCCGTTACGCTCGCCGTTGGCCTCCTTCTTCAGAAGCCCCATGTGAACATCGTGGCCACCGTTATAGGCCTCGTCGCCCTGCTTGATAAGCTCCTCGGCGGCGTCAAAATCGCCCTCCTTGGCCTTTTGCACGGCATTGATGTACATGCTCTTGGCGGTACCGACGTAGCTGATGATCTCAAAGCAGGTCATCTGCAGTTCGTTCATATCCTCCATGCGGAGCACCTAGCCCATCACGCTGACGCAGTGGTCGATGATGCCGGCAGCGTTCATGCGGCCGTAGTCGACCATGTTGATGACCTCGACCGGGAAACGACCGGCGGCCTCCTTCTCAAAATCGCCCTTGGTGTAGCCGATCTGCGGACCAAGCAGCAACATGTCGCACTCGCTCAGGTGATCGTGGGCCTCGTTCATGGGACGAGCCTCGACCTCAATATCCAGACCACGGTTTGCAACCTCGGCCTGCATCTTCTGGACCAGCAGGCTCGTGGACATACCGGCATTGCAGCAGAGCATGATCTTCTTCATGGTTTCCTCCTTATAACTGCGCGGCGCGCAGACGACGACTGGTTTTATTCCTTGCGGCTATTGTGCCAACCCCCTGCATCTTTACACAAGGGAGAGAGTCGCGGGCACCGGCACCGCGTACCGGTGCCCGCGACGGTGAAAGGGACGAACGTTAGGCATTCTGCTTGGCGAGAGCCTCCTGCTTGGCGATTGCCTTCTCGGAAATCTTCATAAAGGGCAGGTAGACGGCCATGCCAATGACAATCTCGAGAGCCTGCCACACACCGGCGCGCCAGTCAAAGCCTGTAGCGAGCAGGGCATTGATGACGGGAGGCATAGTCCAGGGCACCTGGGCGATGCAGGGGCTGATGATGCCTGCGCAGGTAAGGCCATAGGTGATGCCGATGAACAGGTCGGGAAGAAGAACGAACGGAATCATGAGCGGCAGGTTGTACACGATGGGGTAACCGTAGATAACCGGCTCGTTGATGTTGAACAGACCAGGCAGGATAGCCATCTTGGAAACGGTCTCGGATGCTTTGTTCTTGGAGAACAGGAGCGTGTCGAGCAGAAGCATGAGGGTGCAGCCCGAGCCGCCGATGAGGGCGAAGCTGTTAACGATCTGCATGTTCATATAGTGATCGGGCTGGATGGTGCCACCGGCGGCAAAGGTAGCCATGTTGTCGACGATGAGCATGGTCAGAATCGGCTCGACGGTAGCGCCAGAGATGGTGGACTGGTGAATACCGACGCAGAACAGCAGGTTAGCAAGGGTGTAGATGAGGATAACAGCCCACGGACCGGCGTTCATGATGCTCTTGAGCGGGTTGGAGATGCACGTGGAGATGATGGCGCACAGATCGGTGCCGGCGCACACGGCGAGCAGGGCTGCGGCAAGAGCGAAAATCGCGAGGTTAAGCAGCATCGGGATCATGACGTTGAAGGAGTTGAAGACCGCGGGAGGCACGCCCTCGCCCAGCTTAACCTTGAGCTTCTCGACGCCAGAAATCTTGATGAAGAGCGAGACGGAAAGCAGGGCGATGATAATAGCCGAGAACAGACCGTTGGTGCCGGTGTTGGCAGTTGAAAGGGCGCCCGTGACCTCGGCGGAGGTGATCTTGTCGGTGAGCAGCGGGCTCGTGGCGGCAAGCGTGGCGGTGACCTGCTGCGGCATCATGATGACGAAAGCAGAGATAGCGACGACCACGCAAGCGAGCGGGTTATCGAAACGCTTGTTCTTAGCGAGGCTGTAGCCAATCAATCCGGCCAAGATAATGGCAGAGACGTTGAGGGTGCCCAGCGTAATTGCCGAACCCCACGTCTGAAGGTTGGCAAGGCCCGCCGCATCGAACGGGAACAGGGGGAACACGACGTTGTTAATAAGAACCGCGATACCCGCAAGGATATAGAGCGGCGTGATGGTCGCGAAGGCGTCACGCAGGGAACGCAGGTGAACCTGGTTTCCCACCTTCGCAGAGACCTCGGCAAACTTGTCGAGGAAGCTCTTTCCGTTGTCACTGGCCATGATTGCTCCTAACTTTCAAATCTGGCCTTTTCCTATGCGCACGGTGGTCTGTCGCCCTCTGCCACCAGATGTGCCATGTGTTGCGCGCGGCGGCGCGCGGTCTGGGCGTTCGCCCGGTCGCTAATCAACCACGTGGGTTGTGGCGACCTGTTTGAGCCAGGCCGCTGACTTCTTAAGGCGGCGCTTGTAGCCGTCCATAAGGTCGACCTCGACAAAACCGTAACGGTTCTTAAAGGCATTAGCCCAAGACCAGTTATCGATGACGGCCCAGTAATGGTATCCGCGGCACTTGGCGCCCTCGGCAATTGCCTTGGCCACCCACTCCAGGTGCTGACGTACAAAGTCGACGCGGTAGTCATCCTGGATGGTTCCTTCGGCGTCACGGTTCTTGTATTCGTCCATGATGCCGATGCCATTCTCGGAAACGAACCACTCAAGGTCGGGGTAGTTCTTAGCGCAGTCCATGCCAAAGTCGTAGAGGCCCTGCGGGTAGATCTCCCAGCCGCGGCTCTCGTTCATAACGGCGTCGGGCCATACGTACTCGTCGGCAAAGTGCGGCAGGCCGTACTGGTCGACCTTGCTCGCCGGCGCCTGAACACGCGTGGGGTGGTAGTAGTTGCAGCCGAGCCAGTCGACAACACCCTGCTTGAGAATCTCTTGGTCGCCGGCACGGAACGGGAGCTTAACGCCGCCCTCGGCCAGGCTGTCGAGCACGTCGGCAGGAAGCTCGCCCTTGGTAATAAGGTCGAGCCACCAGCGATTGTTGATGCCGCTGGTCATACGCACGGCCTCGAGGTCTGCCTCGCTGGGATTCTGCTTGGTGTAAACCGGGGTAAAACAGTTGATCATGCCGATCTTGGCATCGGCGCGAATAGCGCCCTCGTCATAGGCGCGACGATAGTTGGCCACGGCCAGCGCATGTGCCAGCGAAATGTGATACTGCACGGTGCGGGCGCGGCTAAAGTCGTGGAGCTGCGGGAACCACACGCCCTCTTGATAGCGCTGTTCGGGCTCGACGATGGGCTCGTTAAAGGTGAACCAGTACTTAATCTCCTGGCCAAACTCGTGGAAGGCGACGTCGGCGTAATGCGCGTAAGCCTCGACGACCTCACGGCTCTCCCAGCCGCCACGGTTAAAGAGGTAGGTGGGCATATCAAAGTGGTACAGGTTGACAAACGGCTCCAAGCCGGCCTCGCGAGAGGCGCGGAACAGCTCGTGATACCACGCAGCACCCTCCTCATTAAGATTGCCGTCGGCATCGAGCAGACGGCTCCACTGGATGGAAGTGCGATAGGTATTCAGGCCCAAGTCCTTCAAAATGCGAAGGTCTTCCTGGTACTTGGCCATAAAGTCATTGCCGGCATAAGAGCCAACGCAGTTGTAGAACGAACCCAGATCCTGGATGGACCAGGTGTCCCACAGGTTCTCGAGCTTGCCGCCCTGGTTCCACTGACCCTCAGTCTGCGGGCCGGACATAGCGGCGCCAAAGAAGAAGTCGCCGGGCAGCTGATACTGTGCCATCGAAGTCCTCGCTTTCGTGTTCTAGAGCTTTCGGTTGGAGACGGGTTTGCTTTGGCAGGCAATCCGGCGCGGGCGCGCACCAGGTATCTGGATACCCTGCCCGCCAAAACAAATCCGTCCCCAAACAACACAAGCAAACACCAATGCATCTCGCTTGTTGTCTGTAACTATAGCGTTCTAATTTATTATGTAAAGCGTCTTTTTTATTTTTATCTATCGAACTTCTTTGATGAAAGCCATATGGATGCTTTTTAAGTAGGTATACTCTCTTTATATCAACGCAAATATGAAGGGAGGATTGCATGATTCCCAAATACGAAGCGATAGCTGCAGATATCCGTCGAAGCATCGAGGACGGCGCCCTTAAGCCGGGCGATAAGTTGCCCACCGTCGTTGAGTTCTGTGAGCTCTATAGCGTTTCCAAAATCACCGTCAAACGAGCGATTGAGCAGATCACCGAGGAAGGCCTTATTACCAGCCGGCGCGGATCGGGCACCTACGTCAAGGACACGGCGGGGCTTCCCGGCCAGGTGTTTTTCCAAGGCAAGAACGACCGTGCCCAAGGCTTTTCGTACGAGCATCGCGGGGAGAAAGTGACCTCGGTGGTCTACGATTTCTCGATTGTCAATCCGCCGGCAGAGGTTGCGACCCAACTGGGAATGGCCGAAGACGACTTTGCCTATCACATCGTGCGCGTACGCGAGGTCGATGGTCAGCCCATCGTTATCGAGTACACCTATATGCCACTCGAGCTGATTCCGGGTCTTAAGAAAAAAGACCTGTACGCATCGATCTACAGCTTCATCCGCGAGCAGTGCGGACTCAAGATCTCAAGTTTCCACCGTACCATTCGCGCCGTCGCGGCAACTGAGGAAGAGGCTGAGCGCCTGGATACCAAACCCGGCTCCCCCCTGCTCGAACTCAACCAGATTGGCTTCTTGGATAGCGGCACCGCGTTTGAATATTCTATCTCGCACAACGTAGGCGACCGCTTTGAGCTGCACAACGTAACGTTGGCATAGGTTTGTAATCCGGTGGGTGCTCGTTTTGAGCTGTCTTACGCGGCACCCGCACAACCTTATGGGAGTATGCACATGTCCGATTTGATTAAACTCACGCCGATCTTCCACGAGAAGATCTGGGGCGGCCGCCAGCTGGAGACCGTGTTTGGCTACGACATTCCCGAGGGCCCCATCGGTGAGTGCTGGGCCATCTCGGCACACCCCAACGGCGACTGCCAGATCGCTGAGGGCCCGTATGCCGGTCACACGCTGTCGTGGCTGTGGGCCGAGCACCGCGAGCTCTTTGGCAACTGCGAGGGCAAGGAGTTCCCGTTGCTCATTAAAATTCTGGACGCCAAGGACGACCTTTCGATCCAGATTCATCCCAACGACGAGTACGCCGCCAAGCACGAGAACGGCAGCTTGGGCAAAACCGAGTGCTGGTATGTGCTGGACTGCGAGCCCGGCGCCACGATCATCGTCGGGCAGCGCGCCAAGGATCGCGCCGAGGCCGCACAGATGATCGAAGAGGGCCGCTGGGACGACATGCTCAACGTGCTGCCGATCCACAAGGGCGACTTTTTCCAGATCGACTCCGGTACCGTGCACGCCATCAAGACCGGCACGCTCATTTTGGAAACGCAGCAGTCGAGCGACGTGACGTATCGCCTGTACGACTACGACCGCCCGGGCACCGACGGCAAGCTGCGCCCGCTGCACATTGAGCAGAGCCTGGATTGTATCAACTTTAACGCGCAGGCGCCGACCGACGGCGCCGTGACCGTGCCCGAGGTCGACGGCGTGACCGAGCTCGAGTCTTGCCCCTGCTACACCGTCGATCTCGTGCGCGTTAACGGCAGCAAGACCTTCGACCAGCGCTGGCCCTTCATGTGCCTGTCAGTCATCGACGGCGAAGGCACCGCCTGCGGCGACCCCGTCCACAAGGGCAGCCACCTGCTGGCCCCAAGCACCGTGGACAAGATTAAGCTCGAGGGCAAGATGGAACTGATCATCAGCCACCTGTAGGTCACCGGTCCCCAAGCGCTCGCCGGGACGGGGCGCGGGGTTTGGTCGCCTGCTCGGACAGTCCTGCTCGCACGGAGAGCACATTAAGTGCTCTCCGGCTCGT
>UQHO01000042.1 GCA_900540995.1 uncultured Collinsella sp. | reverse complement strand
CGGCCACCGCGATCGCCAAAGCCGCCACGGCCGCCGCGATCGCCACCGCGGCCGCCACGGTCGTCACGGCCGCCGCGAGGACCGCGGTCCTCGTCCAGGCCCATGGCGACGAGCGGAGCGATAACCTTATCGAGAGCGGCCATCAGCTCGGTGGCCTCCTCATAAGAAAGCTCGGGCAGGAGCTTCTCCTTCTTGTTGGCAAGCTCGACCAGGCCCTCAGCGGCATCCTCGGCGGCGAAGACAACAATCTTGCGCATATCGCCCTCGGCGTCGTCGATGCGGCCGACCAGATCGGCAGCCTCGGCCTCGGCCATCAGGCCATCGAGCTCACGGAGGCGCATGCCCAGCAGGTCGGACATTTCCTTCTGCTCCATCTTGGGCTTGAGGTCAAGAAGCTTGATGGCGCGCTCGATGTTCGCCATGCGCTCGGCCTTGGCCTCCTCCTCCTTGGAAATAGCAAAGCGACGGCTACGCAGCAGGCGGGCGGCCTTCTGCATCTTGTCCATCAGCTCTTCGTCATCGTAATCAACGGCGGCCTCGACAACCTCGGCCTCCTCCTCGGCGGAAACCTCGTCAGCAGCCTCAACCTCGGCAGCTTCGGTCTCCACGGTCTCGACTGCCTCAACCTCGGCAGCCATGGTCTCGTTCTCGGTCTCGTTCATGATCTCTTCGTTCTCGGACATGAGACTCCTTCTTAGCCCTCTCGGGCATCATCGCCCCATTCGCGGGGCCCGTCGCGCACTCTTTGCGCTTTAAACATTCATGCCTCTCGGCAAAACGTCCATTAGTTTATGGTGTTGCCATCCAATCTAGCTGCAGAATCTATGTGCACACATTAATGCGACATGTGCGACTCGCGACGAGCGTACACCAGCGACGTCGCGAACCCGACCACGGCAATCACAGCCGCCACACGCACGGCAGTTGCAAATCCAATCGCCTGGGCAACGTCGGTCGCAGCGCCAGCCGCGCCGGCAGTCGCCGCAGAACTCGAGAGCAGACCGATAAACAGCGATGGGCCAAACGATGCGGCAATCATGTTCCACGTGTTAAGCAATGCCGTTCCGTGGGGATGCTCAGCGGCAGGCAGCGTCTCCAAGCCGGCCGTTTGCGAGGGGCTCAGCACCAAACCGACTCCGGCATACACCACAACGGTCAGCGCCACGACGACGCCGATGTTCATACTTGCCGCCGTCATCGAGATGGCAGTCTGCCCCACGGCAATCAGGGCAAAGCCGACCGGCAGCAGCGGCCATGCGCCACGGGCGTCCATCACGCGTCCGCCCACAATCGAGGTCACGGCGTTGCAGGCAATCGCCGGCAAAATGAGCAAGCCCGCAATAAGTGCGGTCATGCCGTATGCGCCCTCAAAATAGAGCGGCAACAAAACGCTCATCGAGAACGTCGTCATCATCGACACCACCACAAGCAGGCACGCGGGCCAAAAACGAACGCTCGCCATGGGACGCACGTTAAGCACCGGATGCTCGAGCTTGAGCTGACGGGCCGCAAACAGGCCGAGCAGCACAATGGCGGCGAAAAGCGCCACGATGCCGGCAATCGGATTGGTCGAGAACTCGCCTACGGAATACACGAATGCCGTAATGCCGGCGGCGAGCAAAACAACCGACAGAATATCAAGCGTGGTGCTCGAGCGCTCTCCGACATTCTGAACAAGCTTAACGCCCGCCGCAGCGACCACAATGCCGCCCACCAGCGGCACTACGAACACCGCCCTCCAGCCGAACAACGTGCACATAAGACCGCTGATTACGGGTCCAAACGCCGGCCCTAGCGTAATGCAGGCACCGCCCAGGCTAAGATACAGACCGAGCTTCTCGCGCGGGGCGCAAGACAGCACCACGTTCATCATGAGCGGGAACAAGATGCCCGATCCCGCAGCCTGCAAAATACGACTTGGTAGCAAAACGCTAAACGACGGAGCGATCAGACACAGGACTTCGCCGGCGACCATACATCCGCATGCGAAAAACAACAGCTTGCGCGTCGAGAAACGGCCGGACAGGAAGGCCATGATGGCCGTAAAGATCGACGTCACGATCATGTAGCCCGAAACGAGCCACTGCGCCGTGGTGGCACTCACCGAAAAGGCTGCCATAATGTCGTGCAACGCCACGTTAATGATGTTCTCGTTAAACGCGGCAACAAAGGCTGCAATATACATAACGACGAGAAGCGCCGCAGTGGCCGATGGCGTTGCTTGAACTTGTTGCTGAGATTTGCTCCCCATGCATTTCCTTCCTCTTGGAACGACAGTCGCATCGCCCCAGAGGAACAGTCCAGGGCGAAAAATGAGCCCTAGACTTACGCCAGACGCCGTACACGACGAATCTGGCAACATGGTCCAACGTCAAAAGATTGTAACGCGGACGTGCAGCTTTCCTTCCGCGCTATTATTAAAAGTCCACGAAAGCATAAGACATGAGGAGCCCGCCATGATTAAGCCCATCATGAAATCCGAGTTCTTTTTGCGCCTGCCTTCCGAAGACGCGGGGCCCGACGATGCCGCGACCGGGCAGGACCTCCTGGATACACTCCACGAGCATGAGCACGAGTGCGTGGGGCTCGCCGCCAACATGATCGGTGTGCGCAAACGCATCATCTGCGTAAAGGACGGCAACAGGGCGCTCCTGATGTACAACCCTCAAATTCTTGAACAGGTCAATGCCTATCAGACGAGCGAAGGATGCCTCTCGCTGATCGGCGAGCGTCCCTGCACCCGCTATCGCCGCATTAAGGTTGAGTATTTGGACGAGAACTTCGTTCACCGCATCAAAAACTTCTCGGGCTACACCGCCGAGATCATCCAGCACGAAATCGACCACTGCAACGGGATTGTTATTTAGTTCCGCCGTTCTACCGAACGGCGGACCACTTGACGCTGCGCGAGCCGCATTCACGCCAATCTGACGTTCAATTTCGAGGGCGCGACCAGAAGGTCAGCGCCCTCTCATTTCACGTCACCTTGGCGCAAATGCGGCTCGCTCGCTGTCGTATGTCTATCCTGCGACGCCTCGATTCTTGCGGCGGCAGGCACCTAATCCCCTACGATTGGCGGTAATGGTCAAAGAAGTCGGCGAGGTCTTCGAGGGACTCTTTGAGTACTTCCATGCGCGGCAGGTACACGATGCGGAAGTGATCGGGCTCGGCCCAGTTAAAGCCGCCGCCGCGCGTGATCAGAATCTTCTTCTCGTGCAGCAGGTCAAGGGCGAACTGCTCGTCATCGGTGATGTTGAACTTCTTCACATCCATCTTGGGGAAGATGTAGAACGCTGCACGCGGCTTAACCACCGAGATGCCGTCAATCTTGTTGAGCGCCTCATACACAAAGTTGCGCTGCTCGTAGACACGGCCGCCGGGACGGATGTAGTCGTTAACGGACTGATGGCCACCGAGTGCCGTCTGAACGATCGACTGAGCCGGCACGTTGGAGCACAGGCGCATGTTAGAGAGCATGTTGATGCCCATGATGAAGTCGCTCATGCAGCGCTGGTTGCCCGAAAGCACCATCCAGCCAATGCGATAGCCCGCGATCATGTGCGACTTGGACAGACCGCTAAAGGTGACACAGGGCAGATCGGGGGCGAGCGAGGCAATCGAGACGTGCTCGTAGCCGTCCATGCACAGGCGGTCGTAGATCTCATCGGCAAAGATCATCAGCTGATGCCTGCGTGCAATCTCGACGATGCCCTCGAGCACCTCGCGCGGATAGACAGAGCCCGTGGGGTTGTTGGGGTTGATGATGACGAGGGCTTTGGTCGCGCTCGTAATCTTGGACTCCATATCCTCCAGGTCGGGATACCAATCCGCCTGCTCATCGCACAGATAATGTACGGGATGACCGCCAGCAAGGGTAGCGCACGCCGTCCAGAGCGGATAGTCGGGGCTGGGGATCAGAATCTCGTCGCCATTGTCGAGCAGCGCGTTCATCGAAAGCTGAATGAGCTCGGACACGCCGTTGCCCGTGTAGATATGCTCCATCTGAACGTTGGGCAGGCCTTTGATCTGCGAATACTGCATGATCGCCTTGCGCGCGGAGAACAGGCCACGCGAGTTGGAATAGCCTTCGCAGTCGGGCAGCTGCTGGCGCATGTCCTTGATGACCTCATCGGGCGTGCGGAAACCGAAGGGCGCCGGGTTGCCGATATTGAGCTTGAGGATGCGCTCGCCCTCGTCCTCCATACGGGCGGCCTCGTCGACGACGGGACCGCGCACGTCATACAGGACGTTATCGAGCTTGGTGGATTTAGAAAAAGTACGCATGGTGGTGCTCCTTGCAATTTGAGCTGAGGGATGGGGTTCGGGTTTGGAATCGTTGCGGGGTGATGATGCCTCGCCTTGATCGGCGTCGCCGGCAAGCAGCCAGGTAACATCGACCTCCAAAATACGGGCGAGCAGCTCAGCCACATCGCGCCGCGGGATCGTCTTGCCGCTCACATATTGGCTCATCTGACTCTTGCCGAGTTTTTTGCCGAGCATCTCCGATGCGCGGATCACGTCCGACTGGCGAACGTCGCGATCGGACATAGCCTGTCGCAGGCGATCGCTAAACGTCTCTTGGGCCACTAGAACCTCCTTGCTGGCAAAGTTCAATTTATAGAACACGAATTGAACCATGGTTCAATTTAGCAAGCAGTATAACGCGGCGCTTCATTCGAAAGTTCAATTTCATAAGAAAATGTATCGGACTCCGAGATCTGCCCAAAGCAAACAATGGCGTGTACACGTTTAGAGGTATTCGAGAAAACGGGCGGCGGCAAGCGAAACGTCGGCCGTTCGATATATGGCATTGATCTGCCGATGGGGATGTCCCTCGAGTGGTCGCACGGCAACATCGAACTGACAGCGGCGCAAGATGAGCGCGGGAAGAATGCTCACGCCCAAGCCGTCCTCGACCATAGCCATAATCGCATAGTCATCCCAAGTCGACAGTTTTGAGCGCACCGCCAGTCCCGCCCGACGAAACAACGGCGTAATCTCGTCATCGGTGCCGCGTTCTAGCAGAATAAACTGCTCGTTGGCTAAATCGGCAAGAGAAACGACCTCCGCCGTGGCAAGCAAAGAGTCTGCCGGCACTACTGCCATCAACTCGTCGCGCACCAAAGACCGCGATGCCATGCCGTTTTCTCGGGGCTCACGCGGGATAAAGCCCAGGTCGCAGCGGCCTTCCGCCACCCATTGCTCAATCTCGGAGTAATCACCCATCAGCAGCTCGTAATCGACATCCGGATGATCGGCGCGAAAGCGCGCAATCACCGGCGGCAGCACGTGGGTCGCCACGCTCGAAAACGTACCGATGCAGATTTTGCCGCGCATGAGCCCGCGCATCTCATCCACGCGTCGCTGCAGGCGGCCAAACTCCTCGCATAACGCCTCAACCGCAGGCATAACTTGCCGTCCATCGGCAGAAAGTACTACGCCCTCGCGACTGCGGTCGAGCACCTTAAAGCCCCAGTCGGCCTCGAGATCGGCCACCATGCGGCTCACGCCCGACTGCGAATAGCTCAGGCGCTCGGCGGCGCGCGTAAAACTGCCGGCGCGCACGGTCTCGAGCAGCACCTGCATCTTTTGAATATTCGTTTCCACGGCACCCCTCCACCTTTGCATGAGTTTTTGTCATGTTAGCCATGCATTATATTCGCTTTTCTTCTATTGCCAGTTCGCCCATAGTGAACATGCTCGAATATAGAGGGGACGGAAGCGCATGGACAACGGACTGTTTACGTACTTAGCAGCATTGCTATTGTTTGGCTCCAACGGCATCATCGCCGCTGCCATCGCGCTGCCGAGCTCCGATATCGTGCTACTGCGCACGTTTTTGGGCGCCCTCTCGCTTGTCACTATCCTTGCCATCACCCAACGCCATAAACTGCAGGCGCCATCTCGTCCCCGCGAAGCCGCAGCACTCCTTCTGTCGGGAGCCGCGCTGGGTGCCAGCTGGATTTTTCTGTTCCGTGCCTACCAGACGATCGGCGTCGGCGTATCCTCGCTGCTGTACTACTGTGGCCCCATCATTGTCATGGCGCTCTCCCCACTCATCTTTGG
Organism: uncultured Collinsella sp.; assembly: GCA_900540995.1. GTDB lineage: Bacteria > Actinomycetota > Coriobacteriia > Coriobacteriales > Coriobacteriaceae > Collinsella. Next base: position 11,676 of record UQHO01000042.1, on the reverse strand, counting down.
TGAAAAACTGACCGGCGGCAAAATCGCCGGGTTTATCGCCGTCGCCTGCGGTGCTTTTCTCATTGCAGCACAAGGTCTAGGCGGCAATATGCCCATTGCGGGTATCGTCTGCGGTATCGCCTCGGCATTTTGCTATGCGCTGATGGTCATCGCTAGCAAGGGTGCGCCACACATCGAAGGCCTCGAGAACTCCACGCTCCAGGTGAGCGCCGCCTTTGTGACCGCGCTGGTCCTCACGCTCATCACGCAGGGCGCTCCCTCATTCCTGTCCGCCGGCGTCGCCGCCAGTATTGATTGGCGCGCCGTCGTCATGCTCGGCGTCGTCAACACCGGCATCGGTTGCCTGCTCTACTTTAGTGCCGTCGCCAAGCTGCCCGTCCAGACCGTCGCGGTCGTCGGCTACCTCGAGCCGCTTTCGGCCGTCGTGTTCTCGGCCGTCCTTTTGGGCGAAGCCATAACACCGGTCCGCCTGATGGGCGCCGCGCTTATCATCGGCGGCGCGATTTTTTGCGAACTCGCCGGCAAACGCGCAAACGCCAAGGCTGGCATCGCCCAGACAGTACGTGCTTAAAAGCCCCTGCTTTGAAATGCTACCTGCGTAGATAAATAATCCCCAGCTGAGGATTATTGTCTAAAATAACCTGATGTGCCAAACTGCTCTTGTATGTATAAAGACGGCATAAAGATTATCTGTCCTAAACAGATAACCGGATGTCTAAGGGAGTCCACGTGGCACACAACAAACTGGAGGCAAGCCCCCAAGACCAGCGTGGTCAAGGCGGGCACGGAGCCATCCCCCTCTCCGCTGGCATGCTGCTTGTAACGCTCGGCGTCGTCTATGGCGACATCGGCACGAGCCCCATGTACACCATGAAATCAATCGTCGCCAACAACGGCGGCATCGGTACCGTCAGCGAGGACATGATCCTGGGCGCGCTTTCGCTCGTCATCTGGACCATGACACTCGTGACCACGGTCAAGTACGTGGTAATCGCCATGAAGGCCGACAACCACAACGAAGGCGGCATCTTCGCCCTGTTTAGCCTGGTGCGAAAAGTGGCACCATGGCTGATCCTCCCTGCCATGATCGGCGGCGCGGCGCTGCTCGCCGACGGCATCCTCACTCCCGCGGTCACGGTCACCACAGCCATCGAGGGCCTGCGTACCATCGAGTGGGGCCACGCGCTGCTTGGCGACGGCCAGACCAACGTCATCATCTTCACCATCATCATTATCTGCGGCCTATTTGCCATGCAGCGCGCCGGTACCTCGTCGATCGGCAAGCTGTTCGGCCCGCTCATGACGTTGTGGTTCCTGTTCCTGGCAGGCGCCGGCCTGTTCAACATGCTCGGCAACCTGTCCATCCTGCGCGCGCTCAACCCCATCCGCGGCATCATGTTCCTGTTCTCGCCCATCAACCACTCGGGCATCATGGTGCTCGGCTTTGTCTTCCTGTCGACGACCGGCGCCGAGGCCCTCTACTCGGACATGGGCCACGTTGGCAAGGCCAACATCTATGCATCCTGGCCGTTTGTTAAGGCGGCCCTTATCCTCAACTATCTGGGTCAGGGAGCTTGGCTGCTCGCCAATAACTCCAACCCCCAGATGCTCGCGATGGATATCGTCAACCCGTTTTATATGATGCTTCCCGAGCCCCTGCGCCCCTTTGCCATCGTGCTTTCGGCCGTAGCGGCCATCATCGCCTCGCAGGCGCTCATCACCGGCTCGTTCTCGCTGGTATCCGAGGCCACGCGCCTCAACCTTATGCCGCATCTGCGCATCCACTACCCCAGCGACACCAAGGGCCAGCTCTATATTCCGCTCGTCAACAACATCATGTGGGTCGGCTGCATCTTCATCGTGCTGCTGTTCCAAAACTCCGAGCGCATGGAGAGCGCCTACGGCCTCGCCATTACCGTGACCATGCTCATGACCACGACGCTTTTGACGAGCTATATCGCTGGCATTCTCAAGCACAAGCTGGGCGCCTGCGTCTTCGCCCTGCTCTTCGGTGCCATTGAGCTGTGCTTCTTTGCCTCGTGCCTCACCATGTTCTTTGACGGCGGCTATGTGATGATCTTCCTGGCCGCACTGCTGTTTGGCCTTATGTACGTGTGGCGCCGTGGCACCGCCATCGAGCGCACGCAGACGATTCTGTTGCCCGTCTCCAAGTACATCGATCAGCTCAACCGCCTGCGCAACGACGAGACCTATCCCGTGCTCGCCGACAATCTGGTATTTCTCACCAACAGCCCCGACCCGCTCACGCTCGACCGCGACGTGCTCTATTCCATCCTGGATAAGCATCCCAAGCGCGCCAAGGCATATTGGTTCATTAACGTGCACGTTACCGACGAACCCTATACGCACGAGTATTCCGTCGAGACCTTTGGCACGGACTTCCTCTTCCGCGTTCGCCTGGACCTGGGCTTTAAAGTCAACCAGCGCGTCAACGCTTATCTGCGTCAGATCGTCGGCGACTTGATGGCATCGGGCGAGCTGCCGCCGCAACATCACACCTACTCCATCTACGAGACACGCGGCAACGTGGGTGACTTCCGCTTTTGCATGCTGCGCAAGATGCTTGCCCCCGAAACGGACATCAACCGCAATGACCACCGCGTGATGGCCATCAAGTACGCCGTCCGCCGCGCCTGCGGAAGCCCGGCACGCTGGTACGGTCTCGAGAACTCGGCCATCATCATCGAGTACGTGCCGCTGTTTGCCCGCATGCGCCCGGCCGTTAAGCTCGTGCGCACCCAGGTGCCGCTCGAGGTTCAGATCGAAGAGGCCGAGGAAATGGAAGTCGACATCTTCTCGGACGACTTGGTCAACGGCAACGAAGCCGGTAAGGACATGAACGTCGATCCCACCGAGTTGCTCGAGAGCGTCGCCGATACGCCCGAACAGCAACAGCTCGACGGCCTCGAGAACGAACAACTCAACGACGCCAACTTCTAGCGACGTCACAAATCAACGACAGCGGCCCTGCACCTCACGGGAGATGCAGGGCCGCTTTGCATTGCGGTAAAGCTATCGGCTACGAACGACGCGGCTCGGGAACCACGAGTCTATCGGGGCTCGCGCCCTCGGCATCCATCAGGCTCACGTAGCGAATCGACGGATCCCCATACATCGCGTAGTAATAATTGCCCGTGCGCGCGCTAAAGCATCCGGTGTAGATAGTCTTCTCGAACTTGCCATCGCCCATCCTGGACGCTCCCTCGATCATCACCACGCCCTCGAGCGAGCGGAACATGCGAACGACGTTTTCGGTCTCGCTCTCCTTTTGCGGGTAATTGGCATTGAGGTACGCCGCCTTTACAAAACGGCTCGGCGAATAGCAATCGCCCGGAATGCCGCGCATGCCGGCACCGGCTCCATAGGGCTTGAGCTCGGCGCCACGCCATGTCGCCGTCTGCGGAAAATCGCTTGTGGCGGTGATATAGGTGCGTAGGTTTTCCATATGCCACGGGAAGGTCGGCTGATTGGCAAGGGTGTCGACCGGATCGTCGTATACATGCAGGCCGTCAGTCATCATCTCGACCACGATGCTGCGCTGGCTGTCGCCGATAATCCAATGGAGCAGTGACACGCCCAGCCCCTCTCCGGCAGATTTGGCGACAATCACCGTGTCGCGCAGCGCGGCCTCGACCTCATCGACCGTCGAGAACGTCGCTGCCACCCACAGGGGAAACTCATAGGCCGCGATATTGGTCTTGCCGTCGACAGGGCCCTCGGCATACTCGGCATAACCCGGGAAATTGAGACCCGCCACGGCGAGGCCCGCATCGTTGCCGCAATCGAAGAACATAGGGTAGTTCCTGTAATCGATGCACATACCGATCACCGCGTGCGCCGCTGTCGCGTCGTCGATAAACGAATACGGAATGTGAAACCCGCGCGGCATCACGCGAACCTGTTGGCCGTAGTCAAAGCTCCAGTCGAGATTGCGGCCCAGATACATGTGGCCAGAATTATCGGTAAATCGAATACTCGTACACATAGCGCCTCCTAGCTTTACGTTCTTGCTAATTTCATTGTCTCCAAACAAAAAGGCGCTAAACACAAAAGCCCGGACATGACAACAATGTCATGCCCGGACTATTCAAACAGGATAAACTCAACCAAGTTAACCCCGCAGGTCGTCTAAGGGGTCAAAGTGCCGCAGATTGCCACGAAAGAGGAGCGAAGCGTACTTAAGGTACGCGAGCGACGATTGAGCGGCAAGGTGCGGTGCTTTGGTCCCCTTAGACCAACTTTCCAAGACAGTGATCGATCATATGCTGGATCATCTGTGCCTCAAAGCCCGCGTAGTCGCGGCGGCACTCCTTCATCTTGCCGTCGACAATCTGGTCAAAGGCAACCTTGCACTTGATATAGCGCGTGGACTTGGTGACTTCCTCGTGCGTCAGGCAGCTCTCCTCCATCTTGCTGGCGCCCAGGCCAAACACCAGACGGGGGTTGTAAAGCACGTGGGGCTCACCGGCGTCGTCCAGATAGACGCAGACCTTCTTGGTGACGCCGATCTGGTTGGCGGCAAGGCAGCCAGCATCGTCGAGCGACTTGATGGTATCGATCAGATCCTGAGCGACCGACTCGTCCTCGACAGTCGCAACCTCGCAACGCTGAGACAGGATAGCCTCGTCGCGGCAGAGCTCTTTAATCATACGTTCCTCCATAGGGGTCGTTGTAACCGCTTAAGTATACGGTACCTACACAATTTCATGCGAAAGATACCGCCCGTCCGTTACAAACCGCCGAACATCAACATGTGAGGAACACCAACTTCACAAAGGCGATATAGTGGGTGAGTTCGTGTCAATCGGCCTAAACTCGGGGCCGAACAAGGAAAGGGTATGCATGGACGAACTATTTCACGTCAGTGAGCGCAAGTCCACAATCGGGACCGAACTTCGCGCTGGACTGACAACATTCCTGGCGATGGCCTACATCATCGCCGTCAACCCCGCAGTGCTCTCGGGCGCCGGCATCGATGCGGGAGCGCTCGCCTGCGCCACCTGCCTGGGCGCCGGCATCATGACCATCTGCATGGGCATCTTCGCCAACCGCCCGCTCGCCTGCGCGTCGGGCTTAGGCGTCAACGCGATGATCGCCGGAATCACCACCACCGTCTGCGGCGGTGACTGGCACGTGGCCATGAGCGTCATCTTCCTTGAGGGCGTCGTCATCTTGCTGCTCGTGCTTTGTGGCCTGCGCGAGGCCATCATGGACGCCATCCCGGTTGTCCTGCGTCACGCCATCTCGGTGGGTCTGGGCCTGTTCATCGCCATGATTGGCCTGTGCGATGCCGGCATTATCACCGCTGGCGCCGGTACACTCGTCGGTCTGGGCGACATCACCTCCCCCACCTTCATCGTCGGCATCATCTCCATCCTGGTGACAGTCGCCCTCGCCTGCCGCAACGTCCCCGGCTCGCTGCTCATCGGCATCGTCGTCGCCGTCATCGCCGGTATCCCCCTAGGTGTGACCCAGGCTCCGACCGGTATCATCGCCCCGCTCGACTTCTCGAGCATCGGTGGCCCCATCGCCGACGCCGGCGGCGTGCCTGCCATCGTCAAGGTCCTTACCGACCCCGCGCTCCTCGTCATCTCGTTCTCGCTGCTCATGAGTGACTTCTTCGACACCATGGGCACCGCGATGGCCGTGGCCAAGCAGGGCGAGTTCCTCACCGACGACGGCAACGTCGAGAATATCAAGGAGATCCTGATCGTCGACTCCGCCGCCGCTGCTGTGGGCGGTTTCATGGGCGTCTCCTCCATCACCACCTTCGTCGAGTCCACCTCTGGTGCTGCCGACGGTGGCCGCACGGGCCTCACCTCCGTCACCACCGGCGTGCTGTTCATTCTCGCCGCGTTCTTCTCCCCCATCGTCACCATCGTTTCCAGCGCCGCCACCTGCGGTGCTCTGGTCTACGTCGGCTACCTCATGATGAGCGAGGCCTCCGAGATCGACTGGTCCGACGTGTCGCAGGGTTTCCCGGCGTTCATGATTGTCGCCGGCGTGCCCTTCACCTACTCCATCTCTGCCGGCATCGGCCTGGGCTTTATCGCCTACGTGATCGTCGCGCTCTTTAAGGGCGAGGCCTCCAAGATCAAGCCGCTTATGTGGATCGCAGCCCTTGCCTTCCTCGTCTACTTCTTCGTGGCGTAACGGCATAGTCTGCTAAAGCAAAACAACAAGGCGCGGAATCGCATCGAGCGGCTCCGCGCCTTTCTTTTAGCGTCTGTCCCCGTGCCAGCGTGCGACAATTGAGACTGTCAATATCACAACACCGAGAGAAGCCTGCCTTGGAAGCGCATCATAAGCAGATAACCGTTTATTCAGAGTGTGCGGAAGGCGCGCCCGTCATCTACCTCCCCGTGGTTATGGGCGACGGTAGTGAAGTCTACGAGCGCTGCCGAGAGCTCGACTGCCCACCCTTCACCCTTGTCGCCATTGGAGGGCTCGATTGGAATCGCGAGCTGAGCCCCTGGGAATGCGACGGAACTATACGAGATGCCGAGCCCTTTGGCGGACAGGCTGCTGGTTTTCTTGACGAGTTGTTGAAGCAGATAATCCCCCAGGCCGAATCATCGCTCCCGCAACCGCCCGCCTGGCGCGGCGTTGCCGGCTACTCGTTGGCGGGTCTTTTTGCACTGTGGGCACTTTGGCAAACAGATGTCTTTGAGCGCGCGGCGAGTGCGTCGGGGTCGCTGTGGTTCCCCGGCTTTATCGACTACGCGCGCGAGCGCACGATGACAGCCACGCCCGACGCCGCCTATCTGTCGCTCGGTAAAAAGGAAACCAAGACGCCCAACCGCATGATGCGGCACGTACTCGACGATACGCGTGCGATGGAAGAGCTGTTTATCGAGCGTGACATTCCAACAACGCTGGAGCTCAACCCCGGCAATCACTTTGCCCAAACTGACCTGCGCATGGCGCGCGGCATCCACTGGATACTGACGCATTAAAAATGGCGTCCACGCGTACATACGCATGGACGCCATTTTTAATTTGGCTGAACGCAGCTACTATTCAGCAGTCTCCTCAAGCTCGGAAGTATCGAACTCAAAGTCATTACCGGGCAGGATGGCGTTGAGCACAATGCCCACCAGCGAGCCCACGGCAAGGCCCGAAAGCGAAATCGTCACGCCGCCCAGCTCCAGCACGATGGCACCGGCGGTACTGTAGGCAATGCCGAGCGAAAGCACGAGCACCAGAGCCGCCACCAGCACGTTGCGGTTGTTCTGGAAATCAACCTGATTCTCGATGAGGTTACGCACGCCAACGGCGCTGATCATGCCGTAGAGCACGAGCGACACACCGCCGATAACGCACGCCGGCATGGCGGCAATCACCGCAGCAAACTTGGGGCAGAACGAAAGCACAATGGCGCAGCAGGCGGCAATGCGAATCACACGCGGGTCGAACACACGCGTCAAGGCAAGCACGCCGGTGTTCTCGCCATACGTCGTATTGGCAGGGGCGCCAAAGAGCGATGCCAAGATGGTCGCCAGGCCATCGCCGAGCAGGGTACGGTGCAGACCGGGATCGGCAATGTAATTGCGTTCACAGGTGGAGCCGATGGCGGAGATATCGCCGATATGCTCGATCATGGTTGCAAAGGCCAGCGGCATGATGGTGATGATGGCCGTCGTGGCAAGACCGCTATCGAACTGCGGTCCAAAGAGCGCAAACACGGTGTTGTCCCACACGACAGGCAAGCCAACCCAGGGGGCGGCTGCGACGCCAGAGAAGTCGACCTCGCCCAGCGCGGCCGCAACGGTATAGCTCACCACAACGCCCAACAGAATCGGCACGATCTTGACCATGCCGCGCCCCCAAATATTGCAGATCACGATAACGGCGACGGCAATAACAGCCACAAGCCAGTTGGTCTGGCAGTTAGCAATAGCGGAGCTTGCCAGGATCAAGCCGATGGAAATGACAATGGGGCCGGTCACCACCGGCGGGAAGAAGCGCATGACGCGCTTGGCGCCAAAGGCGCGGAACAGCGCTGCCAGCACCGGATAGAGCAGGCCGGCGCAGGCAACGCCCAGGCAAGCGTAAGGCAAAAGCTCGGCCTCGCCGTTGGGTGCAATGGCGGCATAACCCGCGATAAAGGCAAACGACGAGCCCAGAAACGCGGGCACCTTACCGCGCGATAGAAAATGAAACAGCAGCGTGCCGATGCCGGCGAACAGAAGCGTCGCCGAAACGGAAAGGCCGGTGAGCACGGGCACGAGCACCGTGGCTCCGAACATCGCAAACATGTGCTGCAAACCCAACACGAACATGCGCGGGCGGCCGAGCGACGATGCGTCGTAGATGGCATCGGTGACGGCGGGCGTCGAGGATTGGGACATGGAAGTCCTTTCATGATGGAAGGGCGATCAGGCATATCGGATAACCTGCCCGAACGATACGATCCGAACCATTGTACGTGATACGCCATGTCTCGCACGCGCCGTCACCTGCAAGCGGTAGCGTTACTTCCAAACGCGCTCGGCAATGCGCTTGACCAGCGCGATCTTTGCCCACTGTTCGTCCTCGGTCAGCTTGTTGCCAATCTCGCAGCTGGCAAAGCCGCACTGGGGCGACAGGTACAGGTTCTCGAGTGGCACATACTTTGCGGCCTCGTGGATACGTTCGACGATGGCATCCTCGTCCTCGAGCTCAGCGGCCTTGGTGGTCACCAGGCCCAGCACGACCTTCTTGCCGGGAGCAACATACTTGAGCGGCTCAAAGCCACCGGCGCGGGGTGTGTCGAACTCCAGGTAAAATGCGTCGACATCCTCGTTTGCGAACAGGTACGGCGCGATGGGGTCGTAGCCGCCCTCGAAGGCATAGGTAGAGTGGTAGTTACCACGGCACACGTGCGTGTTAATGACCAGATCGTCGGGCTTACCCTCGATGGCGGCGTTGTTGAGCGCCACGCCCAGCTCGCTTACCTTTTGCAGGTCGACCGGGCTCATGCCGGTTTTGGACACAAAGTCGGTATCGCAGTAGATGCCCCAGGTGCAGTCGTCAAACTGGATGTTGCGGCAGCCTGCTGCGTACAGGTCGGCGATCACCGTGCGATAAGCGGCTGCAATGGCGCCGGCAAGTTCCTCATCGGTCTTATAGACAGCGCGCAGGCTCTCCTGCTGGCCATCGCAGCGATCGAGCGTGACCTCAGAGAACGTCTGAATCGGCGCCGGGATGGTCTGGCGCGCAACGTGGCCCTCGCCCTCGAGCGCTTTGACAAACTTAAAGTGCTCGACGAAGGGGTGGTTCTCGCCGCTGATGGGGCCGGTCACCACGGCGGTATCGGCCGTCGTCTCCTCATCATGGAACATATAACCCGTACGCGAGGTACGGCGCTCAATGCCATTGAGGCCCCACATAAAATCGAGGTGCCAGTAGCTGCGGCGGAACTCGCCATCGGTGATGACCTGTAGGCCGGCGGCCTTTTGCTTAGCCACCAAGTCGCGAATGGCCTCATCCTCGACGGCCTTAAGGCCGTCGTCATCGAGCGTACCCGCGGCGTAGGCGGCACGGGCGTCCTTCACGGCCTGCGGACGAAGAAAACTGCCGACGATATCGGCGCGAAACGGCGCGTTCGGTTGAATCGAAGTGCTCATAGATATCTCCCTTTGCATTGGTTGCTTTACTGGGACAGAGTATGAGCGTTCATATGGCCATCGTAAAATATACGTTTATAACAGTTTGATATAGATGCTTCCTATATCAGTCCGGACTGTCATAAAGAGACTTGAACCGTGCGGAGCACAGCAGCCTAGATATGCTGACGAATCGCGTCGATATAGGCCCGACCGTAGCGCGTGAGCGTCGTGTTCTTGCGCGTGATGATGCCAATCTCCATGTACTCGTCCACGTCGAGCGGAATCGAGATAATACCCGGCCCGTTGAGCTCGTGGCTGATCACGCCCGAACACACCGTGTAGCCGTTGAGACCCATGGCCAGGTTGAACAACGTCGCACGGTCGCGCACGCGGATATTCTTGCGACGCTCAAAGGTCGAGGTCAGCTCCTCGGAATAATAAAACGAGTTATAGCTACCCTGCTCATAGGACAGGAACGGGTAGTCTTCCAAGTCCTCGAGCGTCACACTCGAGCGACCCGCCAGCGGATGGTCGGCGCACACGAAGACATGCGGCGCGGCGCAGAAGAGTCCTTCGAACACGAGCTCGTTGGCGGCAAGCATGCGCTCGATGACCTCGCGATTGTGCTCCGACAGATACAGGATGCCGAGTTCGCTTTTCATATGCGCGACATCCTCGATAATTTCGTGGGTCTGCTCCTCGCGCAGGGTAAAGTCGTAGCGCGCGGCATCGAACTCACGGATCACATCGACAAACGCGTTGACGGCAAAGGAATAATGCTGACAGCTCACACTAAAATGCGGCACCTGCTCGGATGCGCCCTTGTACTTACCTTCGAGCAGATCGGCCTGGTCAAGCACCTGTCGCGCGTAGCCCAAGAAGGTCTCGCCTTCCTCGGATACAACGACACCCTTGTTAGTGCGCTCAAAGATGCGCACACCCATCTCGTTTTCGAGATCGCGGATCGACGCGGTAATCGAAGGCTGCGACACAAAGAGTCGGCGCGAGGCCTCGGTGATGCTGCCGCATTCGGCAACTTTGACGACATATCTGAGCTGCTGGAGCTTCATGGCTGTCTCCTTAGCTGTTCGCGAGATTCGCGTCGGCCGCACCCTCCTGGCGCATAAACGGCGGCATCTCCCCCGTCGCGGCGCAGGCGGCAATCTGATGCAGAGCCCCGGCGACCGCATCGTCTGCCGCAGCGCCGATATGCCAGCGCGCGGCAGCCGTAACGGCCTCGTTGGCATTGGCGACTGCAACGGAATTGGGAACGGCATCGATCATGGGCAAATCGTTATCGGAATCGCCGAATACGGCCACCTCGTCGGGCGTCAGGCCCAAAGCGCGCGCCAGCTCCAGCGCAGCACAGCCCTTGTCCCAGCCGGTCGGAAGAACGTCGAACAGGCGCACGCGGTTGTTGGGAAACACGAGCGAGAGCTCCGGCACCTCGGCGGCAACACGCTCGCGCAGCTCGGCGAGCTCCTCGCGCGAACGGGCACTCCAGATATTCGCCTTGTATACCGGGGCATCGTCAACGACAGGGCGACAGGGAGCCTCTTCGCCCTTGAGCCACGCGTTGCCGCCTGACTCCATGGCGCGACGCACACGCTCGGGATCGCTTGTCACGCAATAGGCGTCGTTGTCCCAAAAGCCATCACCCAGACGGTAGACCTTCAAATAGGTATCGTCGGTCTCTTGCTCCAGGTAGTCGGCCAGGCGCATAAGGGCATCGTTATCAGTTGCGCGCGAGGCAACCGCCTCGCCATCGACAAACATCACCTGGCCGTTGCAAAACGCACCGGTCGAGAAGCACTCGGAGCGATTGCGGAACATCCAGCTCATCGCGGACGGCTGGCGACCCGAAACCGGGCCAAAATGCAGGCCCGCCGCCTGCATGGCATGAATGCCCTCGATGGCGCAGTCGCTGGCGCCATCGTGTCCAGCAGGAATCAGCGTATCGTCCATATCGGTCAGCACAAGTTTGATCATAAGGTCCCCTCGGTCATTCTTTATCCCGTCTATTGTAACGACCTGCCAAAAAAAGAGAAGGCTTTCGTAAAGGCGG
>UQHO01000041.1 GCA_900540995.1 uncultured Collinsella sp. | reverse complement strand
GCATACCGCGGTTTGGCCCGGGGCCCCGCCCCCGCGGATGTCCCCCCCAGCCGCTGCCGCTGCCGGCGCTCGACGGCGCTCCGTCCTGCGTGCTCGCCTGCGGGCCACAACAAAAGGCCACGATTGCGCTCACGCGTGAAGGGACGAACGGCGAGGCAACCTGTTTTGTGTCGCAGCATATCGGCGATGTTGAAAACGGCGGGACCTTCGATGCCTGGAACGCCGCGCGCACGCGCTTGGAAGATCTCTTTGACTTGGCGCCCGCCGCCTTAGCCTGCGATGTACATCCCAGCTATCTATCGAGCCAGTGGGCGCGCGAGCAGGCGCGAAAATGCAATCTGCCGCTCGTCGAGGTGCAGCACCATCATGCGCATATCGCGAGCGTAATGGCCGAGGCTATCGCCGCGGGCCAGCTTACAACCGACGCGCGCGTCCTTGGCATCGCCTTTGACGGCACCGGCGCCGGTACCGATGGGACCATTTGGGGCGGCGAGTTTCTTGTTGCCAGCCTTGGCGGCTTTGAGCGCGCCGCGCATTTGCGCACCTGGGCGCTCCCCGGCGGGGCGGCCTCCGTGCGCGACGCCCGCCGCAACGCCTTTGCCCTGCTCAGTGAGCTCGGCCTGCTCGAGCACCCAGGCGCCGCTCGGCTTTTGGACAGCCTCGACGAGCAAACGCGCAGCGTGACAGCCACCATGATCGAGCGCGGCATCAACAGCCCGCGTACCAGCAGCATGGGGCGTCTCTTTGATGCCGCGGCAGCAATTCTGGGCATCTGCGACAAGGCAACCTACGAGGGCGAACCCGCCGTAGAATTCGAAGCCGCCGCCTGGCGCGCGCTCAGCAGTGAAAGTGCCTGCCCCACCGGCAATATGGCCAGCTTTTCCGTAACCGAATCATCCCGTCCGGACGACTGCCATGTTCTGAACTCCAGACCGCTTTTTGAGGCGCTTTTGGAGGGAATCAGGACCGGCGTGCCCGCCGGCAAGCTCGCGCTCGACTTCCATATCGCCATCGCGCGCTCTTCGGCACGAATCGCACGCGAAATCTGCGCGCGCGAAGGCATCGATACCGTCGCGCTCTCGGGCGGCGTGTTCATGAACCGACTTTTGCTCCAGCTCCTCACCCGCGAGCTCAAAAGCATGGGTCTCACTGTCTTGATTCCCCAAACCGTGCCCGTTAACGACGGCTGCATCGCCTACGGTCAGGCGGCAGTCGCAAGCGCTCGTCTTGCGCAGGTTGCATCGCAGTAGGCTGTTCGGCCAGCCCGCAAGCCGCCGTCTCACAGGTGTAGCGCGTTTGCCCGCAGCGCCCGCGAGCGCTACCATCAACTGATGGATTATTGAGCGCCCGTCCAGCGCAAAGCGTATAAAAGGGGAACAATATGTGCCTTGCCGTTCCCGGTAAAGTAGTCAAACGCGACGACGACCTCAAGGCCACCGTCGACATGATGGGCATCGAGCGCCCCGTGTCGCTGCGACTCGTGCCGACGGCGCAGGTTGGCGACTATATTCTCGTACACGCCGGCTTTGGCATCCAGATTGTCGACGAGCAGGAAGCACAGGAAACGCTCGAGCTTGTTAATGCCATGTCCGAGCTGGTCGAAGAAGACCAGCTGACCACCAACCCGGCGGAGGCTTACTAGTGGCGCCCGAGCAGCCGGCGCGCTCCGGTATCGATTTCTCGGCATTCCGCGATCCCAAGCTGGCTCGCGAGCTCATCGAGCGCATTCATGAGCTTGTCGGCGACCGCACCATCAACCTTATGGAAGTCTGCGGCACGCATACCGTGAGCATCGGGCGCTATGGCTTTCGCTCCATTATGCCGGCCGGGCTCAAGCTGCTGAGCGGCCCGGGCTGCCCCGTCTGCGTCACCGCCAACCGCGACATCGACCACGCAATCGCGCTCGCCAACATAGACGGCGCCATCATCACCACCTTTGGCGACATGATGCGCGTGCCCGGATCATCCACCTCGCTCGCTGCGCAAAAGGCGGCGGGGCGCGATATCCGCATCGTCTATTCCCCGCTCGACGCGCTCGACATTGCCGAGCAAAACCCTGATCGCCCGGTCATTTTTATGGGCGTGGGCTTTGAGACTACGACGCCCACCATCGCCGCCGCCATCTTGGAGGCCGAGGCGCGCGGGCTTTTGAACTTCTCGGTCTATTGCGCCCACAAGACCACGCCGCCGGCGTTGCGCGCCATCGCCAACGACCCCGAGACCACCATCGACGGCTTTATCCTGCCGGGCCACGTCGCCACCATCACGGGCTTGGCGCCCTTTAGCTTTTTGGTCGACGAATTCAATACCCCGGGCGTGGTCACGGGATTTGAACCGGTCGATATCCTGCAGGGCATCTGCATGCTGGTCCAGATGGTTGTCGAGGACAGGCCGGCGATTGACAACGCCTACCGCCGTGGCGTCAACGCAGACGGCAATCCCGTGGCGCGCCAGCTGGTCGAGCAGGTGTTTGAACCATGCGACACCACGTGGCGCGGGCTGGGGCCGATTGCGGCTTCGGGACTCGCCATTCGTCCCGAATTCTCGCGCTTTGATGCCCGTACCCGCTTTGATGTGCCCGTTGAGGCGACAGTCGAGCCGCGCGGGTGCCGCTGCGGCGACGTGCTGCGCGGGGCCATTACGCCGAGCGACTGCCCGCTCTTTGGCCGCACCTGCACGCCCGAGCACCCCGTCGGCCCGTGCATGGTGAGCTCCGAGGGCAGCTGCGCGGCGTACTACCGCTACCGCAACTAGCCCGGACACACCCGCACACCGGCACCACCCACGATTGGAGTTTTCGATATGTCCCATAGCGTTACCGATAGCACCGTCCTGCTGGGTCACGGCTCCGGCGGCCAGATGATGAAACGCATCATCGATGAGGTCTTTTTAGATGCCTTTGGGTCGCCCGAGCTGCTCGAGGGCAACGACGCCGGCGTCGCTACGCTACCCGCGAGCGGGCGCATCGCCATGTCGACCGACAGCTTTGTAGTCTCGCCGCAGTTCTTCCCCGGTGGCAACATCGGCCGCCTCGCTGTATGCGGAACCGTCAACGACGTCGCGACCTCGGGCGCCAACGTGCGCTACCTATCGTGCGGCTTTATCCTCGAAGAGGGCTATCCCATGGATAAGCTCCGCCAGATTGTGCAGACGATGGCCGAGACGGCGCGCGAGGCGGGCGTGTCCATAATCACGGGCGACACTAAGGTGGTCGAGCGCGGCGGGGCCGACGGCGTCTATATCAATACCGCCGGCGTGGGCGAGGTGCCTGCGGACGTGGCGCTCAGCGGCGCAAACTGCCAGCCCGGCGATGTCATCCTGGTCTCGGGTACACTGGGCGACCACGGCATCGCTATCATGAGCCAACGCGAGGGTCTGGCGTTTTCGAGCACGATCGAAAGCGACGCCGCACCGCTCAACCGCCTGATTGCCGATGTGCTTTCCGCAGCACCCGACACACGCTGCTTTCGCGACCCCACGCGCGGTGGCTTGGCGTCCACACTCAACGAGTTTGCCCAGGCCAGCAATGTTGCCATGGAGGTCGACGAGGATGCCGTGCCCGTGCGTCCCGACGTGCAGGCCGCCTGCGAGATGCTCGGCTACGATGTGCTGCAGGTGGCAAACGAGGGCAAGATGGTTGCCGTCGTGCCGGCCGAGCAAGCCGATGCCGCGCTGAGCGCCATGCGCGCCGCCCGCTACGGCGAGAATGCCGCCATCATCGGTCGCGTGCTGCCGCTTGCCGAGGGCGCCCGTCCCGCCGTGCGCGTGCGCACCGGCTGGGGTTCGACCCGCATCCTCGACATGCTCGTAGGAGAGCAGCTGCCGAGGATTTGCTAACGACAAAGGCTCAGGGCTATTAAAGATATTCAGATTCCAAACATGCCCGGCACGCATGCCCAGTATCATGGGGTGCGTTTTACAACTCAAGCGGCAGGAGCACCCATGGCAGCAGCTTTTTCCCATGTGATCTTTGACCTGGACGGCACCATCCTCAACACGCTCGAGGACCTGGCGGCCGCCGGCAACCATACCTGCGAGGCGCACGGCTGGCCCACGTTTGCCGTTGACGAGTACCGCTACAAGGTGGGAAACGGCATGCTCAAGCTGGTTGAGCGCTTTATGCCTGCCGAGTATGCGGGCGACAGCCGTATGTTTGAGCAAACGCTTGCCGAGTTTAGGGCTTACTACGGCGAGCACAAGGAGGACCACACCGCCCCCTATGCCGGTACGATCGAGATGCTCGACCGCCTGCGCGCC
This sequence comes from uncultured Collinsella sp., assembly GCA_900540995.1. Lineage (GTDB taxonomy): Bacteria > Actinomycetota > Coriobacteriia > Coriobacteriales > Coriobacteriaceae > Collinsella. The sequence goes on along the minus strand of UQHO01000041.1, from coordinate 13,533 downwards.
GCGGGCGTGCAGCTTGCCGTGCTCACCAACAAGGACCACGTCTCGGCGGCTCCGCTTATCGAGAAGTATTTTGGTTCCGAGCGCTTTGCGCTGGTGCAGGGCCGCATCGATGCGTTTCCCCCCAAGCCCGAGGCGCCTGTTACGCTGCATGTGATGGAAGAGCTAGGCGCCGATCCGGCGACCACGCTCTATGTGGGCGATTCCAATGTCGATGTTCTGACCGGTCACAACGCCGGCCTTAAGAGCGCGGGCGTCAGCTGGGGCTTCCGCGGCCGTGCAGAGCTGGAGGCCGCCGGCGCCGACTACGTGGTGGACACCCAGGCAGAGCTCGCGGCGCTGGTGCTGGGCGAGTAACGAGCGACACTGCTTAACGCAGCTGCGGCAATTCTTCCGCGCGGAAAGCGCATCCCGTTTTGGAGCTCCGGAATGGGATGCGCTTTCCGTTTGAGGCGCATCAGGGAAACCGCATCCCGTTTCAGAGCAATATTCCGGGTCGCACTTTCCGCAACCCACCCCATCCGGAAAATGCGACCCACTATTCGGCCAAAAACCGGGTCGCATCTTCCCAAGTACTCGATGCAACGCTGGCACAAGGAGTGTCCCCAACTGCCGGCAGAAAAGGAACGTCCCCAAGTGCTGCCTGGTCATTTAAGAACGTCCCCAATGACTAAAACAAGAACGCCCCCAACGACTACCCCAACAATGGCAACACCGCAGGTAGAGGACTGACAGCGAGCGGGCACCAGAGCGAACAAATTGGCATGAAAAGAGGACGGCATAGACCTTCTGGTCATGCCGTCCTCTTTGAATGACAAGTTGTCGCTCTGGTGCCCGCGCAGCGTCGAGCAGTTGCGGCGTTTGGTAAAACGCCGCAACGAACTAGCTCAGCATTGCATCCATCATCTCGGAGTTGACGGAGTCGTCGGCAGACCACTCACCGTCGTCGTTGCAGGTGTACTTGAAGATAACCGTGGTCTTCCTGGGCTCGGTGGCCTTGGTCACATCGACCATAACCTGACCGGCCATCTTGTACAGCTCGTCATCGGAAGGAACCGTGTCAAGCGCAGCGACCTTCTCCTGATACTGGGTGGAGAAGTCCTCGACGATCTTGTTCATAGACTTGCATGTGATAGAGACCTCGGCGGTCGCGACACCCTTGTCCTCGTCGACCGTCACGTCGCCGATCTTGTAGTCAAAGCCCTCGAGATAGGTCTTGGCATACTCCTTGGGATCGATACCCAGCTGCTCGAACTCGTCGCCCGAAGCCTCCTCCAGACCAGAGAGGAAGTCGTCGCCACCATTCTTGACCTCGTCAAACTGCGTCGTAAGATCCTCGGTGATGAGCTCCTCAACCGAAGGACCTCCACAGCCGGAAAGCACGACCACGCATGCAACCAAGACGGCCATGAGGGGCGCAAGCAGCAGCTTCTTTTTCATGTTGTTCCTCCCAATGAGCGGCACCGCGCTTCCCGGACGCGGCGCACGTTGTAATAAGTAAGCCCATACTATCCACTTATGAACGCCCTCGGCAACGCGAAGGCGCGGTCGGTTCGTTTTAGCGTCCGAACGGTTTGCAAGCCCGCCCAACGTGCAATAAAACGCTTCCCCGCGGTGCAATAAAAAAGGTGGCCGGAAAACCCGACCACCCTTGAACATCCTTTGGATGCCGCAGTTTACTTGCGGACGACCTTAACGATGGCGTCACCGGCGGCGACAGCGGAGTCGGCCTCGACGGCGAGTTCGACATCGGCAAACTCGGCGGTGTTGGACACGGCCACCACGACGCAGTCCTTGTAACCGGCAGCGGCGATCTTGGCGCGGTCGATCTTGAGTATGGGCTGGCCAGCCTTCACAACGTCGTCGGCCTTGACGAAGCCCTCGAAGCCATCGCCGTTCATGTTGACGGTATCGACGCCAACGTGCACCAAAACCTCGATGCCGCTATCGGACTGCAGACCCACGGCGTGGCCCATGGTGACGGTCACCTTGCCGTCGCAGGGAGCGTAGACCAGGTCGTCCTCGGGCCACACGGCGCAGCCCTTGCCCAGAACCTCGCCACCAAAGACGGGATCGGGCACGTCGGCCATCTTGATGACCTTGCCCTTGACGGGCGAGCACAGCACGTCGGCGCCGGCAGAAGCAGAGATGGAGGCGGGAGCAGTAGCAGCGGCAGGCTCAGCCTTCTTCTTGAACATGTCAAACAGACCCATACGTTTTCTCCTCTTGATTAAGCGCAACGTTATGCGCATGCCTACGGTGATTATAGTGCTAAATGGCCAAAATACTAAGGCGAGGGCTCGAATCGCAAGCCCTTCCCGGTAGTGCTCGTGGGATGAGCGTCTCCTTTGCATCGCGGGTCGATAAGCCGAGTATCGCCCACGCGCGGGACGGGCAGAAGCGGGCGCGCCAAACCCGACACTTCTTTTCGCGCCCACGGACTGCCGCCGCTCCGTCCCTGACACTTCCTGATACCGGCCGAAACGTGCCAAAATAAACCTGTCCCTTTTTGGCAGGTTTGGCGAGTGTGGATTTTTGGACGCTTAACTAGCGAACGTGGATAATCTCCCACTTTGAGGCCGTCACCGAGCCAAAAACGGGAGATTATCCGCTCTCATTTTGGACAACCCCCCCTGTACCAAGCCGAGCTCCATGGTCAAGTAATAACGACTTCTCATCATTAGATTGTTTACATCAATTCTAATAACTATTTAATCCTTAAACTCGTTATTAGAATTGATATGATTAGCCTAATAACGAGTTTCCGGCACTAAAGATATGGAGGGCGCGATGCAAATCGAGGAGAACGGCCAGGGAACGCTCCGCAATAATCTATCGGGGAAATTGGCTTACTATTCGTTTTTTCCAACGCCCTTGCAATCATTGAGGCAGCTAAACCTCACCGAGGAAACCTATCGCACGCTTTCCGCATGCTCACGAAAGCTTGGAGAGCTTGAAGGCATGCTCTACTTTGTTCCCAACGCCGACATGTATCTGACAATGTACGTGCGCAAAGAAGCACTCCTTTCTTCGCAAATTGAGGGAACCCAGTGCACGTTTGACGACCTACTTAGTCCATCGCAAACACAACTCCATCATAAAGATGTCGCAGACGTCGTGAATTACGTCCGTGCTGTCGACCGCGGCGTAGAACTGCTCAAAAAGATGCCCTTGTGCACGAGACTTCTTAGGCAAGTTCATGCGGTCCTGCTGGACGGAGTGCGCGGAACGGAGAAGAATCCAGGCGAGCTGCGCTCCTCACAAAACTGGATTGGCCCCTCAGGCTGCACCATTGCAACCGCATCGTTTGTCCCTCCAAACATTGAAGATTTGAGCAACACGCTCCAGGACCTCGAACGCTTTATCAATGAGCCTCAAGTCGAAATGGATCCGATTGTGCGGGCGGCGCTCGTCCATTACCAATTTGAAACTGCCCATCCATTCCTAGACGGAAACGGTCGCCTGGGCAGGCTTCTCATTACACTTATGCTCATCAATGATGGCGTTCTTCATTCTTGCTTGTTCTATCCATCGTTCCAGTTCAAGAAAAATCGAAGCGAGTACTACCGGCAACTCACATCCGTAAGGGAGAGAGGCACTTACGAGGAATGGATAGAGTTTTTCTGCAACAGCCTTCTCGAGAGTGCGAAGGACTCGGTAGGGTCTTTAAAAAACCTTGTTGACCTCCATAACCGTTCCACAGCAACCATTACCGAAAATCTCGGAAGGACTGCTGCAAACGGGCAAAGGCTGTTGGGCATTCTTGAAGAGCACCCCATCGTCGACACCGCATTCATCGCTGCCCAACTCGATATCGGCAGGAGTACCGCGAGCTCGCTCGTCAAATCATTTGAAGAATTGGGTATCCTCCGTCCTCTCGACGAGTCAAGACAGAGATACCGGCAGTACGGGTATGAAGAGTATCTTTCGATTCTCAGGGAAGACGCCGAGCCGATTAGATAGGCACCGCAGCCCAAGCAAATTAAAGCGAGCGCGGATAATCTCCCACTTTGAGCCCGCACACAGGCCAAAAACGGGAGATTATCTACGCTCATTCCTGAGTAGTCATTTATGAACGTCCCCAATGACTAGTCCGGCAACGCCGATGTTTCGGCAACGACAGCGAGCGAGCCGCATTCGGAGCAAGACGACGCCGCAGGTAGAGAACGGACAGCGAGCGGGTCGCATTTGAGACAAGGTGACGTGAAACGAAAGGGCGCTGACCTTCTGGTCGCGCCCTTGAAGTTGAACGTCAGATTGTCCAAATGCAGCCCGCGCAACGTCGAGCAGTTACGGCGTTTGGTAAAACGCCGTAACTAACGTGCTCCGTACTGCTCGTAGTAGGCGTCGATGGCGGCCTTGAGCTCGTCATCGATGACGACCTTGCCGTCGATCTCGTGGTTGTAGAGGGTCTCGACGACCTCGGCCATGGAAACGATGCTCGCGACGGGGAAACCGTACTTGGCCTCGATCTCCTTCTGTGCGGTGGTCACGCCGCCCTTGCCGACCTCCATGCGGTTGAGAGACACAATGAGGCCCTTGATCTCGACATCGGCAGCAGCCTTGACCTTGGGATAGGTCTCGTCGATGGACTTACCGCTGGTGGTGACGTCCTCGACCATGACCACGCGGTCGCCGTCCTGGGGCTCATAGCCCAGCAGGTTACCCTTGTCGGCACCGTGGTCCTTGGCCTCCTTGCGGTCGCAGCAGTACTTGACCTCCTTGCCGTACAGCTCGTGGTAGGCAATTGCGGTCACGACGGCCAGCGGAATACCCTTGTAGGCCGGTCCAAACAGCACATCAAAGTCGTCGCCAAAGTTATCGTGGATGGCCTGGGCGTAATACTCGCCCAGCTTCTTGAGCTGATAGCCCGTCACGTAAGCGCCGGCGTTCATAAAGAACGGGGACTGACGGCCGCTCTTGAGCGTAAAGCTGCCGAACTTAAGGACGTCGGACTCGACCATAAACTTGATGAACTCTTGCTTGTAAGCCTCCATGCGGGCTCCTCTCGTAATCGCGTACGTGCCTTCCAGTTTAGCGCAGGCGAAGCGTCGATGCGGGCGCGCTTTGGGGCCACGGCATTCTGTAAAGGCTTTGTCAGGGGGAATGGTTTTCCGAACAATGGGGTTGACATGTCAAACCCCCTCATCAAGAATACGGGCGGATTAAAAAGGGGTACGAGATACCCAAAGCGCGCTGCGCTCAGCCTTTAGGAGGTGTGCCATGGAAGGCAGTCCTAGTCGAAAAACCTGCATGTCGCCCTCGGCACGCCGCGAGGACTCCGCACACGCATAAACGCCACCGGCAGATCGCCAAAACCACCGCAAAGGCGCGCTGCACCCTTTGTGGGCTCAAGAGCTTGACGTGAGCGACATCTAGGTTTTTTGAAGCAAATACGACACGTACGCTAACTCCCCTCAACAAGGAGGACCCTATGCTGATGCTCAAAACCGTCACGGTACTCGAAGCCATCTCCAAGCGCCGCCGCACGGCGCGCCCTGCCGCTCATACCGGCCTGTCCAAGAACACCATATTCGCCGCCACCCATAGTGCCGAGGACGCCCTCGTACTGATTGACGCCACGGCAAACGGCCTCACCGTCGAGCAGGCAACTGAGCGCCTGAACGCCGTCGGCCCCAACACCATCGAGGCAACGACCAAAACGCTCGCCCGCCGCATCGCCGACGCGTTCATCGATCCCTTCGCCGGTATCCTCGCCGCGCTCGCACTGGTCTCGCTCTACATCGACGTGCTCGCCGTGCCCGAACCGCAGCGCGACCCCTCCACGGTCATCGTCATCGGCACCATGCTGCTGGTATCGGGCGGCATGAAGTTTATCCAGGAAGCCCGCAGCGGCAATGCGGCCGAGGCCCTCAAGGACCTGGTCTCCAACACTTGCACCGCCCTGCGCGACGGCGAGCGCATCGAGATCCCCTTCGACGAGCTCGTCCCCGGCGATGTAATCCGTCTCTCTGCCGGCGATATGGTGCCGGCAGATGCCCGCATCATCACCGCGCGCGACCTGTTTGTGATCGAGTCCGCACTCACCGGCGAGAGCGAGGCCGTCGAGAAGACCACCGCCGCCACCGTCGTCGAGGGCGCCGACGGCTCCGCACTGCCACTCTCTGCCTGCAAGAACATCGTCTTTACCGGCACCTCCGTGCAAAACGGCGCCGCCATGGCGCTTGTCGTTGCCACCGGCTCGGACACCTACCTGGGCGGCATCGCCAAGATGCTCAACGGGCGCAGCGAAAAGAGCGCGTTTGACCGCGGCGTCTCGAGCGTCTCCATGCTGCTGGTGCGCCTGATGCTCGTTATGGCGCCGGCCGTCTTTGCCATCAACGCCGCCACCAAGGGCAACGTCATCGACGCGCTGCTGTTCGCCACGAGCGTGGCCGTGGGCATCACGCCGCAGATGCTTCCCGTCATCGTGACCACGAGCCTGTCGCAGGGCGCCAAGGACCTCGCCCGTCGCCAGGTTATCGTCAAGGAGCTGCCGGCGATTCAAAACCTCGGAGCGATGGACGTCCTGTGCTGCGACAAGACCGGCACCCTCACCGAAGACCGCATCGTGCTCGAGCGCTACCTCAACACCGATGGCAACGAGGACGCGCGCGTGCTGCGCCATGCGTTTTTGAACAGCTTCTTCCAGACCGGCCTCAAAAATCTTATCGACCTGGCCGTAATCGACCGTGCCGATGTGACACCCTCGACCGTCGCACCCGATTCCATGCTGGGCCAGAGCCTGCGCGACCGCTACACCAAGGTCGACGAGGTTCCCTTCGATTTCTCGCGCCGTCGCCTGAGCGTAGTTGTCGCCGACGCCCAAGGCAAAACCCAGATGGTTACCAAGGGCGCCGCCGAGGAAATGCTCGAGATCTGCTCCTTTGTCGAGATCGATGGCATCGCTCAGCCGCTCACCGACGAGAAGCTCGCCCAGATTCGCAAGCAGATCGCCGGACTTAACGCCGAGGGCCTACGCGTAATTGCCGTGGCGCAGAAGACCAATCCGCGCTGCGTGGGCGAGTTTGGCATCGCCGACGAGTGCGACATGGTGCTGATGGGCTTTTTGGCCTTCCTCGATCCGCCCAAAGCAAGTGCCGCGGGCGCCGTCGCCACCCTCGAGGCCAAGGGCGTGGCGGTCAAGGTCCTAACCGGCGACAACGACCGCGTCGCCGCCACCGTCTGCGAGCAGATTGGTATCGATGCGAGCAACGTCTTGCTCGGCTCCGAGATCGATGCGCTCGATGACGCCGAACTTGCCGAGCGCGCCGAGAAAACCCACCTCTTCGCCAAGCTCTCGCCGCTGCAGAAGGCGCGCCTGGTACGTGTCATGCGCGAGATGCTCGGCCACACCGTGGGCTTTATGGGCGACGGCATCAACGACGCCGCCGCCATGCGTGCGAGCGATTGCGGCATCTCGGTCGATTCGGCCGTCGATATTGCCAAGGAATCCGCCGATATCATCTTGCTTCAGAAGGACCTGGGCGTGCTCGAGCGCGGCATCATCGAAGGCCGCCGCACTTACGGCAACCTGCTCAAGTACCTCAAGACCACGGTGAGCTCCAACTTTGGCAATGTGCTGTCCGTGACCGTCGCGAGCCTGTTCTTGCCGTTTTTGCCCATGAGCGCCCTGCAGCTGGTGCTGCTGTCGCTGGTCTACGAGATCGTGTGCATCGCGCTGCCGTGGGACACCGTCGATGACGCCTGGACTGCCCGCCCGCGTGCCTGGGACGCCGCGTCCATCAAGGGCTTTATGCTCGAGCTGGGCCCCGTGAGCTCGCTGTTTGACATCGTGACCTTCGCCGCGCTCTTCTTTGTCGTGTGCCCCGCCGCCGTGGACGCAAGCTGGTCCGAGCTTGCCGCCGCGGGCGACGTCGCGGGTATGGCGACCTTTGCTGCGCTCTTCCAGAGCGGCTGGTTTGTCGAGTCCATGTGGTCGCAGACACTCGTGGTCCACATGTTGCGCTCCCCGCATCTGCCGAGCCCGCGCGACCACGCCGCGCCCGCATTGTGCGTTCTTACCGTGCTGGGCCTGGCGCTCGTCACCTGGCTGCCGGCAAGCCCCATCGCCGATGCGCTCGGCCTCATGCCGCTGCCCACGAGCTTTTTTGGGCTGCTCATTGGCATCGTTACCGCCTATATCGCGCTCACCCAGCTGGCAAAGCGCCGCTACATTGCCCGCCACGGTGAGCTGCTGTAGCAAGAAGACGGAAAACACCCTGCCAGCTGCCGTTGCCACTACCACAGCTGCCAACGCCGCTGCCGTTGCCTCTGCCGCCGCCGCAGTCTATCCCCCCAGCAGTTGCGGTGAAATAGTTCCTGTTTAAAGCCCCGTGACTTTAATTTAGGGACTATTCCACCGCAACTTATTGGAGGATTAGCTAGTCCTTGGGTGTCCAGGACCAGAAGAAGTTGATAAGGGCCACGCGCGAGGCGGTGCCGGTCTTCTTGTTGATCGAGGAAATGTGACGATAGAGCGTGGAGCGCGAAAGGAAGAGCGTTGTGGCGATGTCCTGAACGCTCTGGTCCGAAACGACCAAGACCTCAAGAATATCGCGCTCGCGCTCTGTAAGCCCAAAGGTGGCGACGAAGGCATCGAGGCGCTCATCGGACGTGAGCTCCGCTGCCTCCACGGGCTCGGGGTCGGAGCGTGTGGGCGCAAGATCCCCACCAAGATCGTCGGTGGCAAGCGGCAGGCCATCCTGCATCACGGCATCATCGGCCCGTTGCCCCAACTGCCCCAGCAGCGTAATCGCAATACCCACAAACATCACGAGCGCCGCGCCGACTGCAGCCAGCACGTTTTGACTCAAAATAATCGCCACTGCCGGCGCCGTCACGAGCATCGAGCACACGTTGTTGACGACGCGGCCCATGCACGGCCAAAAATATGACCAGCGCGCATAGAGCGAGATGGCGGCGAATTTTGTGGTAAAGAACACCACAAAGAAGCCCGAGCCCAGATAAAAGATGATCGTGGCAGCAAGCTCGTTGCCGCCATTGCCGTCGATGATGAGCACAAAGAACGAAAGCGTAGACAACATGGCGGCGCATGTCATGCCGATATTCATATACGAACGGCCGCGCAGGTCAAATAGGACGCCGGCGGCCAACGAGCTCACGACAAGCAGCAGGCGCGGCCAGTCACCCAAATCAACGGCTCCGGTAGCATGCAGGGTCGTGAGGCCCGCGTTGAGAGCGGCGAATACGCCGGAAAGATACGCTGTCGCCACGGTCAAGCGAGCTGCAGTGCGGCGGAATGCCGCCTTTGCCTCGGGATCGTCATGCCACTTGGCGCCATATTCCAGAGCATCTACCGAAAGCCCGGCAACACTGGGTTCAAAGTTTGGATCGGACTCGTCGCGCAGCTTGGCGCGTCGGGCACCGTGGAGCAACGCCACCTGCGCGATCGCGCAGACGACCAGAACAGCCTGCTGAGGAATGCCGGCAGGCATCACCATGTGGTTGAGCACCTGCACCAGAACGCCCATGGCGTAGGGAAGTGCGGCGGCACGCGCCAAGCAGGGCGTCCGCGCAAAGCGCCGTGCAAAGTTTGCGTGGGCAGTCGATCCGCAGTAGCCCAGCGCGCAGCACGCCACCAAACCGCCGGCAATTACTACCTCAACCTGAACCGCCACAATCAACAGCAGCAATGCCGCCACCAGCAATACGCCCGTGACGTCACTCGTCGCGTCAATGGCATGGGGACGGCGATAGTACAGAATGGGACGCACAAAGAAGCCAATCACGCTCGCGCCGATGACAAGGCTCTCATAAATAACGACCTCGTTCGGAGACACGAACTCGGCCATGCGCACATCAAAAAGATACTCGCACGCCAAAAACGTGAAGAAGAACAGCGCCAGGCATATAATCTCCCGAATGCCCCGACGCAAATATGCGGTTGTGTCTCCCATGCCCCTCATGGTTAACCCCCAGCCGCTCAATTGTCTGGAAATCTATTTTAATAAAGAACCAGTCTCAATATCGAAGCCAGGCTCGAAATGCTGCCAATTCGACCCCAGCCGTCCACATCACGCCGCGATTTTGAGCCGCATGGACCAGAAGGGACACGCGCGATCTCTAGCTCGGCCAGGAGTGTCTCCAACTACCACTCATTTAAGTACGTCCCCAATGAGTGGTCCCCAATGAGTGCCCAATGAGTGGCCGAAGAGTGTCCCCCGCGACTAGTCGTTTAAGAACGTCCCCAATGACTAGTCAAAATGGGCCATGTGTCCCAGTTGTGGAGACTCCTTGAGCCGTCTGGGTATCGCGAAGGATCGCGCACTCCCCCATCATCAAAAGTGACACACGCTACCTGTTGATGGGAGGCAGCCATGGGCTTCTTTGACAAGATGTTCGAGAAGAAAGAGTGCGCGATTTGCGGTACCGAGCTGGGACTTCTAGGTAAGACAAAAATCAATGAAGGCTACCTGTGCAAAGAGTGCGCCGGCAAGCTCTCCCCCTACTTTCACGGCTATCGCTCCAGCACCGCGGACGATATCCGTGAGCAACTCGCCTACCGCGAGGCCAACGCCGAGCGCCTGTCTTCGTTCAACCCCACGCGCACGCTTTCTGCCGGGCGCACCAATATTATGCTCGATGAGGACGCGGGCCTGCTGATCATCACTTCGCAGAGCCGCTGGCGCGACGCCAATCCCGACATCATCGAGTTCTCGCAGGTACTCGGCTGCGATATGGATATCGACGAGCAGCGCACCGAGATCTATCGCGAGACCAAGGACGGCGAGCGCGAGAGCTACAACCCGCCGCGCTACGACCTGGATTACGACTTTAACCTGACCATTCACGTCAACACGCCGTACTTTACCGAGATCAACCTGCGCGTGAACGACTCCACCATCGATCAGCGCGGTTCCATCGAATACCGCGAGGCCAAGCGCCAGGCAACCGAAGTTCGCGACGCCTTGGTGCAGCTGCGTCAGGAAACGCGCGACAGTGTCGTGGCCGCCAAGGCTCCCAAGACCGCGGTCACCTGCCCCTTCTGCGGAGCCACCACCATTCCCGATGCCAGTGGGCGCTGCGAATACTGCGGCGGCGCCATCGGCGCATAGCCTCCGGCAGCGAAAGGACCGATCATGGCCTTCGAGAGCGTCAACTATCAGTGCCCCGCGTGTGGCGGCCCCCTGCATTTTGCCAGTGCCGAGCAAAAGCTCGTCTGCGACTACTGCGATTCGCGTTTTGAAGTCGAAGAGGTCGAGGCCCTCTATCGCGAGCGCCAGGACAAGGCAGACGCCAAAGCCGACGCCGCAGCGGCGGCACCCAAGCCCGCGATCGACGCTGCGGTGCAGGAGCTCGCCCAAAACGCTGGCTATATCTGCTCGTCGTGCGGCGCCGAGCTAATCTCGGATGGCACCGTCGCCGTTACCACCTGCCCGTACTGCGGCAACCCCGCCGTGGCACCCGGTCAGCTCTCGGGCGACTTCTCACCCGACCTGGTGATTCCGTTTAAGCTCGGCCGCGACGACGTTATGGCCGCGCTCAAAGAGCACTACAAGGGCAAGATCCTGCTGCCCAAGAGCTTTGTCACCGGCAACCACATCGACGAAGTCCAAGGCGTTTACGTGCCGTTTTGGCTTTACGGCGCCCGCGTGGACGGCGAAGTGTGCTTCGATGCGACCAACGAGACCGTGACCGAGGAATCCGACCGCACCGTCACGACCACCGACCACTACGACGCCTACCGCAAGGGAAACATCTCGTTTAAGCGCGTGCCCGTCGACGGATCGTCCAAGATGCCCGACGGCCACATGGACGCCATCGAGCCGTTTGACTACGATGCCCTGCGCCCGTTTTCGGTCGCGTATATGCCCGGCTACATCGCCAACCGCTACGACGAGGACTGCGAAACCTGCAAGGCGCGCGCCGAACGCCGCATGGAGGAAAGCACGATCTCGGCCCTGCGCGAAACCGTCGTCGACGAATATGACGATGCCACGGTCGAAAGCAAGCAGCTCGACTACACCTGGGAAGACAGCGACTATGCCCTGTTCCCCGTGTGGATGCTTTCCACCTCGTGGAACGGCAAGAGCTACCTGTTTGCCATGAACGGCCAAACCGGCCGTATGGTCGGCGAGCTTCCTTGCTCCAAGCCCAAGCTCGCTATCGCCTCGGTGCTGTTCTTTGTGATCGGATTTGTCCTCTCCCAGATCCTCTTCATGGGTGAGAACGCCTTCGATCCGGATTACCTCACCTTTGATATCGAGGGCATCCTCATCAACATCGTCGCGCCGCTGATCATCGTGGTCATCGCAGACGTGCTGCTGGTGGGCCAGCTCAAGACGGCCAACGAGGCCACCCACGCCGATTGCTACTGTGGCGAGCTCGACCTGACCGAGAAGCACGACACCTTCAGCCACACCGAGACCACCGTTGTCATGAAGGACGACAAGGACGATTAACCATCCTGACCAATACCACCCGGCCTTTGACGAGAAAGGAAGATCACCATGGGACTCTTGAAAGCTGGATTGGGTGCTGCCGGCGGCGTCATGGCCGACCAGTGGAAGGAATTTATCTACTGCGAATCGATGCCCGCTGACGTCTTGGCCTGCAAGGGCAGCAAGCGCACCGGCGGCCGCAGCTCCAACACGCGCGGCGAGGACAACGTCATCTCCAACGGCTCGGTCATCGCCGTCAACGACGGCCAGGGCATGCTCGTGGTGCAAAACGGCAAGATCATCGAAGTCGCGCTGGAGCCCGGTGAGTTCGTCTTTGACACCGGCAGCGAGCCGAGCGTCTTTAGCGGCAACCTGGGCGACTCCATCAAGGAAACCTTTGCCAATATCGGCAGCCGCTTTACCTTTGGCGGCGACGCGGGCAAAGACCAGCGCGTCTACTTCATCAACACCAAGGAGATCATCGGCAACAAGTACGGCACCGCCTCGCCCGTGCCCTTCCGCGTGGTCGACAACAACATCGGTCTGGACGTCGACATCTCCGTGCGCTGCAACGGCGAGTATTCGTACCGCATCACCAACCCGCTGCTGTTCTACACCAACGTGTGCGGCAACGTGACCGATAGCTACACGCGCGACAAGATCGACAGCCAGCTTAAGTCCGAGCTGCTCACCGCCCTGCAGCCCGCCTTTGCCAAGATCTCGGAGATGGGCATCCGCTACAGCGCCATCCCCGGCCACACCACCGAGCTCGCCCGCGCGCTCAACGAGGTCCTCTCTGCCGACTGGCGTGACCTGCGCGGCGTTGAGATCGTAAGCTTTGGCGTCAACTCCATCGCCGCCTCGCAAGAAGACGAGCAGATGATCAAGGACCTGCAGAAAGCCGCGGTCATGCGCGATCCCACCATGGCGGCAGCCAACATCGCCAGCGCCCAGAGCGATGCGATGCGCGCGGCAGCCGCCAACCCCAACGGCGCGATGGCAGGCTTTATGGGCATGGGCATGGCAGGTGGCATGGGCGGCATGAACGCCAGCCAGCTGTTCGCCGCCGGCCAGGCACAGCAGCAGGCCGCCCCGCAGCCGGCTCCGGCTCCCGCCCCCGCACCGGCTCCCG
>UQHO01000040.1 GCA_900540995.1 uncultured Collinsella sp. | reverse complement strand
GTGCGGGTTGGCCGGTCGGGGCCCCGCCCGCCGCCGGCTGGTCCGCCGTTCGTTAGAACGGCGGAACGAAGGGCAACGTCGAGTGGTTACGCGGTTCGTAGAACCGCGTAACCCCCTAGTTACATAAGCTCGCAGACAGCCGCCGCGAAGGCAACGGGGTCCTCGGGGAGGATGCCCTCGACCAGCAGGGCCTGATCGTAGAGCAAGCCGGAGTACTGCTTGATCTTATCGGCGTCGCCTGCCTTCTGGGCAGCGACAAGCTTGTCAAAGACCGGGTGCTTGGCGTTGAGCTCGAGCACGCGCTGGCTCTTGGGCATGCCGTCGGGCGCGCCCTCGGGCCCCTTCTGGAGCACCTTCTCCATCTCGAGCGAAAGCGGACCCTCGGTGGTGATGCAGGCGGGAGCGTCAGTCAGACGCGCAGAGACGGCGACCTTCTCGACCTTGTCGCCGAGCGCCTCCTTCATGGCGTTAAAGAGATCCTCGTTCTCCTTGGTGGCGTCCTCGGCCTCCTTCTTCTCGTCATCGGTCGCCATGTCAAGATCGCCGGTCGCGACGTTCTTAAGCTCCAGGTGACGATCCTCGACCTCGGGCTCGGCACCATCGGCAACTGCCTTCTCGGCAGCCTCGCGAGCAGCGTCATCCTCGTAGACCTTGGGCATATCGGCAGCCACGTACTCACGCATGGCCTGGAAGGTGAACTCATCCACGTCCTGCGTCAGCAGCAATACATCGTAGCCGCGGTCGAGCACGCCCTTCACGACGGGCATCTTGGCCAGACGCTCGCGCGAATCGCCGGCGGCATAGTAGATTGCCTTCTGGCCCTCGGGCATGCCCTTGGCATACTCGGCAAGGGTGATCATCTTCTGCTCCTTGGCAGACCAGAACAGCAACAGGTCGGCGAGCTCGTCGGCCTTCATGCCGTAGCTCGAGTAGATGCCGTACTTCAGACCGCGACCAAAGTTCTCAAAGAACTTCTCGTATGCCTCGCGGTCGTTATCGCGCATGTCCTCAAGATCGGCAGTGATCTTCTTCTCGACACGCTTGGCAATGGCCTTGAGCTGACGGTTCTGTTGCAGCGTCTCACGCGAAATATTGAGCGTCACGTCGGCAGAGTCCACGACACCGCGCACAAAGTTGTAGTAGTCGGGCAGCAGGTCGTCGCACTTCTCCATAATCAGCACGTTGGAACTGTAGAGCGCCAGGCCCTTCTCGTAGTCCTTGCTGTACAGATCGAACGGGGCGCGACCCGGCACAAACAGCAGCGCATCGTACTCAAGCGTACCCTCGGCATGGAAGCTGATAGTGCGCGCGGGATCGTCAAAGTCGTGGAACGTGGACTTGTAGAACTCGTTGTAATCCTTCTGCTCAACGTCGGAGCTGCGCTTTTTCCAAATCGGCGTCATGGAGTTGATGGTCTCGAGCTCCTGGTAGTCCTCGTACTCGGGCTTGTAGTCGTCGCCGGCGTCCTCGGGCTTGGGTTTCTGGCGGCTCTTGCTCACCATCATCTGAATCGGGTAGCGCACATAGTTGCTGTACTGCTGAATCAGGCTCTTGAGGCCCCACTCGGTCAGGAAGCGATCGTAGGTCTCGGCCTCGCCGTCGGCGTCGAGCTTCTCGTTCTCGCGCAGCGTCAGGATGACATCGGTGCCGTGCTCGGCGCGCTCGCCGTCTTCGATGGTGTAACCCTCAAGACCATCAGACTCCCACACGTGAGCGGTGTCCTCGCCATAGGCGCGGCTGACAACCTTTACGTGGCTGGCAACCATAAAGGCAGAGTAGAAGCCCACGCCAAACTGGCCGATGATGTCGACATCGGAGCCCTGTTGCTCGGCGTTCTCGGTCTTAAACTCCTCGGAGCCGGAATGGGCGATGGTGCCCAGATTGCGCTCGAGCTCCTCGGCGGTCATGCCAATGCCGTTATCCGAGATGGTAATGGTGCGGGCGTCTTTATCAAAAGAGACGCGAATAGCCAGGTCGCCCTGGTCGAGCTTGACACTCGGGTCCTGCAGGCTCTTAAAGTTGAGCTTGTCGACGGCGTCGCTCGCGTTGGAGATAAGCTCGCGCAGGAAGATTTCCTTATTGGTGTAGATGGAGTTGATCATGAGGTCGAGCAGTTTTTTGCTCTCGGTCTTAAATTGACGCATGTGCAGTCCTTTCGCGCTACCCCCGTCCGCAAAAACGGCCCGGTTGCCCGAGCCGCATCGCAGACCTGCTATGTCCAGACTTAGATTTTATAACCCATTAGCGCGCATATATACATACGGAATCGAAAAACTGTATGTCCAAACGCTCTGATGCGCCAATTGCCAAGGAGTGTCCCCGACTGCCGGCAGGAAAGGAACGTCCCTATCTGCCATCTACGCGCTTGGCCATCCAAACATGGGGCTGGCCCTCGTCTTCGTAGTCCACCGGGGCAATCTGCGTGTAACCCGCCTTGGCATAGAGCGGCAGCACGTATTCCTGCGCGTGCAGCTTAATGAGCTTGGCGCCGGCATCACGCGCGCACGTATCACTGGCCTCGACAATCTTGCTCGCCAAACCGCGACGGCGCATGCTCGGCAGCACGGCCACGCGCCCCATAATGTAGGTCTCCCCCGCCGCGACGCCTTCGTCCAAGTCGCACGCCGGCGACACCGGAGCCTCTGCGTCAGCTGCGCGCTCGAGTTCTTCGGGAAACACGCGCGAGCAACCGGCAAGCTCACCGTCTACATAGAGCGTCACATGGATGCAGTTCGGATCCTCGTCGATAGCGTCGAACTCATTCTCGTAGCCCTGCTCGTCCATAAAAACGACGCGGCGCACCAACGCCGCGTCATCAAAGCATCCCGTCTTAAGTTGGATATCCATGGCTGCCCTTTCATTCAATGCGAACGTTAGGGACAGATTTTAGCGAAAATGAGCTCCGCGCACGCTAAACTTCGCGCGGGCCTTCGCCAGGCAGTCGTAATGACCCACGTTATGGGCATCGCTCGCGATGAAGCTGTACAGGTTCTGATCGAACAGGCGCTGTGCCGGCTTTTTCTCGCGACCAAAGCGACCGCCGGCAATAAAGTCCGCCGAAGCCTGCAGCTTGCAGCCCATATCGACCAGGCGCTCCGCCACGCTTACATCCTTTTGAACCGCACGATAGCGCTCAGGATGAGCGATGATCACCTGGTAGCCACGGCACTGCAAATCGTAAATCGTGTTCTCGTACTCTCTAAACGCATACGCATCGGCATGAGTCGAAAGCTCGAGCAGAAACTCGTTGGTCCCATCGAAATGCAAGTGATCCGCGGCATCGATACCAAGCTCAACGAGCTTTCGATGGTTGACCTCGAAGCCCATCTGGAGCGGAAAACCGTCAGCGTTATCGCGCAGCAGCTCAAAGGCATCCCACATCTTGTCGTAATCAAAATAGGGATCACGGCAGTGAGGAGTGCAAACGATTCTGGTTACACCGGCCCGCTTGGCAGCCTCGAGCATCGCCAAGCTCTCTTCGAGATCGGCGGCGCCGTCGTCTACACCCGGCAAGATATGGCAATGAATGTCACGCATAGGTCAGCCTTAATCAACTAAACGTTTGCTCGGTTGGTGAAGATGCCCTTTTTGGAAGTGCCCTGATCGTCGGAGCCCTTCTTAACCTTCTTACCGTCCTTGGTGTAGTAAGAATAGTAGTACTCGCTGGTCTCGGTCTCACAGTAATTCATGACGGTACCGATGAGCTTGACCTTCTCGGACTTCTTAAGCTGGGCGATAGCGTTGAGCGCCTCTTCGCGCTTGGTAAAGTCCTCGCGCACCACGAACAGCGCGCCGTCGGTCAGGCTGGCAATCTCGGCAGCATCGATGAAGGTGCCGACCGGAGGAGCATCGAAGATGACGTACTGGAACTTGGCGGACAGTGCCTTTACCAGCTTGGCAAAGCGATGGGAGACGATGATGTCGGCAGGATTGGGAATGTGCGGCTCGGCATCGAGGAAGTAGAAGTTCTTCTGACCCGTCTCGACAATTGCCTGGTCAATGGAGATCTGCTCGGAAAGGACCGCATAGAGTCCGCCGCGCGAACGAACGCCGAGCATATCGGAAAGGGACCTGCGGCGCATATCGGCCTCGACCAGGAGCACGGACTTGCCGCTCGTGGCGATTGCCTGAGCAAGGTTAATGGAAACCGTAGACTTGCCCTCGTTGGGAATCGAGGAGGTAACGGTGATGGTGCGAATGGGGTCATCCACGCTCGCAAAGCGGATGTTGGCCAGAAGGGTCTTGGCGGCATTCTGTACAACGAGCTTATCGGTGTTCTTTGCCTTAGCCATGCCTATTTACCACCTTTCATAGCCGGAATTCGGCCAACAACGGGAATACCCAGGAGCTCTTCTGCCTCTTCGGCACCGCGGATGCGGGTATTGAGCATGTCTGCCAAAACGACATAGGCAACTGCGATAAAGATACCGGCGAGGAACGCGACGGCAATATACAGCGTGCGCTTGGGGCCGCTGGGGGCTTCGGGGGTCTTAGCCTCGTCGATAACGTTGATGCTCTGGGCAGCGCCGACGTTCTGAGCGACCGTACTCACCGAGCTGGCAATGGCCTTTGCGACCTCAGCCGTCTCCTTGGCATCGGTGCCGGTAACCGAAAGCGTAATGACACGCGTGGTGGTCTCGGAGGAAACAGACACCTTGTAGTCATCCAGATCGGTGAGGCCCAGTTCTTTGGCGGCGCCGCTCTTAACGCTATCGCTATCCAGCAGCGTGGCGATATCGTTGGAAAGCATCTGGCTCGCCGAGAGATCGTTGTAGCTCATCTGACCGCTATCGTCGGTCTTGGCGAGAATGTACATGCTCGTCGTCGCGGTATAGGTGTTGTCCATCGCAATGAAGGACACGATGCCCATGGCGATCGCGCAGACCACCGGAAGGGTGATGACCAGCTTGAGGTGCTTCTTCAGCAGCTGGAACAGTTCGAGAAGGGTCATGCAGCTTGCCTTTCATTTCCCCAGTTCGGATTGACAAAACTGTCCGTATGTTATCGCATCTTTTTACCGAGACCAAACTCTATACATAAGAAACAGGCTCTCCTGTAAAAATGTCGGAAGCAATCGTAAAATTGCACAACAACGCCGCACCCGAAAGTCAAATGCGGCGTCTACATCAATATCTATGTTGTATCGCTATGCGAATAGCTCGTCCTGCTGTATGGGAAACGTCACCGTAATGGTGGTTCCCACGCCCAACTCGCTCGACAGATCGAGCGTGGCGTGATGATACAGGGCCGCATGCTTGACAATGGCAAGCCCCAGGCCGGTTCCGCCGCGTGCCTTGGACCTACTCTTGTCCACGCGATAGAACCGCTCAAATACCTTGCCCTGTTCTTCAGGCGCGATACCGATTCCCGTGTCGGCGACAGCGAGGAACGGATGGCCTTCGTCGTTGGTGCCGCACTGCAGCGTAACCGTACCGCCGGGCCGATTGTAGCGGATGGCGTTGCTTGCCAGATTATAGATGAGCTCGTCGACCAAGCGCGACACGCCTTCGATGACCACAGGCTTGGTCTCATGACTTATCGTCACATTCGCCTGACGGGCAACCTGTTCAAGACGCTGCTCAACCGCGTAGATCGCACGCGAGAGCTCAATAGGCTCCGTGGACCCAATGGGAACTGCCTCGCCTTCAGTTGCACGTTCGGCCTCGTCCAAGTTAGACAGCGTAAGGATGTCGTTGACAAGCGCTGCCAAGCGGCCCGCCTCACGATAGATGCGACCGCCAAAGTTGCGCAGGTCGTCCTCGCCCTCGACCATGCCATTTGCGATGAGCTCGGCATAGCCCGAAATCGCCGTAAGCGGCGTCTTGAGCTCATGGGTGATATTCGCCGTGAACTCGCGGCGCATACGGTCGTTGTCCGCTAGCACCGCCATTTGGCGCTTGAGTTCCTGGCGCTGCGACTCGATACGCTCAAGCATGGGGACCATCTCGGCATAGGCGTGCTCATAGCTACGGCGTGGGTGATCCAAATCCACCTCTTGCAACGGCGCGATGATGGCACGGGACTCACGGCGCGCCATAAAAAACGAGAGTACTGCACCCGCTGCTGCGATAAGCAGCATCGGCGCCAGCATCGACAGCAAAATCGCCGCAACGCCAGGCTGGGCCTGCGCCAAGCGAACGACCTGGCCGTTATCAAGGGTGACGGCGCGATACAGCATAATCTCGTCGAGTGTAGAGCTTGCGCGCTCCGCGGAACCCGAACCACTCTCAAAGGCCTCGATGACCTCGGGGCGATCGCCATGGTTGGGCAGTGTGGAAGGTGACGCCTCGTTGTCGTAGGCAACAGATCCGTCCTTATTGATCAGCGTGATACGAAGATCCTCGCGATCGAGGCTTCGCAAGAACGGAATGGGCTCCTGCTGCTCGTCGAGGGCGGCGGCAATGAGCTCGGTTTCCTGCGCCAGATTGGCACTCGTGGCATCCGCCAAAGTGTTTTGCACAAAGAACGCACCCAGCACCGTAAACGCCACGATAACCGCCATGGCGCAGACAAAGATCGTCACAAAAACGCGGTGCGACAGCGTATGTTTTCCCTGGGGGGCGAAGACCACGGGTTACTCCTCCGATGCGGTGGCCGCGGTGTCGTCGCCTTCGGCACCATCACCGGCAGAAGGCTCGGCCAGGCGATAACCCACGCCGCGCACGGTCTCGATGGCGCTGGCATGCTCGCCCAGTTTTTGGCGAAGCGTCTGCACGTGCACGTCAACGGTGCGCGAACCGCCGTCGAAGTCCCAGCCCCACACGCTCTGCAGCAACGACTCGCGGGTAAAGACCACGCCGGGCTTGCGCATGAGGTACTCGAGCAGGTCGAACTCGCGCAGGGTGAGCTTAAGCGGCTCGCCGGCAACGGTCACCTCGCGATGGCTGGGCGAAAGCACGATGTCGCCCACGCTGAGCACATCGCTCGCCTGCTTGACCATGCCGCCGCGACGCAGCAGTGCGCGGCAGCGGCTCGCAAGCTCCATGAGCGAAAACGGCTTAGTCAGGTAATCGTCGGCACCGCCATCGAGCGCCATCACCTTGTCGAGTTCGGTGTCCTTGGCGGTAAGCATCATGATGGGCACCGTCGCCGTCAGGCGATCGGCACGCAGGCGACGCATAATCGCCAAGCCATCGGTGTCGGGCAGCATGATATCGAGCAGCACAGCATCGGGCACCCGTCGCGCCACGGCAGCTTTAAACTCGCCATCACACGAAAAGCCCTCGGCCTCGATTCCCTGCTTGCGCAGCGCGTAGACTGTCAAATCCCTGATGTTGTCATCGTCCTCGACGTAATAGATCATGTTGAACCCCTTTGCGGCCGATATGACCGCATCTTAACCCTAAAGGCACCTGTAAAAGACAGCGTCAGCCAAAACGCCCCGTCAAATAATCCGCGGTGCGCGGATCGGACGGATTCTTGAAGAGTTGCGCGGTGGGCGCGTGCTCCACCAGCTCACCCAGCAAAAAGAACGCAACCGAATCGGAAATACGCGCGGCCTGCTGCATGTTGTGCGTCACGACCACCAGCGTGCAGGTCTCCTTGAGCTCGCAGGCCAGCTGCTCCACCACCAACGTCGACACAGGGTCGAGTGCCGAGGTCGGCTCGTCCATCAGCAGAATGTCGGGCTGCACGGCAAGTGCGCGGGCGATGCACAGGCGCTGCTGCTGTCCACCCGAAAGACCCAGGCCCGACTCTTTGAGCTTGTCCTTGACCTCGTCCCACAGGGCAGCGCGACGCAGGGAGTCCTCGACCAGCTCATCGAGCACGGCGCGGTCGCGCACACCCATACCGCGAGGACCGTAGGCGACGTTGTCGTAGATGCTCATGGGAAATGGGTTGGGGCGTTGGAACACCATGCCCACGCGCTGGCGCAAACGGCAGATGTCGCAATCGCCCAGGATATCTTGACCATCGAGCGCAATCTTGCCCTCGATGCGGCAATCCTTGATGCCGTCGTTCATGCGGTTAAAGCAGCGCAGCAACGTGGACTTTCCGCAGCCCGAAGGCCCGATGAACGAGGTGATCTGCTTGTCGCGGATCTTGATATTCACGTCCTTGAGCGCATGGTGGTCGCCATAGAACAGGTCGAGGCCCTCGATGTCGATGCGCGTCGGCGAGGCGGCAAGATCCTCTGCCGTGGGACGAGTCGCATCCCCAACCTCGCGCTCATGCGCGGCCTCGGCCTGCGCTTCCATGAGTTCTTCAAGCTCCGTGGGCTCCACAGCCGCAGCAGCCGTCATACCGCACACCTCCATATCGATATCAATTCAGCAGTATCGATAGTAGGAATCGCGGCTCATACGCACGTGAGCACATTGTCAAGTGTTTGTAAGGGCACGCTAGCTATGCGGCGGGCAGCTCGATAGTGAATATCGTGTGTTCGGGCGTCGATTCACATGCAACGGTACCGCCGTGTGCCGCGATGATCTCCTTGGCAATAGCAAGGCCCAAACCGGCACCACCGCGATTGGTCGCACGCGCCGCATCCAGGCGATAGAACTTCTCAAAGATCACCTTGAGCTTAGCCGCAGGGATAGGATCGCCCTGATTGATAAAGCGCACGCGCACGCCGCCATCGTCTTGGCGCCTGGCCTCAATCGTGATAGTCGAGCCCTCATAGCTATAGGCGACGGCGTTTTTCATGATGTTGTTAAACACGCGGGCCATCTTATCGCCATCCACGAGCACCGTCAGGTCCTCGCGAATATCAACCTGGGCTTCCTTATGCTGCTCGTTGAGGATGGGATAGAACTCGTCAGCCACCTGAGCCAGCAGCAACCCCAGATCAACATAGCCGCGCGTGAGCACGATATCGTGGAAGTCAAAGCGCGTGATATCGAAGAACTCTTCGATGAGCGCATCGAGCCGGTGCGCCTTGTCGAGCGCCACGCCCGTAAAGTGCGCACGTTGCTCAACCGGCAGCTCAGGAGCCTCTTGAAGCAGCGAAAGATAGCCCACCACACTGGCAAGCGGGGTGCGTAGGTCATGTGCCAAGTACGTGACCAGATCGTCCTTGCGATGAGACTCGTCACGCAAGGCCTGTTGCACCTTGCGCTCGCGATCGCGCACACGGTTGAGTGCGCCCTCGACCTCCAGGAAGTCGCCGTCGATGTTGTCCCAGGTGTCGGGGTGATCGATCAGGCGATCTTGAATACGAGCGGCCAGCACACAATCGGCATGCTGCTCGCCCTGCTCATAGCCCTGGTAGTACAGGGCGCGGCCGCAAAAGAACAGCACGCACACGGCAAGCGCCAGCACAAAGCCAAGCATGTTGAATACAAAGCCGGCATCGAACAGCACCGGCCCTTCGATGCCGCCGAGTGCCATGGCGCCAATCGCCAACGTCATGGCCCACGCGGCACCGCCAATCACCACGCAGCGGCGTACGATTTCAAATCGATCGATCAGCAAAAAGCCGACAAGCAGCACCGCCAAGATTCCAGCGATGTTATCGATGCCAATCAGCAGCAGGCTCAGCAAAAAGAGCAGCACCGTTGCAAGCGCGCGGTTGTCGACGACCGACCTCACGTATTCAAAGAGTCGATCGGGCACCTCGAATGCCTGCCTATCGTCTTTTGTCATATCCACTTCCCCACCATCAAAGGCGTTATTCGATTATGTAGCCGACGCCCCAGACGTTTTTGATAAAGCGCGGCTTTTGAGCGTCGTCACCGATCTTTTCGCGCAGGTGGCGAATGTGCACCATCACCGTATTGTTGGAGCCGGGCATAAAATCCTCGTTCCACACCGCGCGGAACAGATCCTCCACGGCCACCACACTGCCGCGATGCTCGACCAGATACAGCAAGATGGAATACTCGATGGGCGTGAGGCGCACCGGCGCACCGTCCACCGTTACGGAACGGGCATCGCGGTTGATCTCCAGGCCGTCGAACTGGATGGTCGGCGACTCGGCCGCCTGCGCACGGCTACCGTAGCTGGTGTAGCGGCGAAGCTGAGCATGCACGCGCGCGATGAGCTCAAGCGGACGGAACGGCTTAACCACGTAATCGTCCGCGCCAAGCGAAAGGCCCTCGATCTTGTCTTGCTGGGCATCGCGCGCCGTCAGCATGATCACGGGATAGGTATGGCTGGAACGGATCGTACGCAGCAACTCAAGCCCATCGATATCGGGCAGCATGACATCCAGCAGCGCAAGATCGAACTCCTGCTCCAAGATTGCCTTGGCAGCATCGGCCCCGCTATAGGCGACCTGTACGTCAAAGCCTTCTTTTGTAAGGTAGATACCAACCAAGTCGGCGATGGCCTTTTCGTCATCAACTACCAAAATGCGCTCGTTCATGCGTGCTCCTCTCGCGCTCCATTATGCCCGAGGGGGCGCATGCCACACACAACAAGCGTGGGTGATTAAGTCGGCCTTAAGCACCCTTGTGCCCGTTCGGGCGCGGATGTGGGCCACGCACGCACGCGATGATCGCCGACACCGGCAAACGATATACTCTAGTTCCAGAAGAGACCATCCCGTCGAAAGCGAAATCTGTGAAGTCCCTCACCTCTTTTGCAAAGCGCTCAGCTCAGCTTGCCGCCGGCTTTGTCTGCGCTATCGCCCTTGCCGCTGGCGTGCCCACCGTCGCCGGCGCCCAAGTACTCACGACCGACAATGTTTGCGGCAAAACCGCCGATGCGCGCGGCATCACGGCCGAAAATCTGCCCGATATCGATGCGACCAATGCGCTCGTCATGGGCAAAGACGGCACCGTCTACTATGGGCGCGGCGCCGATGAGCAGGTTAAAATCGCCTCGATCACCAAGGTCATGACCGCAATCCTAACCGTCGAGAATTGCAAGATGGACGAGAAGGTCACGGTGAGCAACGCCGCAGCCACCGTGGGTAATTCGACCGCCGGCTTGCTCGAAGGTGACGAGCTTACCGTGGAGCAGGCACTGCGCGGCCTGATGATTCCCTCGGGCAACGACGCCGCCGTCGTGCTCGCCGAATATGTGGGCAAGAAGATCGACCCTAAGACCAAAGACGCCGAGGCAACCTTTGTGAAGGCCATGAACGAGCGCGCCAAAAAGCTCGGCTGCACCGGCACGGTCTTTGAAAACCCACACGGTCTGGACTTTGATGAATGGGCCGGCGACATGCACTCAACCGCACATGACGTGGCACTGATGATGCAGGAGGCCATGAAAAACGACACGATCCGCGAGGTCGTAGCGAGCGAGGATTCCTGGATCGAGGTCACGGGCGCCGACGGCACCGACCATTCGCATTCCATGGACACGCATAACTATTTGCTGGGCCAAGATGGCAACATCGGTGGCAAGACCGGCACCACCGACGACGCGGGCTATTGCTTTACGAGCGCCTACAACCGCGACGGCGACGAGATCTACACCGTCGTTTTGAACTCCACCACCACCGACCAGCGCTTTACCGATACCGCAACCCTTGCCAATTGGTACTACGGTCACAAGGTGACGGTCGCAATCGCCAACACACAGGAAAAGACCGCCAACGGCAACCCGCTTATGGCGCGCATTGGCCAAACCGACTGGACGGATAAGACGATCGACGCCACACTCGCCGATCCCACGGCGCAAGCGACCGTGTTTTCCCTTGCCGGCGAGGTGACCGAAAAGGTTAGCTACGACGATCTTTCGGGCACGGTGCATGTGGGCGACAAGGTGGGCAGCGTCACGCTCAAGCAGGACGGCACCAAGATCGCCGTCATGGACCTGGTTGCCGACGAGGAAGGCGCAGGGCCGAATCCCATTGAATGGCTCCTTGTGAAGCTTGATCGCTTGGGCCGTCGCATCGACAACCGCCCACTCACGGCAGAAAGCGAGACCGTCGCCAAGGCGCCCGAGGTGTAGGGCGCAAGAATAATAAGTCCACTGAAAGGAGGCGTCCGAAAGGATGCCTCCTTTTTTGAGGTTCGAATCCCCAGCCGCCATTCTTGATAATAAAAAGGGCCCCAAATGGGACCCTTCTTTCAATTCATACTGGCGGAGAGCTGGGGATGTCCGGGCATGCTGCGCATGCCCTCCGGCTTCAAAGCCTGGCGGCTTTTCGCCCACGGGCTACAAACGCTTTCGCGTTTGCTTAACGCCCGTGCCCTCTCGGGTTCGAATCCCCAGCCGCCATTCTTGATAATAAAAAGGGCCCCAAATGGGACCCTTCTTCAAATTCGTACTGGCGGAGAGCTGGGGATTCGAACCCCAGATGCCCTTTTGGGGCATACTCGCTTAGCAGGCGAGCACCTTCGGCCTCTCGGTCAGCTCTCCGTAACAGCCGTTCTATAGTAACCAAACAGCCAAGGATGAGCAAGAGGAAATTTTCTAATTGCCTAGCAGCCTTTCCTTCTTGAAAGCTTCGCCTACCCCAGCGAGCGGTTGAGGGAGCCGAGCTCGTCGTTGCCCATGGTGCGCCACATTTGGAAGATACAACCGCGCGCCAGGAAAAAGAAACCGTTGTCGACCAGTTGCACAGCGGCATCTGCCAGCTGATTCGTCACGGCGGACACTGGCGGCAGCTCTAGTCCAGCCTTGTGGATGGTCTCGACCGCTTCCTCGAACGTCGGAGGCTCGCTGACGCCCATCTCGTTCATAAGGCCCTGCATTTCTTCCAGCGCGCTGCTGCCCGACTCCTCGCCGCGCGGCACCAGACGGTAACAAGCCAGCGCCAGGTCGAGCTGATCGCAATTCCAATAGGCAAACGCCAAGCGATAGAACAGGTAGCCGATTGCAGAACGATCGCTGGCAATACGTAGGCCGTGGCGCGCCACCTCGATAATCTCGTCAAAGCGCTCCAGACGCGCAAGCACGTTGATGAGCGCAAAGTGCGACTGCATGGACGAGCGCGCCAGATCGTAAAGATGGCGCACCTCGGGCAGCGCTCGTTCAAAGTCCTCTTGCTCGGCGTAAAAGCTGCAGATCTCGTGCTGGGCAAAGTACAGCGCATCGGGCGCACGAAGGATTCGCACAGAGCGGTCTTCTTCCAACACCGGTAGCACCATGCGCACCAGCTGGTTATCGCAAAACTGCGTTTGAACCGGACCTGTCGCCAAAAGCTCGGCGACGGCGCACTTGGCCTCCAACTCCTCGACAAGACGGGAAAAACCTTCAAAAGCACCTGTACGGTCGACTTTTGCCTGCTCGCGCAATTCAACAACACGGGCCACGTATGGGTCGTCGTCCTCTTCCATGACCTCCAGCTCGTCAGCCGTATCGGCAAGCAGCAGATCGCGCAGCGCCGGCGGCAGCATGCGATGGTCATCACGCGGACGAGCATGAACCTCCGCCGGTTCAATCGTCTCCGGAGCGGTTGACTCATACGCCTCAAGCACACGCTTGCACGGCATATCGTCCATGTCCATGCTCTCAAGATCCTTGGCGACAGGCACGCAATCGGCCAGATAGGCCGCGCGCCCAAGGAAATACGTTGCGACAACGCGCTCGCCCTGCTCACTGTCGGGAGCAGCAATCTGCACATAGCAGCGCGTGATGCAGGTGCCCGCGGCAAAACACGCTGCCGCAAGCGTGAGTGCCACGCGCGCATCGTGCTCCGCGGCCCAGATCGCACGCGCGTCCTCGTCCAACTCGCGCCAGGCGTCATCTTGAGCGTCGTATTCACGTTGCGGCATGGCATCAACGGCAGACTGCCCAAACCGAACGAGCATGATCCCTTCGGCAACGTTTGCCCGATAGGTATAGTCGAGCCGCGTGACCACGTTAAGTGCCTCGACAATACGCGCGAAGCGGGTACGCACATCCCACTCACCGCCCGGCTGGCAAGCCACCGTACCCGGTTTGCCCCACGGGTTATCGCTCGAGGCCGTATCAAGCAGTCGGGGAACATCGTTGGTCGTCTTGGCGATATGCCACGCATCAAAGAGCGCGCAGCCCTCAAGGCTCGGCGAGGATGCCGCAGGGACCAATCCGGCCCCGATGTGCTCAAGGATGCCGGAGAGACGGTTAAGACGGCACTCGATGGCAAGCAGCATGTCAATCTCGTCCTGGTCCAGCAGGCTGCGATCAAAATTGAGATAGAAAAGCTTTGAGCGATCGATGCGAGCCAGGCTCATCTCGGACTTAGCGGCGATGGTGCGCAAGCGAGGCAAGTCAATTTCACTCATAAGGGCGGCGGCATAGCGCTCGATACCGCTCGGATTCTCGGCATGGTCAACGCGGTAGAGCAGTGTCTCGATAGCGTCAGGTAGCGGTGTCGTGTTAAAGCCCAAAAAACACCTCGACCGGCTCGGGCAACTTTACGAGCTTGATCTTGTCGACAACGTTTTGCATACCCTCGTCGAGTCCGTCGGCGTCCGCCGTGCTCGCAATGGTATTTTCGGAGTCAGCGAATATCACGTAGCGCAGGAACATCGATGCCATGAACTCACCGTAAGGAAGGGAGCGGGTCGAATTCCATGTCTCGTGATCGGACTGTTCGCGCATGGGACCTTCGGGAGAGCCGACGGTTCGCGCGCACGCGCGCATCGTGCCGTTTGCTCCCCTCACCATAATCTCACCAATACCGGAGTCCGACTCGTCAAGGACCAGTTCCATGTCGGGATCGTTGGGCAGCGGAGCCTCGCTGACGGGGCGGTCCACCTTGTACACCTCACCCGAAACGCTTACGTAGCCCAAAAGCGACACATGGCTTTTGCCAACGAATTCGACGACATAACAAGATTCATGCCGATCCTCGCCAAAGAGTTTCCAGACCACGCCATATGAGCGTCCCGCAGGCTGCTCGGGCATCGCCGGAAAGCGCTTCTTGGGATCGAGAAACCTGAGCTTGTATGTCGGACGCTCTGCCACGAAATATCACCCTGATCGGTCGCTTGAAGAAGGAGTGGTCGCGAATAAGTCGCGACATCTACTCGGAATCTTACACGAGTCGACAGGAAATCGTCCCTTTGGACGAAAGCACTCAAGCTGGCGCAAAAGAAAAGCCCCCGTTGCCGGGAGCTTTAATCTCAAATGGTGCGGCGTATAGGATTCGAACCTATGACGTTCTGATTCGTAGTCAGACCCTCTATCCAGCTGAGGTAACGCCGCGACTTGTTGATTATTATGCACATGGACTGAATAATCGTCAAGCGTTTTTCAAAAAAAGTTATTGAATTTGATTTTTACTCATTTGATGCAGTCGATCGACTCGATACTTTCAAACACGGCGAAAGCAACTCCTCAAGTATGTCGACATATAAGAAAAGCCTCCGTTACCGGAGGCTTTAAAGTTCAGTTGGTGCGGCGTATAGGATTCGAACCTATGACGTTCTGATTCGTAGTCAGACCCTCTATCCAGCTGAGGTAACGCCGCAACGCACGGATTATTATGCACGCGAGCCCCCGATGGGTCAAGCGACAATTAGAAAAAATTTTACGGAGTGATAATTAAGTTGTTCGTGCCTCGACCGAGGTTCGAATCCATGCGGTGTTGCCATAAAAGAAAAGCCCCCGTTGCCGGAGGCTTTCAATTTCAATTGGTGCGGCGTATAGGATTCGAACCTATGACGTTCTGATTCGTAGTCAGACCCTCTATCCAGCTGAGGTAACGCCGCAGCGCAAGACATATAAAACCACTTTAGCTTATTGGAGTCAAGCACAATTTCAAACTTTTTTGTGGAACGCAGTCTTGTCATGCTGCTCCGCATATACCGCCATTCCCCGTACGATCGATTGGCTTTTCGATCACGTCAAACTTAGCATCAAGTTCCCTCAGGAGCGATCTCACCCGCTGGACACAATCATAATCGGCAAACGAGATGCTCAACATGCGAGCAACCTGATTAGATGTCTGGACCCCATAGAAATGCTCTAGGGCCACAAGCCCCTCGTGCGCCACAAACGTCTCAACCACATGAGGCGACTCCTCGTAGCACCATTGCGTCAACGGCCCCTCGCTCGTCTGTCGAACCACCAGGCCACCCATGCCAGACGGCTCACACGTCACAAGCAGGTACTCCCCGCCCTCGTCGCTCTCAAACAAAACCACCCGATCATCAAACAGCTCCATCGCGTCCCCTTTCTCTCGCTCTTATTTAGCAAAAGCATAGCAGGTAGATGGCTGTATACAGAACAGTTGTTCGTGTGTTTTCTATTGAGCTGTCCGCACAGCATGGTATGGCCGCACACAAAAAGGGCACCCCAAAAAGGAGTGCCCTAGCAAATCGCTTATGCAGCCAATCTACGCGACCGGCTCGATCTTCTCGAGGCCGCCCATGTAGGGACGCAGAACCTCGGGGATCGTGATGGTGCCGTCAGCGTTCTGGTAGTTCTCCAGAATGGCTGCCATGGTACGGCCAGCCGGCAGACCGGAACCGTTGAGGGTGTGCAGATAGCGCGAACCCTTGAAGTTCTCGGGGTCGCGATACTTGATGTTGGCGCGACGGGCCTGGAAGTCACCGCAGTTGGAGCAGGAGCTGATCTCCTTGTAGGCGTTGTAGCTCGGCAGCCAGACCTCGACGTCGTAGGTCTGACGGGCGGAGAAGCCCAGGTCGCCGGTGCACAGGCTAATCACGCGATACGGAAGACCCAGCTGCTGCAGCAGGAACTCGGCCTCGGCGGTCATGCTCTCGAGCTCCTCGTCGGACTCCTCCGGCTTGGCAAACTTTACCATCTCGACCTTGTCGAACTCGTGCTGGCGAATGATGCCGCGGGTATCGCGACCAGCGGAGCCGGCCTCCTCGCGGAAGCAGGGGGTGAAGGCGGTGTAGCGGCGCGGCAGGGTATCGGCGTCGAGGACCTCACCGGCGTGCAGGTTGGTGAGCACGACCTCGGCGGTGGGGATCAGGAAGTTGTCGCCCGAGACGTGATAGGCGTCGTCCTCGAACTTGGGCAGCTGGCCCGTGCCGAACATGGTCTGACGCTTGACGACGATGGGCGGCCACCACTCCTTAAAACCACGGCTGGTGTGCGTATCGAGGAAGAAGTTGATGAGGGCGCGCTCAAGACGGGCGCCGGCGCCACCGAGAACGGTGAAGCGGCTGCCGGAGAGCTTGTTGCCGCGCTCGAAGTCAAGGATGTCGAGGTCGGTGCCCAGATCCCAGTGCGGCTTAAAGTCGAAGTCGAACTCGCGCGGGGTGCCCCAACGACGGCGCTCGATGTTCTCATCCTCGTCCTTGCCGTACGGGGTAGCCTCGCACGGAATGTTGGGCAAGTGAGCCATGAAGTCGTACTGCTCCTGCTCGAGGGCGGTACGGCGCTCGGCCAGACCGTCAATCTTCTCGTTGACGGCACGCACGGCTTCCTTGGCGGCCTCGGCCTCGTCCTTCTTGCCCTCCTTCATCAGGGCGCCGATCTTCTTGGACTCGGCATTACGCGTGGCCTGGAGCTCCTCGACCTCGGTGATGACGGCACGACGCTCATCGTCGAGCTCAAAGAACTTCTCGCGATCCCAAGACGTCTGGCGGTTAGCCATGGCGACATCGATGGCATCGGGGTTCTCGCGAACAAACTTGATATCAAGCATTAGATCCTCCGGCGATATACATTCCATTTAGGTTGCAACCTTGTACATGTATGGGCAAGTATATACTTATGAGCGTTTACGACCCAACTCAACTACGCAAGAAGGCACCCAATGGACGCAGTTTTTTCCTTTTTGTTTGGCACCCGCACCGGTTTTGCCATCCTTTTCGCCGGCGGCATCCTGCTGTTTGCGATTCTTGCCTTTGTAATGGAGAAGCGCACCCATAAGATGTATGTCGACCGCGGCCCCAAGTCCGAGGACGAAGAAGACAGCTTCTGGGACTAGCCTGCCAATAGGGACAGGTTTATTTTGGTTGGTTTTATCTGGGCAAACGCAAGCGCCCCGCAACTGGAATTGAACCAGTTGCGGGGCACTTTTCGCTAAAAGGACAAAACCGCAGGAAAAACCTGCCAAAATAAACTGTCCCTTTTTTGGTCGGTTTTACTGGAGGGTTGCGTCGATTGCCTTGACCAGGGCGCTGCGCATGCCGGCGTCCTCGAGCGCAACGACGCCCTTGATGGTGGCACCACCGGGCGAGCATACGGCATCCTTCATCGCCGCAGGATGCTGGCCAGTTGCAAGCTGCAGCTTTGCCGTACCCAGCACCATCTGGCTCACAATGCGATAAGCATCCGCACGCGGGATACCGTGCTTGACCGCCGCATCGCCCAGGGCCTCGATTGCCATAGCGACAAATGCCGGAGCGCAACCACCCACCGTGCCGCCCACGAACAGCAGGCTCGTGTCGAGCTCGACGACAGCGCCAAGCTTTCCGAGCAGACCGAGCACCGTGGCACGCTGTTCATCACTAAGCGTGGAAGCCTTCTCGCAGGCGATGACACCCTCGCCCACCGAAACCGGCGTGTTGGGCACCGTCGAGATATGCGCGACGCCCGGCAGGACCTGCTCCCACTTGGCACTGTCCCAGGTCCAGGCAACCGACAGAACGACCTTTTTGGCAAGAGCATCCTTGAGCGGGGCGAATACCTTCTCGATCATGTACGGCTTGACCGCAGCGACCACGATATCGGATGCGGCGACAACCTCGGCGGCATCGTGGCAAGCGGCCATCCCGCGCGCCTCACAGCGCTCAACCAGTGCGTCGTAGCGACCCGCACAGGCGCACATGTCGCTCGCAGCTACACCGGCAGCGATCCAGCCATCGGCCATAGCGCTCGCCATATTGCCAAAACCGACAAATCCAATCTTCATATCACATAGTCCTTTCAGACACATTCCTCAAAACGAAAGCTATTGTCCCACGCCATTGTTTCGTATTGCTGACCTATTTGTGATACGGCTCGCCGCGGCTAATCTTGCAGGCGCGGTAGATCTGCTCCAGCAGCACCACGCGCGCCAAGTTATGCGGCAAGGTAATACGTCCAAAGCTGAGCATCTCGTCGGCTCGTGCGCGCACGTCATCGCTCACGCCGTCCGATCCGCCGATCACAAAGGCAATGTCGCTGTTGCCTCGCAGCATAAGATCGTCGAGCCGCGCCGAAAGTTCCTCGCTCGAGCGCTCTTTGCCCTCAATGGCCAGCAAGATCACATGTGCTCGAGGCGGCAGGGCTGTAAGAATCGCCGCCCCCTCCTTGTCGCGCGCGACATCCACGCCGCCCGCCTTAGCCGGGTCGATATCGGCCACCTCGCGGATATCCACCTTGGCATAGGCACCTAGGCGCTTGGTGTACTCAGCGCACGCGTCCTTCCAAAAGTGCTCCTTGAGCTTACCGACGCAAACGACGGTGTATTTCACGCGCGCCTACTCCTTCGAATCGTTTTGAACTTTGCCGGCGGCCAGCATCTGCTCGAACATCGAGGCCGACTGCGAAAAGTCGCTCGGCAGCACGACCGTCGAGGTTTTACCCGTGCGAGCGAACTCCGTCATCATCTCAGACCACTGCGTAAACATGAACAGTTGGTTGGCCTCGTCATTGCCGACACCCGTCTCCTGGATGATCTCGAGCGAGTCCTTGATGCCCAGTGCGATGGCCTTGCGCTGGTTGGCGATGCCCTCGCCCGCCTTTTCCATTGCCTCGGCCTCGGCGGTCGCCTCGGTAACGCGCTTGATGCGGTCGGCCTCGGCGAGCTCCTGCGCAGCAGCGCGCTTGCGCTGGGCGGCGTTGATGTCGTTCATGGAGTTCTCGACCTCGGTCGGCAGCGCGATCTTGGTGATGAGCGTCGACACGAGGGTGAAGCCGTAGGCGGCCATCTGCTCGGAAACGGTAGCGTTGACATCCTTGGCGATGTCATCCTTCTTGGCAAAGACCTCATCGAGTGTGTAGACGGGAATGGAGGAGCGCAGGGCGTCGGTGATGAAGTCGCGCATCTGGTCGACGGGCTCCTGCAGCATGTAGTAGCTCTTGTAGATGCCCGAATCTGCCGGGCCGGCGCCCATGTCGTAGCTCACGTGGTACTGAGCGGAGACCTCAAGACCGATGGTCACGTTGTCCTGGGTCTTAACGTCGATGCCAAAACCGTTTTTCATGGTGCGCAGGCTCACCGTGGCGGCCTTGCGGTCGATCACGGGCACCTTCACGTGGAAGCCCGCGTTGACGATACGGTTGAACTTACCCAAGCGCTCGATGATTACGGCGTGCTGCTGTTCAACGACATAACAGGCGTTGGGGAGCAGCAGCAACAGGATGATGATGGGAATCAAAAGGCTGGTAAGGGCGGCGATGATACCGGAAAACAGCATGGTCTCTCCTCTGATAGGCACACGTTGGCATTAGGATACCCGTCCAAGGAGATCGTGCATAACAAAAAAGCTCCCATTGCTGGGAGCTCTTTCATTTAATGGTGCGGGCGAAAGGACGTCCGCGTATCCGCTTCGCGGATCCGCACCGGCTTCGCCCGCCCGCCGGCGGGCTCCCCCTCTTGCGTTC
>UQHO01000039.1 GCA_900540995.1 uncultured Collinsella sp. | reverse complement strand
GAGGCGCCCGCCGCCGAGCAGGCTACTGCCGCCGAGACCGTCGCACCCGCGCCCGAGGCCGCGCCCGCAGCCACCGAGGCCGCATCGGAGCCCAATGACCACCTGGCCGCCATGATGCGCCGCAGCGCCCGCCGCGAGGAAGCCTACGTGCCCACCTCGCAGCTCCGCCGCTTCACCCTGCCCGATTCGGCACCCATCATGCGCCGCGTCATGGGCTTTCTGTCCGACCAGGCTCGCGCGCTCATCCACGCCGGCGTGTCGCGCGACCGCATCTGCATCGATCCCGGTCCTGGCTTTGGCAAGACGGCCAACGAGGACATCGTCATCCAGCGCGAGACTGCCAAGATGGCGTCACTGGGCTATCCGCTCATGTGCGCTGTATCGCGCAAGCGCTTTGTGGGCGCCGTCTCGGGCGTGACCGAGGCCGCCGAGCGCGATGCCGCTACGTTTGGCGTGTGCCTGGGCGCCATCCAGGCCGGTGCCAACATCGTGCGCGTGCACGACGCCGCGGGTTTTGCGCAGTTCCTGAACGGCTACTGGGCGGTTGCCAAGCCGCAGCCGCGCCGCGCGTTTGTGGCCGTGGGCTCTAACCTGGGGCATCGCTGCGACAATATCCGCGCCGCACGCGACATGATCGCCGAGATTCCACTCACCTGCGTGTCCAACTCCTCCAAGATCTACGAGAGCGAGCCGGCCTACGAGACACGCCAGGACGCGTTTGCCAACGCCGTCATCGAGATCAAGACCGAGTTGGCGCCGTTGGTGCTGCTCGACGAGCTCATGAAGATCGAGGCCGAGCTGGGCCGCGACCGTTCCAAAAAGGCCAAGGCCAACGGTCCGCGCACCATCGACCTGGATCTGCTGTGGATGGACGGCGAGACCCACGGCGGCAAAAAGCTGCGCCTGCCGCATCCGCTGATCGGCGAGCGCGACTTTGTGCTGGTGCCGCTCGAGGATCTGATGCACGATCCGGCGCGGTTCTTCCGCTACAACGGCGTCGAGGTCAAGGAGCCCGAGGACCGCGTGGGCCATATCGTGGGCGAATTGGGGCGCATGTAGATGATCGAGATGAATGCTGTTGCCGCTGGTACCGAGCTCGACGCGGCGCGTGACGCGGGCCGCGAGGGCGTGTCCGCGGGCTGGTGCGCGTGGAGCGCGGGCGATGCTTCGCTGACGTTTTCGCTGGTTGTGCGCCCCGATGTGAATATGCACGCCTTCCACGGCCTGCCGTTTGTGGCGGCGATGGGCATGATGGACGCGCTCGTGGGCACGGCGTCGACGCCGGGCCTGGGCCTTGCCGGCAAGGTGGGTATCCAGTGGCCGAGCGATATCGTGTGCGGTGCGCCTGCGTTTGAGACGTCGCTCGCGCGTGTTGCCGTGAACGGCGGTGCCGGTGCTGCGGGCATGTTCGGTGCCGTGACGGTGGATATTGAGCGTTCGGCGCTGGGCGAGCTTGGTGTGGACGTGGCTGACGAAGCGCTGGTCGAGGAGTTGGCCGCCGCCGTGCTGACCCGTGTGGACACCTGGGCGGTTGTTGCCAACACGCCGCAGGGCGCTGCCGGTCCGCTGGCCCCCGTGTTGGGCGAGTACTTCGACATGGTGCCGCTGCTGGGCCGCCAAGTTGCGGCGGTGTCGCCCAACGGCTTGCCGCTTGCGGTCGGTGTGTTTGCGGGCCTGGACATCTGGGGTCGCGCGACCATTAAGACCGATGCCGGCGAGCAGGAGTTTCCGCCCGAGGCCGTACGAATTCGCGGGCTGTAGCGCGGGGCGTTCGCGCCCAAAGATAGACATGACAACAAGACCCTCCTCGGCCTGTGCCGGGGAGGGTTTCGCCTATCTGGGGAATGGGTTGCCAGCGCCCTATTCCTCAAAACTGAAAAATTTTCGTTTTTGAGGAATAGGATTAAGGCAGCTCGGTCTTTCGCGAGGTATATTCGCTATAGAGCCTATTCCTCAAAACTGAAAATTTTTCAATTTTGAGGAATAGCGATAAAAGACCGCGAGGAGGCCCCAATGAAACTCATCAATAGAACGTCATATATGGACACGTTGACGAGCCTTATTGGCGTGCCGGACATCAAGGTCATCACGGGCATCCGTCGTAGCGGTAAATCAAAATTGCTCGAGGCCCTCCGCGATTACGTGGAGGCAAATCTGTCCAATTCGAATGTCATCCATATCAACTACAACCTCGATGAGTTCGAGAATCTGCTCGAGTATCACGCGCTGCTCGCCTATGTAAAAGAGCATCGAGTGTCCGGCAAACAAAACTTTCTGCTTATCGATGAAGTTCAGATGTGCGACGGTTTTGAGCGTGCGATCAACAGCCTCCACGCATCCGAGCAGTACGACATATTCATTACCGGATCGAATGCCTTTTTGCTGTCGAGCGATCTGTCGACGCTCTTTACGGGGCGTACGTTTGAGATCGAGGTTTTCCCATTCTCGTTTGAGGAGTATCGACTCTATGGCGACGAGGGCGAGGTCGACCGCGACTTCGATGAGTACGCGAGAACCGGCGGTATGTCCGGCTCCTACCCTTATCCACTGCAGGAGCAGCGTTATCAATATCTCTCCAATGTCTTCAAAACGCTCATCGTGAGAGATATCGTGCAGCGGCATAACGTGAGAAACGAATCGGCGCTGCTGCGCATTGCCGATTACATGATGGACAACGTATCCAACATAACGTCGGCACGTAACATTACGGATATTTTGAACGCGGATGGGCTAAAGATTACGAACAAGACGGTCGGCACGTACATGGGGTACCTGTGCGATGCGTTTGCCTTCTATAAAGTTCGTCGGTACGACATTCGCGGCAAAAAACACCTTAAGAGCGGCGAGAAATATTACCTGGCAGACCACGCGTTCAAATACGCACTGCTCGGTACACGTGATATGGATTGGGGACGCGTATACGAGAACATGGTGGCCATCGAGCTGCTGCGCCGCGGATACGAGGTATACGTCGGTGTGCTCTATAAAAAGGAAATTGACTTTATAGCAATCAAGCGAAGCGAGAAGCTCTACATTCAGGTGAGCGACGACATCAGCTCGGATAAGACATTTGAACGCGAGATTTCGCCACTGCTGAGCATTGGCGACGCGTACCCCAAGATGATTCTCGCCCGAACGCATCACGAGGCCACGGACCGCAATGGGGTGCAGATCGTGGACCTGGCGAGGTGGCTATGCGGCGAGGCGTAGCAGAAAGCCTATTCCTCAAAACTGATAAATTTTCGATTTTGAGGAATAGGACCGATGCGTTGCCTAGTTCGCCGCTCGCGTTCGTGCTCGACTTAAGCCCCTGCTCTATCCCAGCTCCTGCATACGGCGGTAGATTTCGCAGATACCCTTGATGGTGAGCTGTCCGTCGACCACGTCGAAGGCATCGGTCGAATCGGCGACGATGCCGGCGAGACCGCCCGTGGCGATAACGGTGGCGTCCTCACGACCCAGCTCGCGCTTCATGCGTGCGACCAGGCCCTCGGCCATGGCGGCGGCGCCCACCACGGCACCGACCTTGATGCACTCCTCGGTATCGCGGCCGATGGCGTGTTCGGGCGCCTCGAGCGGAACGCTGGCGAGCTTGGCGGCTCGGGCGGCGAGCGCGTCCATCGAAATGCGGATGCCCGGCGCAATCGCTCCACCAATGTAATAACCGTCCTCATCGATGACGTCGATATTGGTCGCGGTGCCAAAGTCCACCACGATCGCCGGCGCGCCGTAGAAAGCTTCGGCTGCGACGGCGTTAGCGACGCGGTCGGCGCCCACGGCTTGGGGTCGCGCCGCGCGCAGCTTGGTCACCGCGGCCGTCTGTGGCCCGATGACGATGGCATCCGCCGCAATGCGGTCGGCCACGGCGTGCCATTCGCGCGAGAGCTGCGGCACCACGCCCGCAAAGGCGATCGCGTCGACCGCGTCGAGCGAAAGGCCGTACATCTTAAAGAAACCCATCAGGCGCACATGGATCTCGTCGGCGGTATAAGAGCGGTCGGTGGGCATGCGCCACGACTGCACCAGCTCGTCTCCGTCAAACAGGCCCATGGCCGTCTGCGTGTTTCCCATATCGATAGCGAGCAGCATGTCTACTCCCGGTGTCGGCGTAAAAGGACGCGCACCATTGTATACGCGCCGCCGACGGCGCTCGGCTGCGATTCGTTTACGGTGATAGTGGCTGAGGGGTTCAAATATGAAGGAATTATGCTCCACGAGATTTTCCTTGCCGTTTACCGAACTCCCGCGTAATATTCTTTCTTGCGCACATGAGGCGCCCAGACATTGCGGGGTGGAGCAGTCTGGTAGCTCGCCGGGCTCATAACCCGGAGGTCGTAGGTTCAAATCCTGCCCCCGCGACCATAAATTTCAGCCCTGAACTGGTAAAACGGTTCAGGGCTTTTTCGTTGCCTTGGGGCAAAAATGCCCAAAGTAATCTGTATGGTAATATGTATGAGCGAAAAAAGCCTTAGACCCTGCGTTTCGCCAGGCTATCTCTGAGCGCTCGGAGCACCTCAACCGCAACGGGCAACTCGTCAATCTCGAATGAATCAAGAATCTCTTGCACCTCGGCGGAAAGCTTCGCCTTGTCGGGTTTTGGGGCGTCATTGAGCAAAGCGTCGGTGCCTACCGACAGCTCCTCTGCAATCTTTGCGAGCACGGGCAGGCTCAGCTTGGTGTTGCCCGTTTCGATGTGGCTCATGTGCGTTACAGATATTCCAACTTTTTGTGCGAGCGCCTCCTGCGATAGTCCGCAGGCTTTGCGGTAGCGCCTGATGCGCTGTCCTATGTCGAAGTATTTCATTTTAACCGCCCGTCAAAATCAAGTTGCCTTGAATCGTATGGGCGATTGTTCAGAATTATAATAAACTGCAAGGGCTGTTATATGCTTATGCAGTTAATGTATGGAGCCGCATTCGAAAGAATGCGGCGGGAGTATCGAGGAACCCACAACAGGAGGTACAAGAATGAGAATTAAAGGTCTTGCCCTATCGGCAATAGTGGCGGCATCGCTGCTCGCCCTCCCCCTTACGGGGTGCAGCGGAAGTAATGAGCCCGCCCAATCGGACGAACCCATCACCGCTTCGCAGGCGTTCAGTTCGGAATGCCTGTGGTTCCACTCAAACGGCGAGCCAAAGAAAGACGGAATGGTGCACACTGCCTACGCCTTCGACGGTGCTGGCAACGTCACCGTGTACGACACAGACATGTCATACGGAGATTTGAACGGGAAATCCAACGAGGAGATAATCAAGCTCGCCCAGCAGCAGAATCGCGAGAATAAGATTGCTGAGCTGGAAAACGACATCAAGGTACTCAGGCAGGACAATGACGAGCTGCAGGCCGACCTTGATGACATGAACGAGGAGAAGGGGGATTACGCAAGCGACCCTGATACCCTTGGCGTCATCGAGAGCGACATCAGCGAGGCTCAGTCCCGCATCTCGGACAACAACGCCAAGATTGACGAGGACAACACCAAGCTCGACAAGCTCAACTCAGGGAGCTATGTGGAAGAAGCGCAGCCCTTCTCGCTCAGCATCGAGACCGACGACACCGGCAACAACGCCGTCTCCGAGACCCTGACGGTCGGCGACGACTCCATCGAGTTCTCCAAGCGAGACATGAGCTGGACGGTATACGACCTCTACTTCCTGGGATACGACGGCCTGTACACCGCCGTCGAGCAGGGTCACCACGGATTCATCCTCGACACCCCAGGCACCGAGGGCGTGGAGGTAGATTAACCACATATGCAAGTTGTGACCGAAATTGCTTGCAAAGAAACAACGAGAAAGGAGGAAGAAGACAATGGATAAACTTTCCCAGTGGGCGCGCTCTCATAAGCCCCAAGTCGCAGCGATAGCCGCTGCGATCGTTGTTGCGATCGTTGTTGCGATAGCCGTGGCAAGTGGAGCGTTCGCAACGTCCGAGCAACAACCAGAACAGCAGGAGTCAAGAACCGTCGATGTGACCCTCAACGTCACGGCCGACAACGGCTGGGACGAGAACTCCACGCCCGCCATTGCCCATATCGAGGGCAACGATGTGGACTTCTACCACGCGGTGACCCCCGATGCCGAGGGCAACAAGGGCACTTCCACGGTCGCACTCGCCGAGGGCGACTACACCGTGAGCTTCGTCAGCCCCGTCAACTCCGACGGTTCCGCCTTCGACATCTACAACACGGGTGCTCCCGTCGACATCACCGTCGACGCCGACGCGAAGACTGCGCCTGCGGTCAACTGCCCCATGGCGCAGATTCCCGCCGACAAGGTCACCGACGAGATGCTCGCGAACATCGTCGACAAGACCAAGGACGCCATCAAGAAGGGCGACGAGACCCTGAAGGGCGACGCCGGCACGGGCATCCTCGACAAGCTCGACGGCAACGTCGCCAAGAACCCGAACGCGAGCGACAAGACCAAGCAGGAGGCGACCGACGCCGACAAGGACGTCGATGTCAACGACAAGCCCGCACAGACGACCCCGTCTGCCAAGAATGACGGCAATAAGACTGACAACGGCAACGCAGACAACGGTTCCAATACTTCCGGCGGGTCTTCGAGCGGTTCTTCGAACCAGCCTTCCGCACCGGCGCACAGCCACAGCTGGAAGGACCACATCGCGACCAAGCAGGTCTGGATTCCGAACATCGTAACCGTGACCGACTACACAGACCAGCAGGTACCTGTCGGCACGCGATATATCTTCGCAGAGGACGGTTTCGCAACCACAGACTCAAGCGTGGCTAAAGCACATGCCGTTGAACTCATTAAGCAGGGTTACTTCGGTAACTATCGCATGGAAACCGTCTACGAGACACAGCGCGTCCCTGCCGGCTCCCACGAAGAAGACCACGGTCGATACGAGACACAGACCTATGTGGACTACCAGTATTGCGACTGCGGAGCGACCCGCTAACGCATACGACGACAAGGTCGAGCTGAAGGACGTCGCAGCGAACTCGCTGGACAAGGCGTTATTGAAATACGCCCCCGACGTGCCTGACGGCATCGTCCATCTCTACGGGCACACCCACGGGAAATCGCCCTCCCTCAAGTCGCGTGCAGGTGTCCGTTTCCCGAGCAAGGGGAGCACCCATACAACGGGTGCTCCCCTTGTTTTTTGCCCAGATGCTCCGGAATACCGCGAAACAGGATCAGCAACAGCGCACCGACTTTTGAAGGGCTTTTCGGGGTCTTCCGGTGGGCTGTTCTGAGACCTTTTCGCGCCCCTGTCCGAACAGAGCCCCTGCGAAGGTCTTTCGGAGGTCTTTCGCTGGGCTTTGGATGGGCATGTGTGAAAGACGCCTGCGGCGTCGGGTGCCTCTGAAACGAAGATAAGGAGGTACACGATGGACAAGGAGCGTCTTGAACCCAACGGCCCCCAGGAGGAGGCCATGTGGAGGGCACAGGTGCTCAGGCGCACCGCCCGCATCTGCTCGGCGAAGGCCAAGGAGCTTGAGCGCATGGCGAAGGTGGACGGGAACACCCCCGTGCGCGACAGCGGCACCCTGAAGGACGTGCTCAAGCGCATCGACAACGTGATGGAGTGGCGGTTCGTGAACGCTCTGGGCGAGGTCGTCCTCGACGGGGACATCCTCGCCCAGAGCATCGACTGCGAGACCCTGCGCACCATGCGCTGCTGCGTGGCGGAATACCTCAAGCGAACCGAGGGGCGGGAAGCGGAAGGGAAAAGCGATGAGTGACTACGGCATCAAGACCTACGCCGACCTCGCCGAGACGTGCGGGAACATGGTACTCGCAAACGAGATGGCAAAACGCCCGCTTGAGCTTGTGAGCGGAGACTGGGCACCGTGGGAGGAGATTTTCCAGTGGTACATCATACAGGACCCGTCGTTTGTCATGGAGCACACGGGCGAGCCGGTGTTCTACGACGAGGAGCTTGACCTGTACGTCCTTGGGGTAAATCATCTAGGCACAGCTTGGCAGCTCGTGCCCGCTCCGATAATCTACGACTGAAAAGACGCCGAAGGGCGCAGCGAAAACAATCGCTGCGCCCTTTATTTTTTGCTCCGCGCACACTCAAGACGCACTTTCTACACGTCGTCACTTTACGCCTGAACTTGTAGAAAAACTCCGAGAAGATTGCCCCGTTTATGGGGCTTTTCGAAGCGCTTTCTACAATTGTCGCAATCTTCGACAAATCCAACCCCTGAAAACTAACGTATTTTCTACAGCGCTTCGCGCCATATATCAGGAGAAACTTCCCCATCCCTCTCCGCGTTACGCTCCGAGGGACAAAAGGGGAAAAGGGCATAAGGGGGACTGACGCAGCGTGCGCTGCGGTCGGCATAGCCGACAGTCCCCCTCGATGCGACCTCAGGGTCGCAAACGCTGCGAGCGCAAGGCACTCGCCGATGCCGTCTCAGGACGTACGCCAGCGGGCTTGGGTGCCGGCGGAGCGCCACATGAAAAGGGACGGAGGCGAAAAGCCGTCCGTCCCTATCGAAACAGTGGATGCCGCCGTGATCGAAGCGACTGCCCCTGCGGTGCGGGGCAGATCGCTTCGCTTTCGCGGCGGTCCGCATCATGAGGCTCAGCGGGCTGCGGGTTGACTTACGGCTCGCCTTGTGGGACGTCTCGCACCAGCCCCTCGTATCGCTCCTTTATGCTGGCGGGCATGCACGCGCGGTCGGGGTTGATGCCGCGAAAGGCTCTGTCCATCCACTCGGTCACTTCGTACTCCAAGATGAGCGGTTCGGACCAGCCCATCTTTGAGGGGGCGCGGACGGGGTTTTGGGTGGAGCTCCATCCAATGCCGTGCTGGGGCAGGAGCGCCTTGACCTCCTTGACGAAGACCTGCTTGGACTGAACCCTTCCCGAGGGGTTGTTGCGCCGCGACCAGTGACGGTACAGGTCGTGGAGGAACTGCCAGGGGAGCAAATCCCAAGCGACTTGCGGCAGGATGTCGTCGAGGAACTGGCGCACGGGGTCGTTCACCTCGCGATACTCGGCAAGGAGCCTGCGCGTCGCCCCGGGCGCGTCAAGCTCGTAGTAATCGGTCTTTGCGAGGATGCGGTGGAGTACGTATTCGAGGACTTCGGGTCGGTTCAGGTAGTCGCCCTTGATGTACTTGCGCTCGCAGCCCTCGAAGCGCTTCTCGAAGGGAATCACCAGAAGGCGGCGGTACAGAGACTCCGACTTGTCGCGAAGCTTCGGCAGCGAGTTGATGCACTGAATCATGAAGCCCCGGAACTTCACCGAGCGCGGGTCTTTGAACTTGCGGTTCATCAAGAACGGGTCTCCCGTGATGATGGACTTGAGCGCCGCCGCATCGTCCAGGTAGGTGCCCGTGTCGTTCTCGTCGGTGATGATGGCGGAGACGCGCGTGAGGGATTCGAGCTTGAAGTCGTCCCCGAACGCCTTGATGGGGATGGACGCCCACGCCCCCTTGCCGCAGAGGTTGCGGGCGAGGGTGCAAAACGTCCCCTTGCCGTTGT
This sequence comes from uncultured Collinsella sp., assembly GCA_900540995.1. Classification (GTDB taxonomy): domain Bacteria; phylum Actinomycetota; class Coriobacteriia; order Coriobacteriales; family Coriobacteriaceae; genus Collinsella. The sequence goes on along the minus strand of UQHO01000039.1, from coordinate 11,019 downwards.
TGCCGAGGGTCGAGTACAGCCACGCGCTCTTGTTCCAGTCGACGTTGGGGCGCACGACCGCACCGAGAACCTGCCAAAGAAGCTCCACGACCTCGGGGTCGTCGGAAAGCTCGTCCATCCACGTCACCACGTCCCAGTCGGTGCCGTCCTCGTTGTTGCGGATGACGGGATTGGGGGCGTCTTCTACGAAGTCCGTCCCGATTTTGGAGGTGAACACCAGCTCGGGGTCGAAGTCCATGAGAATCTTGTTGCCATAGTCGTACAGGCCGTTGTTCACGGCGACGAGGTCGGGGTTGGTGCAGGGGGACACCACCTCGCACACCGCGCGCAAGATCGCAACGACCTCATCGACGTTGCGTTTGCTGATCGTTGCGTCATAGCGGCGGATAAGTCGCGTGAGGTTGTCGCTTCTGGTGTCGTAGACGCCCTTGGCGTCCCCCTCCGACTGGTACACGCCCACGTCGTAGTTTCCGTCCCCCTCGTCTGCCGCCCAGCAGATGAGCTTGGCATGGTGGACCTCCTTGATGGCAAGCGCAATCTGGAGGGGCAGAAGCTCCTTGAGCTTCCTGAGGCGCTCGCCAGGCGGTTTCTGGTCGGGGTAGGCGTCCTTCGGCTTTGCGCCGATAGGGGCATTGGGGTCACGAGGGCCGAGGTTGTACTCCTGAATGGCGTTGTTGGTGGCTTGGAGCAGCTCATTCTCAATGGTTTCTGGAGACGGGTCGCTGTCCACATCGACGCCCCCAAGATAGTCTTCGGTCACGGTTCTTATAAGCTCGTTATACGTCTGTCCCATGGCTTCTCCTCCGTATCTTTCGCGGTGTTTTTTAGAATGTTTTACCGTGACATTCGGTGACTGAGAAGACCTCGTTTTCTGCAAAAGCGCAGGTAGAAGGGCTTTCTGTTCGTAAATGAGCGGAAAGTCGGTGTGCTGTTTTCGTGAAGCGAGGACGCCGCGGCGGAGAAGGTGGCGCACGGCAGGTCTGGCAGGTGCGCGGCAGGGGCCGGCGCGGCGACTTCCTGCCGCCCTTCCTTCTGCGGCGATGGGGGCTGAGAGGGCGCTGGCAGTCCTGGCAGCCTAAATAGTACATGGACACAGGTAAAACCGTCCCCTGCCTTTTCGTGTACGTCTTCTTCCACCGCTACCCGTTTTGCGGTGGCGGGAGGGGCTGCCAGGGTTGCCAGTCCCGCCTTGCGAGCCTGCGGGCGGGGGTTTGGGGTGGCAGTTCGGGTCTGAAAAGCCCTGCCGCAAGACTGCCGCGAGGCCGCAACGGCGTCGCCCCGATCATGCAACGACGGGATGAGGCGCGTGCGAGCGTGCGTTGCAAGTGCGGGGCTTGCCCTGCCGCTTATGGTGACTTTATGGAACTGTTTTCCGAAAAACGCGGCGTGAAAACGGGCGCGTCTCTCTCGTTGCCCTCGGCATCGGTCTTCCCGGACGATGTGCCTAAAAACAAGCGACATTTTCCCCGTTTGGCAAGAATGGCACGGCGGGGTAAGATGTCATCAGGCCGTTTGAGGCCTCGTGCTCTGGCGCCTCCGTCTCCTCGAAGCGCTAACCACTGGATGCAGGTGGCGTCTCCCATGACGCCTTAAGAGGCTGCCTCGGGGAAACAGAGCCTCCCCACGCCATGTCCGATGCACCAAACCCCTGCTCGGGCTGGGCAAGGCCAAAAGACCGCTGCAGGTCGGCTCGCGGGACGCGCGAATTGGGTTTCGCCGATTCCCGCATGTCAGGAAGCGCGGGTGTGCGTATCGCATCCGATGGGAGCGCCTTCTGGCCAGGATGCACGCCGCTATTGCGGCTGTGCCTGTTGCCAGGAGGCAGTCATGGCTACAAACGAAACCGATTCCATTTTTCTCATCGACTCAAAAGAGGCCGCATTCGTGCTGGGCATCAGCTCTCGTACGCTCGCGAACTGGCGCTGCAAGGGTCGAGGGCCTGCGTACATTCGCCTGGGCAAGAAGCGCTCCCCTGTGATGTATCGCCTGAGCGACGTGCAGGACTGGATTGTCGAACATCAGGTAAAGGCGAGCGGAGATGCTCGCCGATAGGCGACGCAAAGGAAGGGAGGTAAAACATGTCCCGCGTCGCCCTTGAGCTTGGAGAGACAAGCATTGACCGCGCAAAGATTGCGCCGACGCCCGACGGCGGCTATCGCATGCAGTGGAGCATGCGCTTGCTGAACGGGCGTCTCATCAAGAAGACGACCAAGGGGAAGTGCACCAAAGGCGAACTGCGCCGCCGCGCTCATGCCCAAGCTGAGGAAATTCTCGCAACAGGCGGGGGCAGCACTCCTTGGAAGGGCTCGTCGAGCATGCGCGACTATATCCGCAAAGAGGTAATCCCCGGAATCGAGCGCACCGATGATTCCATCTTGCGACCCCGAACACGGGACAAATACTGCCACGTGCTCAATCTCGCGGCGGAGGCGTTTGGGGGCTTTCGCATCGCGGACGCGGTTCGCCCGCGCAACCTCGAAGGCATCTTGGATGGGATGGCAAGGCGCCACGGCACCTCTACCGCCAAGCATTGCCAAAAGACGGTGAGCAAATATGTTCTTGAGCCTTTGGTGCGCGACGAGGTAATCGCCCACAACCCCCTCAAGAGCTTCAGGCCGCGCCTGCCTGAGTGTCGCATGACAAACAAGGCTCCGGGCGGACAGGCGCTCACGCCGGGGGAGCGCGGGCGCGTGCTCGAATACCTGCTTGCGATTGACCCTAATGATGTAAATCCGCCGAAAAGAGGGCACTATACCGTTGAGGATGTGCGCAATCTGCGCCGCGCTGTCGTTGAGATCACGTTGCTGCAGGCAGTGACGGGGCTTCGCATCAACGAGGCGAGACTGCTCAGCCGCGCGAACGTTGAGGACAAGGACGGCTTGCTTAGTGTTACCGTGACGACCGAGGTGTCAAAGACCCATCGCGGGCGTACCATCCCCATCCTTGACGAGCGCGTTGCCGAGCGCATGAGGGCGCGGCTGGAAAGAGCGGGGGCCGAACCAGGCGCGCTGCTGTTCCCCGCCCCCGCGGCTCCTGGCAGCGCGTGGGACATCAACAACGCGCAGCATGCCATTAAGAAGCTCTATCACGAGTTGGCAGACGCCTTGGGCATACCCCTTCTCGATAAGGTCTCGACCCATGTCTGGCGCGCGACCATCAACACCGAGTGGATGCAGAAAGGCGTTCCCGATTTGATTCGCTCGGCGTATTTCGGGCACAGCCCCGAGGTGAATCGCAGCTACTATACGGATACGACCAACGTCTCCGTTTTGGTGGACATGCTCCGTACGACCTAGGGGTTCGAGGTAATCTGTATGGTAATATGTATGAGCGTGATTTTACGTGATTTTACGTGATACCGAGTGACACTGTTTTGGTCGAAAAATAGGGTTTGAGCTGGGATGATACAACGTGTGACCTCGGGAAACTAAAATTTGAAAAGGGTGCCCGGAGGTCGTAGGTTCAAATCCTGCCCCCGCGACCAAGAACTTGCAGCTCGTCGGCCTAGCCGGCGAGCTTTTTTGTTATCCCGGGACCGTGTTTTCGGTCCAATTCTCGGCCTCTCAATCAAAGATCTCGATCTGTAACATCTAGACCCGATTTGGACGGCTAGGTGTTACAGATCGAGATATACCGGTGGGTTGGGTCGTGTTTGTCTAAATCTGTAACACGAGGGACGGTTTTTGCCGAGTTGTTGTTACAGATTGAGATTTTCTAGCAGGCGGGTTTGGTTTGTCTCGATCTGTAACAGTAAGACCCGGTTTTGCCGCGTAACTGTTACAGATTGAGATAAACCGACGGGCCGCCCCGCCCATCCCCATCCACCTGCCGCTACCTGCTGTCCGCCGATTTCCGTTGCGCTGCTGTATTCCCATGCCATATCCTCTAGATAACTACGCGGCATCATCGCCGCCGCGCCTACAAGAGAGGAATGTCCATGACCACACCTGCATCCAAGCTGCTCCAGCCCATTACGGTTGGCCCCCTTGAGCTCAAGAACCGCATTATGTTTCCGCCGCTGACCACCGGCTACGAGGAGCGTGACGGTTCCATCGGCGAGCGCAGCCTGGCTTTTTACGAGCGCTTGGCCCGTGGCGGCGTGAGCTACATCGTCATCGGCGACGTCGCTCCCGTCATGACCGCAAGCCCCACGCCCAAGCTGGCAACCGACGCCCAGATCCCCACGTTTAAGGCGCTGGCCGATGCCGTCCACAAGCACGGCGCCAAGGTCGCGCTGCAGCTGTTCCACCCCGAGTACGATGTGCCCGGTGTCGGCCGCATGGTCATGGGTTCCATGGCCGCCGCCAAGGCCGCGCAGGAGGCCAAGGCCGCCGGCGACGAGGAGACCTTTGCCGCCAAGATGGCCGAGTCCAACGAGATCCGCAACCAGGCCTACGCCAAGCTGCATCACGACATGCAGCACTTTGTGAACGAGGCGAGCGTAGAGCAGCTCACCCAGATCAAGGAGGCCATCGCTGCCTCGGCCGCTCGCGCGCAGCAGGCCGGCATCGACGCCATCGAGGTCCACGGCGACCGCTTGGTGGGTTCGCTGTGCTCGGCTATCCTCAACCAGCGCACCGACGAGTACGGTGGTTCGTTCGAGAATCGCGTTCGCTATGCGCTGGAGGTCGTCGCTGCCATTAAGGAAGCCGCGCCGCAGCTGATGGTGGAGTACAAGCTCCCCGTGATCATGGAGAACCCCGACGGCACGCCGCGCGGCAAGGGCGGCCTGCTACCCGACGAGGCCTGCGAGTTCGCCAAGCTGCTCGAGGGCGCGGGCATCGATATGATCCAGGTCGCACAGGCCAACCACACCGGCAACATGGGCGACACCATTCCGCCCATGGGCGCCATGCCCTACAACTGGACGCTGCCCGTGGCCGAGCGCGTCAAGGCCCTGGTCTCCGTGCCGGTGGCAACCGTGGGCCGCGTGGTTTCGGTCGAGGCCGGCGAGAAGATTCTGGAAGACGGCGCCGCCGACATCATCGCCTATGGCCGCTCGCTCATGTGCGACCCCGACATTGCGCTGAAGGCCGCCACGGGTGAGCCCATCCGCGAGTGCCTCAACTGCAACAAGGGTTGCGTCGATGCGATTCAAAACCGCAAGTACATTTCGTGCGTGCTCAATGCCGAGAACGGCGACGAGGCGACCATCGCCATCAAGCCGGGCGAGGGCGACAAGAAGATCGCCGTGGTGGGCGGCGGCATCGCCGGTCTGGAGGCCGCGCGCGTGGCGGCCAGGCGCGGCTACGACGTGACCGTCTACGAGGCGAGCGATCATCTGGGCGGCCAGATTGTGCTGGCGGCCGCGCCTCCGCGCAAGGACGAGATCATGCGCTCGGTCGAGTACTACGAGAAGATTCTGCCCGGCCTGGGCGTGAAGGTCGAGCTCAACCATGCCGCTACCGCTGAGGACCTCAACGCCGCCGACGCTGCGATTGTGGCCGTGGGCGCACACGACGTGGTCATCCCCGTTCCGGGTGCCGATTCGGAGAAGGTCGTCTCGAGCTGGGACGTGCTGGCCGGCAAGGTGGAGCTCAGCGGCCGCGTCGCCGTCATTGGCGGCGGCCTGGTGGGCACCGAGACTGCCGAGTACCTGCTGCAGCACGGCTGCGAGGTGGCGATCGTGGAGATGCTCGACAAGATTGCCGCGGGCGAGTCCGAGACCATTCTGCCGCTGATTATGAGCGACTTTGCAGAGCACAACGTGGAGCAGCATGTTAAGACCCGCCTGACCGCCATTGCCGACGAGGGCGTGGAGGCTGTTCGCACCACCGAGGACGGCGCCGAGGAGCCGGTGAAGATCGCCTGCGATTACGTGGTGATGGCCGTGGGCTCCAAGGCCAACGCGTTTGACCTGGATGGCGTGACGGTGCCCGTGACCTGCGTGGGCGACTGCTCGGGTGAGCGCACCGCCGACATTGCGAGTGCCATTCGCACGGCGTATCACGCGGCCAACGAGCTGTAGTTGAACATCGCGGCCAGGCGGGGCGGTAGCACGGATCCGTCTCGCCCGGCTGTGTCCCGTCGGGTGTCAACCGGTGCGGGGCCTGCAAGCGCAGCAGGTCCCGCCCTTTTTGTTTTGCTCCGATGAATGGCAATGCGCGGTAATCATGAGGAGTGAGGACGTCTACTGCCTTGCAGATCACTCAAAAATATTGGGGGAGGGGTTAATAACTATATCCTCTATACCAAAGGACATAAAGAGATGCCAATTTTGTTGACAAGCGAATGACGATTAGCTGCGAGTCAGCTACCGGCGTAAATAATCGATAAAGAAATGTCGTAATTTGGTGCCAAATGCCCAGATAACGCCGCGTCTATTTTAATTAACTGCTTTGAGCAAACAGTAAAATGCTACTATCTAACTTGCACGTAAGAAAGCAGATTAACGGCTAAGGCTAAGAAGTGGCAGGTATGTCGGAAGCAACTAGGACTCGCACGCATGCGCCCGAGGTTAGGCAGCGCGCCGTCGAGATCCTCCAAGAGGGGGTCGGTCATCGCGCTCTCGCCGCGGAGCTTGGCATTCCCCAGGCCACGGCTCGTCAGTGGGCCCGCGCGTATGCCGTGGGCGGTGCCGACGCCGTTCTCAACGCCGGTTCGCATCATCATACCTATTCGTACGACGTCAAGCTCGCTGTGGTTAAGGACCGTCTGGAAAACGGCTTGACGGTTCGCGAGGCCATGATCAAGCACAAGATTCCCAGCGAGTCTTCGGTCAAGGCTTGGTGCCGTCAGTACCGCGAGAGCGGTGAGGCCGCACTGGTCGATAAGCCGCGCGGTCGCAAGCCGCGCGTTAAAAAGGCAGAATAGCAAACGGGATGGTGCGCCCACAGGGGCGCATTTTTCTTGCCGCCTCTCTGCTCCAAAGCGGACGTGCCCTTACTCCGTACGCCTAAAACTCCCCAGTTGACCGAAAACCCGCTGCCGCTACTCATCAATTGAGCTATAACGTTAAACAATTGCAGCGTTTTTGCATGGGGGAGTGATGGTATGACGCTACTGTATTTCCTTACCCTGTTTCCGCTGGTACCGGCGCTGGGCATGCTGCTCGCGCGCGGTGACCGCGCCCGCGATGCGGTGGGGCTCATAGGTTCCGGCATTATTATGGCGGTGACAGTTGTAGTCGCCGTCATGTTTTTTGGCACGGGCCCGCAGAGCTTTGAGGTTGCCCCCGGCACCTCACATGTGCTCTCGATCATCAGCTCCGTCATCGACGTCATCCTGTGCGCCGTCATCCTGTACAACGCGTACAAATATAGGAACGCGCTCACCACGGTGCTCGGCATAGTCCAGCTGGTGGGTTCGCTCGCCTTTGCAGCCATGACGTTGCCCGCGGCCGAAGCCGTCACGGCAACGCCGCTCTACCTGGACTACATGAGCGTGATCATGGTGCTCGCCGTCGGCATCGTCGGCAGCCTAATCTGCGTGTATGCCTTGGGTTATATGAAGGACTTCCAGGCCCATGACGAGCACGAGGCCGCGCTGCGCGGGCAGACCGCGCCCGACCGTCGCCCGCAGTTCCTGGCGCTCATGTTCCTGTTCCTCTCGGCCATGTTCGTTATCGTGACGAGCGACAACCTTGAGTGGCTGTTCTGCGGCTGGGAAATCACCACCGTGTGCTCGTTCCTTATGATTGGCTACACGCGCACGCCCGAGGCCATTAAAAACGCCTTTACCCAGATCATCCTCAACATGCTGGGTGGCATCGCGTTTTTGGCCGGGCTCATGTACCTGCACGTTAACGGCATGCCGCTGACCATCTCGGGCATGATTGAGCTTTCCGGTGCCGGAACCGCGCAGTCCGCGCTACTGGTGATGCCGGTCGTCCTGCTGTCGCTCGCCGCACTCACCAAGGCCGCGCAGATGCCGTTCCATACCTGGCTGCTCGGTGCCATGGTTGCCCCCACGCCCACGAGCGCCCTGCTGCACTCGTCAACCATGGTCAAAGCCGGCGTGTTCCTGATGGTCAAGCTGAGCCCGCTCTATGCCATCTATCCCGTGACTGGCTTTATGGTCACGAGTGTGGGTGCCATCACGTTTTTGCTCGCTGCCCTCATGGCCATCTCGCAGAGCAACGCCAAACGCGTGCTCGCGTACTCCACCATTTCCAACTTGGGCCTCATCAGTGCCTGCCTGGGTGTCGGCGCGCCCGAGGCCGTGTGGGCCGCCATCTTCCTGATCCTGTTCCACACGGTGGCAAAGTCGCTGCTGTTCCTGTGCGTGGGCACGGCCGAGCATCATATCGGCAGCCGCAATATCGAGGACATGGACGGTATGTTCAGCCGCATGCCGCACCTGACGCGCCTGATGATGCTGGGCATCATGGGTATGTTCGTCGCGCCGTTTGGCATGCTCGTGTCCAAGTGGGGCGCCCTGGTGGCGTTCGCGCAGACCGGCAACGTGCTCATGATCATGGTGCTTGCCTTTGGCTCGGCCGCGACGTTTTACTTCTGGGGCAAGTGGCTTGCCAAGCTTTCGGGCGTCGACCCGACGGCTCAAAACGTTGAGGTCAATGTCCATAAGACCGAATGGATGGCGCTCAACACCATCGCCGCGCTGCTGATTCTGTGCTGCGTGGCGTTCCCGGTTATCTCGAGCGGTCTGGTGTCGCCTTACTTGGCCATGGTGTTTGGCCGCGTGCCGTACGTTATCGGCAAGGACGCCATGTATCTGATGGTGGTTATCGTGGCGTTTATCGCCGTGGTGCTGCTGACATCGTTCCGCGTGAGCAATAAGCCGCACGTCAACGTGTACCTTTCGGGCGTGGGAACCGACAAATACCGCCATTTCCGCGGCTCGATGGGACGCGAGGTGAAGGCCGAAAAGCGCAATTGGTACTCGGAGGACGCCCTTGGCGAGAAGCGTATTGGCCCCGCGGGTAGCGTCGTGTGCTGCAGCATTATCTTGTTTGCGCTGCTGTGTTGCGCGTGGATTGGGCCTGAGCGGCTTGCCATGAGCGCACCCTCGGTGCTGCGCGGCAAGTATTTCGAAGGCTCGGGCGTCGTGGGCATCTTTATTGGTACCGTGGCGTTTGCCTTGATTGCGCCGCTTGTGGGCGGCCTGATCGACGGCGTTGACCGCAAGCTGTCCGCCCGTATGCAGGGCCGCGTGGGCCCGCGCTTGCTGCAGCCCTTCTACGACGTTGCCAAGCTGCTGCGCAAGGCCCCCGCCAGCGTAAACACCATGGACGATACCTACATGGCGTGCGCGCTCATCTTTACCGTCGTGGGCGGCGGCATCTTTGTGTCGGGTTCCAACACGCTGCTGTGCGCCTTTATGGTGACGCTCGCCGCGATCTTTGTGGTGCTGGCGTCCGCCTCGACGCAAAGCCCGTTTGCCCAGGTTGGCGCCGACCGCGAGCTGCTGCAGGTCATGAGTTACGAGCCCGCCGTTCTGCTGATGAGCGTGGGCCTGTACCTTGCCACCGATAGCTTTGATTCCATCGCCGTGACGGGGCAGTCGGTCCCCATCATCGTGTACAGCGCGCCCATTTTCCTCGCGCTGCTCGCAGTGCTCACCATCAAGCTGCGCAAGTCGCCGTTCGATCTTTCGTACTCGCATCACGCGCATCAGGAGATCGTCCAGGGCGTCGCCACCGAGATGAGCGGCGGCACGCTGGCCAAGATGACCCTTATGCACTGGTGCGAGACCGTGCTGTTTTTGATGTGGGTGGGCATGTTCTTTGTCTGGGACAACCCGGTGAGCTGGGTCGTAGCCCTGGTCGTGATGGCCGCGACGTACTTTGTCGAGGTGCTGATCGACAACACCTTCGCGCGCAGCACCTGGCGTAGCTGCTTTAAGCTCGGATGGGGCGTGGCGCTGGTGTTTGGCCTGCTCAACCTTATGCCCATCCTCGTCGACGTGTTTATTTAGGAGGCGGCATCCATGGATCATAAAATGTCGCGCTCGCCGTGGGTTATTCATTACGACGGCTCGAGCTGCAACGGATGCGATATCGAGGTGCTGGCCTCGCTCACGCCACTGTTCGATGCGGAGCGCTTTGGCGTGGTCAACACCGGCAACCCCAAGCATGCGGATATCTTTTTGGTGACGGGGTCGGTCAATGCCCAGAACCTGCCTGTCGTGCGCCAGATCTACAACCAGATGCTCGAGCCCAAGTGTGTGGTGGCATGCGGTATCTGCGCGTGCTCGGGCGGCGTGTTTCGCGATGCCTATAACGTGATCGGCGGCGTGGACCGCGCGATTCCCGTGGATGTGTACGCGCCCGGGTGCGCCGTTCGCCCCGAGACGGTGATCGATGCCATCGTGGAGGCGTGCGGCATCCTGGATCAGAAGGAGGCCGTGATGCGTGCTGGCGGCGATCCGCTTACCGTGGGCGGCGCCGCTACCTGGGATGGTGGCGTTGAGCTGGGCGAGGGCGGGTTTGTGGCTGCGGGGGCCGGGGCTGACGATGCGCCTGCTGGGACGTCCGCGGCCGGCGACGCGCCCGCCGCTGCAAAGGAGGGCGAGTAATGCGAAAGGCTATCTATACTACCGTCGGGATCGATGAGCTCCTGTCACATGTCCAGGCGCTCAAGGGCGTCGGCGCGCGCTTTGTGCAGATGCATGCCGAGCGCTGTGTGGACGACGGATCGTATCGCTTGGTCTATACGTTTATCGACGTTCGTGCTGCTCAGGAGCATATTGCGCAGGACGGCAGCTATGCGATCGAGAACCTGGTGGTTGAGGGCATCGACCAGTACCAGGAGATTCCGTCCATCAGCTCGTACTATCCGGCGGTATTCCCGTTTGAAAACGAAACGCACGACCTGTTTGGTCTTGCCATCACCGATATGCAGATTGACTTTAAGGGCTTTTTCTACCAGGTCTCGACTGCCGAACCCATGAGCGTTATCACGCCCGAGGTGAAGGCCGCGCGCGAGAAAGCCATGAAGGTGCGTGCCGCCGCCGAGGCCAAGGCGCGCAAGGCCGCTGCCGAGAAGGCCGCCGCGGCTGCGGCTGCTGCAGGGGAGAGCGCTGCGAGTGCCGGCGATGCTTCGGCTGCGGCGAGCGCCG